>JAUMNV010000202.1 GCA_031295725.1 Collinsella sp.
GCGCAGGCCGATGGTCACCCATTCCTCCCCCTCCACCTCCAACCCGTACACCGGCGTGGGACACACCTTTTCCGCCTTGGGCTTTTTCACGCCCAGCAACGCCGCAATCTTCGTCGCCGCGTCGTTCTTCTCGGTCACCACCAGCTTCATGCGGCACCCTCCTTGCCTGCTCCGGCCGCCCTTGCAGCCTTATCGTTCACACGGTTGCCCCATTCGTAGTTTTACGTGTGCGGGGATAGTAGCGCCGCGCGGCGAAACGTCGCGGGCGGCGCAGGGGGTACTATACACGATTGACGGCGAGGATGAGCTTGCGATTCTGCGCGAGCCGCCCGCAGGCGCCCCGAACGACGCAAAACCGGCCGCCTTATACACGACGATACCGCGAAATTGCAGAATGCGTGTTGATTTCGTCGGCGGAGCGCGAAGGAACCGCGATGGTTTCGAGAACCTTGGCCCTCGCCGCCCGCCTTCGCGTAACCTTAGCATCAAGGAGCCGTCGAAACGCCGCATCTTCGCAGCGCAATCGCCGTATCACAGCATCACCGACGGCATCCTGCCCGTACGTAGCAACATGGAGGCCGCCCATCGGGCGGAAAGGGAGCGTCGCATGGTACGAAAAGCACTGGGAGTTTGCCTTGGGAGCATTCTGATCGTTTGCGTGGGCATAGGCTGCGCAAACGCGTTATTGCCCGCCACATCCACCGCAGCCCCGGTTGCCAACGCCGCAAGCAGCGTGAAAACCACCGCCATGAACTCCGCTATCGACGCGTCGGGCGTCAAAGACGCCGTTTCCGATGCGCTTCTGGCCCACACCTGGGACATCGCCAACGCCACGGGCATCTCATCTGCGCAAGTGCAAACCTGCATCGAGAACCTCGACATCAAGGATTGGCAGGTGGCCGACCTTCCCGCCAACGCCGTGCCCGCTAGCACCGTGTCCGGTTCCGCTGCGGGCGTCCCCGCCACGCTCACCACCTACAACACCCCCGGCTACGTCACGGTGAGCGCTTACGGCCAAAACATCGACCTTGCCGTCCCGGCCGCCGCGCAGCAGTACCTCCCGCTCATCGCCTGCGCGAACCGGTAGACGCAGCATGAAAGGCGCGAAACCTTTTCAGTAACCGCAACCGAAAGCTTAAAGGCCCTTTCCGAGCACCATCTTGGGAAGGGCTTTCCTTTTGCCCGCATCGCATTTCCGCTCAAGCTCCATAGCCTACGTCCCACAAACCGAAACCCTGGTCGAGCGCGAGCCCCTTCGGGTCGAAGCCGGAGGTCCCAAACACCAAATTCCCAGACGCAACTTTGCGTATCGGGGCTTCTCGTAACCTGTCCCGTTCGCTGCCGGCGACCACCCTTAACATCGCCCAACATACAGAGGGCAGCTTGCGATCCCCTCGCAAGCCGCCCTCCTTTTTCGCTTATAAAAACCTGTCCCGCCTATGCCTGAGCGCCCCTGGCAGCGGCAGCGGCCTTCGCCGCCTCAAGCTCCTCGCGCTCAAGCACCTGCTGCATGGCCGCGATGGCGCACTCAAGCATGCCGTCGTCGGGCTCGTTGGTGGTCAGGTACTGCATCTGCATGCCCGGCCACAGCACCACCTTCACCAGCGGGTTTTCCGGATGGCTGCCCGCCCAGCGCACGGTGATCTCGTAGCTGATGCCGGCGATCACCGGCATCAGCGCTATGCGCGCCGCAATGACGAGCGCCAGCTTCGGGGCGCCGTCGGGCACGCCCCACGCCGAGATGAGCGCATTGAGCGGCGTGACGGTGTACACCAATATGGCGATGATCATCACCATGATCAGAAACGCCGTGCCGCAGCGCACATGCAGCCGCGGGAACTGCCGCGCGTTTTCCGGGGTGAGCGGCAGCCCATGCTCGTAGCAGTGGATGGTCTTATGCTCGGCGCCGTGATAGCCGAACATACGCTTGATATCGCTCATGCGCCCGATCAGCCAAATGTAGAATACGAACACGGCCACGCGCAAAAGGCCGTCCACGATGTTCCATGCCAACGTGCGCTCATCGTACTCGCCCACCAGCAGGTTCGTGATGAACGCCGGCGCCACGATGAACAGCACCACGCCCATGACCAGGCCCAGCACCATGGAGAATGCCATTTCCTTCTTGCCGAACGCCGCATCTCCGTCGGACTTCGCTGCAGGCTCGCTTGCGGCCGCGGCGGAAGCAACAGGCGCGGGGACCGGCTCGGAAACCACCTCTAGCGAACGCTGCGCGCCCAGGGCGTCGATCATGGTGTCGGGGCGGCCGAAATCGCCCTTCCAGGAGAACGTTGCGTCGGCAGGCCCGGGCACGGGCGCTTCGCCGTCAGGATCGCAAGCGTTCGGGTGCACGGCCAAACAGGCATCGGCATCGCCAGCAAGCGGATGCAGCGAAGCGGCGCCCACGCCCGCCATGGCGCCCTCGGCTCCCGAAGGCTCGCAAGCCGCAGCCTTCGCAGCCATTCGGTCAGAGCCGGTCGCCTTCGCTCGCTGCGTAGAGGCTGAATCGGCCTCGTCTTCCTCGTCCTCGTTGAACGCATGGAGCGCGGCGATTTCCAGCGCCTTGTAGCCCAGCACCAGCGATTCCACCATGGCGCGGCAGCCGCGCACGCACGGCCAATACATCCAGCCGTTCTTCGCACGGCCGCTTGCCAGGTCATGGGATTCCTCGTACACGCCGCCATCCGGCTCGCGCACGCCCACGGCCCAGTTGTACTTGCCGCGCATCATCACGCCCTCGAGCAGCGCCTGGCCGCCCACGTGCGTCTTGCGCGCGCCGTCCTCGGAAAACGCGCGGGAAAGATCGCTCTTAGGTTTCGCCACGTTACTCACGCGTGACTTTCGGATACGGGTTACCGCAGGTCATCTTGCCCTCCGGGCACGTACCGCGCACGCACGGCGCGCCGGCGTCGGCGAAGATGAACGGAGCCGTGGGGCGCGCCAGCTCCAGCATGCGATGCGCCATGTCGCGGATCTCCCATTGAGCGCGGTTGCAGCAGCGCAGGCTGAAGAAGTGCAGCAGCTCGCGAACGTTCATGGTGATGACGATCTTGCTCTCCGCGGCGTTGGGCAGCAGATAGCGCGCGTCTTCGGCGGGCACGCCCGCCTCGAGCAGCGCATGGTAGGCGTCCACCGCAGCCTGGATTGCCTTGTCGAACGCCTCGGATGCCTCGGCATTGCCCGCGATGCTCTCAGGCTTGACCACCGCCACATCGCCCGTGAACTTCACATAACGCTGGCTTTGCTGGTTGAAGCTGGCGATGCGGTGGCGCACGAGCTGATGCGTGAGCGCTCGCGACACGCCGTCGACGGCGAACGTGTAGCTTGCATGCTCAAGGGTGCTGAAATGCCCCGAGGACATGATGGTGGTAAGCACGCTCTTGACGCGCTCGGGCGGCATGGTCTCCATCAGCTCGGCAGCGCCTACGGGCGCATAGCACAGGCGCGCGGCCGTGGCGATAGCGCGCTCCGGATCAGGGGTATGGTAGAGCAGCTCTACGTGCATGGTATGCTCCTTATCTGAGAACGATTGCCCGGCCCTCGCATAGCAAGCCCCGCAATCGGATACTATGGGAATACATGCTAACGAATATATCGGCCGCCAGGCCGTTTCGTGAAAGGGATGCTCAAAATGGCTGGAAAGAACACGTCCAAACCCGCCTCTTCCTTCGAACAGGCGGAGCGCTCCCACCGCGCCCTCGCGGGCACATCCGCCGACCAAACGGGCAGCAGCCGGCTCGACCAGGCCCCGGCATCCACCGGGCCATTCGGCGAGAGCGATCCAGCCAATGAAATCGGCACCGAACCCGCCATCAACGTGCAGCCGTTCAACCCGAAGCTCACCACCACCGATTGGAACGCGGAATGGATGGCTCTGCAACAGGCGCGCCGCAAGGCCGACGACCCCTCCTACTGGGACTCCCGCTCCCACACCTTCCCAACCAGCACCGAACCCAGCGCTTACGCTCGACGTTTCATCGAGCTGGCGGATATCCAGCCTAGGGAAACCGTCTTCGACATGGGATGCGGCACCGGAGCCCTTGCCGTGCCGCTCGGGCTGGCCGGCCACAAAGTGGTCGCTGCCGATTTTTCGCGCGGCATGCTCGACCGCATGTCGGAAGCGCTTAAGCAGACCGAAGTCCACACGGTCTTCCCCATGCAGCTGAGCTGGGAGGAAGATTGGGCGGCCAAAGGCGTGCGCCCGGGCATGGTGGACGTGTGCACCGCCTCGCGCAGCATCGCCACCGCCAACCTGCGTGACAGCCTGCTGCGCCTCACCGACATCGCGCGCCGGCGCGTGTGCATCACGCTGACCACCGGTTCGAGCCCCCGTACCGACGAGCGCATCATGGCAGACCTCGGGCTCAAGGACGCGCTGTGCCCCGATTACCTGTACGCCATCAACATCCTGGCTGCAGAAGGAATCCTCCCCCAGGTCGACTTCATCCGCTCCGAGCGCAACGACTCCTTCGACACCCCCGAGCAGGCTGCAGAAAGCCTGCGCCGCATGATCGACGGGGCAGCCGGCGCCGTCGTCGGCGAGCAGCAGCGCCAAGCCGCCTACGCGCGCTTGCACGCCTGGCTCAACGATAACCTCGTGCCCAACGAGCACGCCGGATCGCCAGACGGCCACGGCGGCGTGCAAAAGGCGCTGCGTCTGCGCAACCCCCGCGTGATCACCTGGGCCTTCATCGCCTGGGACAAATAGCCCTTCTCAAACGGGCGTACCCCTCATAACGTAAACGGCCGCGGAACCATCCGCGGCCGTTTCTCATTCCACTATGCAAATGGACACATTGGGGACGTAGCATTATCTGCCCATTCCCAACGATGAGCCCGCACGCCCGCGCATCAACGCGCTCGCACCCAAACCCGTTTTACGCCACCTGCGTCTTCGGGGCGTACTGTTTCGACGTCTCGCCGAAGAACACCTCGTACCAGCACAGGAAGCAGTACACGTTCCAGATGCGCATCATCTTGAGCTTGGAACGGCCCTCCTGCGTGCTGAAATCGGCGCTGCGATGGTCGTTAAGCATCTTCATCAGGTAGTCCACGTTGAAGAACTCGTGCGCAGCGGGGCTGGTGAACGCCTCTTTGATACGCTCGTAATACAGGTCGGTCTGCAACCACACGGTCAGCGGCGTGATGAACGGCTGCTTGGGCATGTCCGCCACCTTCTGCGGAAAGCCCAGGTGGGCCGCCGCACGGCGCAGCGCGTACTTCGAATGCTCGTCGGTGACGCGACAGTCGGTGGGCAACTGCAGCGCCACATCGAGCACCTTCTTGTCCAGGAAGGGAACGCGCAGCTCAAGGGAGTGCGCCATGGACATGCGGTCGGCCTTCAGGCAGATGTCATAGGGCATGTAGGAGACCATGTCCACGTACTGCGTCTGCGTGATGACGTCGCCGCCGCCCGTCTGCACCGCAGCCTCGTCGAAGTGCGGCTTGCACCATTCCCACGGCTTGCACGGGCCGTTGTAACCCTTCAGCACGTTGGGGACCTCGTCCCACATGTAGTTCATACACGCGCGCTGATAGCTTTTCTCCGGGCCGCCCGAACCGCGCATGGCGAAGTGACGTCCGTGGAACGGCGGCAGCTTCTGAGCAACCGCGCCGCCGGCCGCGCGCAGCGCACGGGGCACCTTGAAGTACTTGGAGAACTCGTACTGGTCGTGGTAGATCCAGTAGCCGCCGAACAGCTCGTCGGCGCCCTCGCCGGACTGCACCACCTTCACCTCTTTGGAGGCAAGCTGGCTGACGAAGTACAGCGGAATGGCCGACGGCGCGCCGAGCGGCTCATCCATGTGATACTGCTCGGTGGGAACGATATCCAAGAACTCCTTGGCCGTGACCTGCACGTCCTTGTTGGAAAGCCCCGCCCACTCGGCGAACTCGCGCGCGTCTTTGAGCTCGTCCAGCTTGATCTTGAAGCCGGCGTTCTCGGCCTTGTCACGCTGCTCCTCGCTACCGGTGATGTCGTAGCCCACGGAGAACGTCTTCACGCCCTCGTCATGATGCTGGCCCATGCAGTACGCTGCCAGCGAGCTGTCGATGCCGCCGGACAGGAAGCTGCCGATCTCCACATCGGCGATCTCATGGGCGCGCACGCTCTCGTCGAACGTATTCTTGATGATGTCGGCCCATTCCTCAAGACCCTTGGAGCGATCGATCTTGTAAGTGATCTTGTAGAAGCACTCGATGGTGGCCTTGCCGTCCTTGAACACCATGAAATGACCGGGCGTCATCTTATGGACGTCCTTGAACATGGTCTGCGAGTCGTTCATATACTCGAAGCACAGGTACTGCGGCAGGGCCTCGCGGTTGAGCTCCTTCTTGAAGCGCGGGTGTGCCAGGAAGGACTTGATCTCGCTGCCCCAGATAAGACGATTGCCCTCATGCTGGTAGTACAGCGGCTTGATACCGAAGATGTCGCGCGCAAGCACCAGCTGCTTTTCCTTAGCGTCCCAAATGGCGATGGCGAACATGCCGCGCAGGCGCTCGAACACGCCCGTGCCCCAGGCCTCATAACCATGCACGATGGTCTCGGTGTCGCCGTTGGTCTTGAACTGATAGCCCATGTCCTCAAGCTCGGCGCGCAGCTCCTGGAAGTTGTAGATCTCGCCGTTGAACGTGACGGTCACGCTGCCGTCGGCGTTCTGCATGGGCTGGTGGCTGCCCTCAAGGTCGATGATGGACAGGCGACGAAAGCCCATAGCCACATCATCGTTTACGAAAAAGCCCTCATCATCAGGGCCGCGATGGATAATGCGATCCGCCATGTCCTTGACGATGGCGCGATTGACGCCCTCGTCGAAATCAACGGCGGTGAATCCCACGAATCCGCACATGCTTTGGAAAGCTCCTTCTCTTACAGGTTCGCCGACCGGCGTTTATGCATTCGCTCATCATACGCCACCGACCCGCCCTATGGGCACTTTCCACGAAACGCGCGTCACGCCTACGCGCAGTTGCCGGCGTGTGCGATAATGCAAGGCTGCATACGTTATCGGATCTCAAAGGAGATTTCATGACCGCACACGTCGATCCCGCACCTATCACCCGCACCGAGGATGTGGCGCGCCTGCTGCAACCGGTGGTGGTAGGCGGCGACATCCTTGCATACAGCTACGTGCGCGAGCTGCATCGTGCCTTCGGTATCGAAAGCACCATCGTGCTCGCCACGCAAAACATCAAGATGCTCTCTGAAAGCCGTTTCACGGACTATCGCCTGGAGCCGCACATCCATGAGCAGGAAGGCCTATACAACGCGCTTGAGCGCATCGCCCAAGAAGTTCATGGGGCGCATCCGGAGAAGACGCTGCTCATCTTGGGCTGCGATGACTGCCACGCCCGCATGCTCTCGCAGGGCAAGCAACGCCTGCAGGACCTTGGCTACGTGGTCCCGTACATCGATTTTCCCCTGCTCGACGACATCACGCAGAAACGGCGCTTCTACGAGATCTGCGAGGAGCTTGACATCCCGTTCCCGAAAACCTGGTACTTCGACTGCGGCAACGGCCCCGATGAGCTTCCCGTCGATGAGTTCCCCTACCCACTGATTGCCAAACCTTCCAACTCGGCACAGTTCCAAGACGCCGAGCCCTCCATCGAAGGCTGGCGAAAGATCTATGAGATCGAAAGCCCCGAAGAACTTGCGCAGGTTTGGCGCAGCATCCGTACGTCGGACTACAACAACCTTCTGGTGCTGCAGGACTTCATCCCCGGCGGCGACGACGCCATCCGCACGCTCACCACGTTCTCGGACGCCTCCGGCGACCTGCGCGTAGTCGCCGGTGGCGTGGTATGCCTGCAGGATCACGACCCCACCGCGCTTGGAAACCCGCTGTGCATCATGGGAGAGCGCGAGGAGGCCATCATCTCTTGCGCCAAGCGTTTCCTGTCGCATGTGGGCTATCGCGGCTTTGCCAATTTCGACATCAAGTACGACAGCCGTGATGGCAGTTTCCGCTTCTTCGAGGTGAACACTCGCTGCGGGCGCAACACCTACTACATGAGCCTTGGCGGGCAGAACTTCGTCGAGCTGATCGTGCGTGAGTTCGTCATGGGCCAGCCGGTGGAGTACCACGAGGCCTATAACCCGTTCTTGTACTGTTGCGTGCCTGCCTACGTGCTCAAACGCAGCATGGATAACCAGGAGCGCCTTACTCAGGCGCTGAAAGCCCTGAAGGCCACCGATGAGCCCTACCCGCTGCATTACGCGCCCGATTCCTTCAAGCACAATATGTGGGCGAAGATCATGCACCTGAACCAGATTCGCAAGTTCAAGCGGTTCTACTGGGACACGAACGGAAAGCAGCTGAAGTAGAAGGCCTTGCCAATTCTCTTCCCGTAAAGCTAAGGGGTGCAGCACATATGCACGCTGCACCCCTTTACTATGCATACCTTGGACACTTGCTACAGAGGACGCCTATGGTCTGGTTCGGTGGTGAGAATCACAGGTCCGTCTTCGGTAATGGCGACCATCTTCTCGAAGTGCGCGCTGGGCATACCATCGCGCGTGCTTACCAGCCACCCATCCTTGCCCTGAAGCACTTTTCTTGTTCCCATATTGATCATAGGCTCGATAGCCAGCACCATACCAACCTGCAGCTTCATACCAAAATGCCTGTGTCCATAATTAGGGACGTTCGGCTCTTCATGCATGTTTCTGCCAACACCATGGCCAACATACTCACGAACTACGCCGAACCCGGCATTCTCGGCAATCGACTGCACAGCATGGCCGATATCGCCTAAATGGTTGCCAGCGACAGCGCAATCCAAACCTGCCCACATGCATTCCTCGGTAACCTTGAGGAGCTTTCGTTTTTGCTCGGAGATCTTCCCAACCGCAAACGTCCAGGCGTTATCGCCAACCCAACCATCAACAGTTGCACCGGTGTCAACACTAAGGATATCGCCGTCTCGAAGCACAACTTTTTTCGAGGGAATGCCATGAACGATTTGCTCGTTTACCGATGCGCAGATCGTCCCCGGAAATCCACCATACCCCTTGAATGCCGGAATACCGCCATGCTCGCGGATATAGGTTTCGGCGAACTCATCAAGCTCCAAAGTAGAGACGCCGGGCTTTACCAACTCCCCTACCTTGCGCAGCACTTCGGCGGAAAGCTGCCCTGCAGCCTTCATAGCCTCGATCTCCCCAGGAGACTTCAAGATAACCGACATGACCTATGCTCCTAACCCAATAGCCTCAACAGCTGCAATCTGCAATCTGCAATCTGCAATCTGCAATCTGCAATCTGCAATCTGCAATCTGCAATCAAGGAAATGGTACCAAACTCGCAATTTGAAAATCACAAACGCAACCCAGAATGGCATTCCTGCAGATAAATATCGGCAGCGTATCCACAAGCGTTGATATCTGTTCCGTCATCGTTGGCTCCACAATGCACAGCACCGGTGCACCTTTATAGATCTGCCAATTAACAAAAAAAGAGCGGCCCCGAAGGACCGCTCCTTATAAGCTGAAATGGCTGAGATGCTTATTCAGCAGCAACCGTGTAGTTCTTGTTCACGGAAGAGTCGACAGCAACACCCGGGGTCATAGTGCCGGAAACGCTGACAGACTTGACGTACTTGCCCTTGGCAGCAGCAGGCTTCATGCGCAGGATCTCATCGTAAACAGCGCCGTAATTCTCAGCGAGCTGCTCAGGAGTGAAGCTAGCCTTGCCGATGATGACATGAGCAATGCCATAACGGTCAGCGCGATACTCCACACGACCGCCCTTGAGCTCCTTGATAGCCTGAGCAACATTCGGGGTAACGGTGCCGAGCTTCGGGTTCGGCATCAGACCGCGGGGGCCGAGGATCTTGCCCAGACGACCGACCTTGCCCATCTGGTCCGGAGTAGCAACGGCAGCGTCGAAGTTGAACTCGCCAGCCTGGATCTGAGCGGTCAGCTCATCAGTGCCGACGATATCGGCGCCAGCCTCACGAGCAGCGTCAGCTGCAGCGCCTTCGGCGAAGACGGCAACACGGACGGTCTTACCAGAGCCGTTCGGCAGGGAGACCGTGCCACGCAGCTGCTGATCAGCCTGACGGGTATCAATACCCAGGCGGAAGTGAGCCTCGATGGTCTGATCGAACTTGGTGGTGGCGACGTCCTTCACCATTGCAAACGCCTCAAGCGGAGCGTAGGTGCCATCGCCGATCTTCTCGACGGCAGCGCGGTAAGCCTTGGAATGCTTTGCCATGATAGTTCCTTTCGTGGTTCGTAGCGAGCTTATGCGGCTTCTAACGCAAACCCCTTCCACAGTCCAAAACCAAATGCACCACACGATGCGAAATTCTTAAGCCTCGCCCCTGAGAATAGCGGCCAGCTTCTTGGAAGGCACGTAGGTCTTCTTCATCTCAACGCCCTCGACGCGCACGCCCATGGAACGAGCGGTGCCGGCAACGATGCGCATAGCAGCATCGATGTCGTTAGCGTTCAGGTCGGGCAGCTTGATCTCAGCGATCTCACGGAGCTGATCCTGGGTAAGCGTACCCACGAACTTCAGCTGCGGGATGCCAGAAGCGGACTTCAGACCCAGCTTCTCCTTAATCAGCACGGCCGCCGGCGGGGTCTTGCAGATAAAGGTGAAGGACTTGTCCTCATACACCGTGATCTCGACAGGGATGATGGTGCCCTTCTGCTCCTGCGTCTGAGCGTTAAACGCCTGGCAGAACTGCATGATGTTGACACCCTGAGCACCCAGAGCCGGGCCGACGGGCGGGGCCGGATTCGCAGCGCCAGCAGGAATCTGCAGCTTAACGAAGCCGGTAACTTTCTTCTCAGCCATTCTAATTACCTTTCAAAATGCTTTTGCACTATATATCTTCACAGCCTAAGGAATGAGAAGCCCCGGTCCACGCGGGCACGCCTTAAAACTGCAGAGACCATTCTATATGCAGGAAACCTGATCGAACGAAAGCTCCACCGGGGTTTCACGACCAAAAATCGAAACCATGACCTTCACCTTACCGGCATCAGGCATAACCTCCGAAACAACACCGTCAAACTCGGCCAAAGGACCGGAAACAACCTTGACAGCCTGCCCTGCCTCAAGATTAGTTGAGGTCTTCTTCGGGGCTTCGTGGCTAGTACGCTTCATAATCTTGTTGTACTCGTCACGAGTAAGCGGCGCGGGCTTGCTATCGGCGCCGACAAAACCGGTAACACCGGGAGTATTGCGAACAGCAGCCCAGCTACGATCATCGAGTTCCATACGAACCAGCACGTAACCGGGAAACACCTTCTTTTCGCTTTCCTTACGACGACCACCCTCTTTAATCTCAGTAACGGTCTCCGTAGGAATCTCGATAGCGAAGACATTGTTCTCAAGACCCATGGTTTCGATGCGGGTTTCAAGGTTCGTCTTCACCTTGTTCTCATAGCCGGAGTAGGTGTGAAGCACATACCACTTCTTCGACATGCCTTAAGCCCCCAATCCGGAAATCAAAAACAACAGCGGCGTAATAATGCCATTGTCAAGAACAGCAACATAAATACCGAAGAAGAGAAGTGCGGCAACTACCACAACGCTCCAACGAAGAACGTCCTGACGGCTGGGCCAAGTAACGCGTTTCATCTCAGCCTTAACATCCCTGAGGAACTGGAAACGCTTCTTCTTAGGCTTAGCAGCTTTCTTCTCGGCCTTCTTTTCAACAGCCTTGCTCTGCTTGGCGTCTTTTGCAGAATCAGCAGCCTGAGAAGTTTTACCGAACAGCTTCTTCTTAGGAGCTTCAGTATCAGCGCTTTCGCCCTGAGCTTGTTTCAATGCCTCAGCAGCAGCTTCGGCCTGACGAGCTTCCTTGCGAGCGGCGCGAGCGGCAGAGGCCTTCGCACGCTGAGTTTTTGATTTCTTAGCCATCTGATTCCTTTAGGGATCGTTTTACCTCTAAACGCCAAACAAGCAGCCTGGCATCAAGCTGCTGATCAATTTAGCAACCTGACTACAAGCTGCTCGCTATTCGAGCTGGCAGGCCAGGAGGGACTCGAACCCCCAACATGCGGTTTTGGAGACCGCCGCTCTACCAATTGGAGCTACTGGCCTATGCCCGTGCTAACCTCTGAAAACTATCGAGTTTCCTTATGCAGCGTGTGCTTCTGGCACCACTTGCAATACTTCTTCAACTCGATACGATCAGGGTTGTTCTGCTTGTTCTTCTTGGTCGTGTAGTTACGGCGCTTGCACTCCGTACACGCCAAGGTAACCATCGTGCGCATGAACTCTCCTTATAAGCCGTATTCAAACAAGCTTGAACGCATACACATGAATCTTAAAGAAGGGCCCGCCCGAAAGCGGGCCCTTTAAACACTGCAGCTTAAAACTAAGCGATGATCTTGGTCACTCGACCAGAACCAACGGTGCGGCCACCCTCACGGATAGCAAAGCGGAGGCCTTCCTCCATTGCCACCGGGTGAATCAGCTCAGCGGTGATGTTCACATTGTCGCCAGGCATAACCATCTCGGTGCCCTCGGGCAGGTGAGCAACACCAGTGATGTCGGTGGTGCGGAAGTAGAACTGCGGACGATAGCCATCGAAGAACGGGGTGTGACGGCCGCCCTCCTCCTTGGTCAGAACGTAGATCTCGCCGGTGAACTTGGTGTGCGGGGTAACCGAACCGGGCTTGCAGAGAACCTGACCGCGCTCGATGTCCTCGCGCTTGATGCCGCGGAGCAGCAGACCGACGTTGTCGCCAGCCTCGCAGAAGTCCATGGACTTACGGAACATCTCGATACCGGTAACGACGGTGTTCTGGGTATCCTTGATGCCGACGATCTCGACGGGCTCATTGAGCTTGAGCTCACCGCGCTCGACACGGCCAGTAGCAACGGTACCACGGCCGGAGATGGTCATAACGTCCTCAACGGCCATCAGGAACGGGAGGTCGTTGTTACGAGCAGGCGTCGGGATGTACTCGTCGACGGCCTTCATGAGCTCGCGGATAGCGTCCATCCACTTGGCGTCGCCCTCGAGAGCGCCCAGAGCGGAACCACGGATGACGGGGATGTCGTCGCCGGGGAAATCGTACTCGGAGAGGAGCTCACGGGTCTCCATCTCGACGAGGTCGATGAGCTCGTCATCGTCGACCATGTCGCACTTGTTCAGGAAGACGACGATGTAGGGAACGCCGACCTGACGGGCGAGCAGGATGTGCTCGCGGGTCTGAGCCATGGGGCCGTCGGTAGCGGCGATGACCAGGATAGCGCCGTCCATCTGAGCAGCACCGGAGATCATGTTCTTGACGTAGTCAGCGTGGCCCGGGCAGTCAACGTGAGCGTAGTGACGGGCAGCGGTCTCGTACTCAACGTGGGAGACGGAGATCGTAATGCCGCGCTCGCGCTCCTCGGGAGCCTTGTCGATGTTCTCGAACGCAGTGAAGTCAGCCTTGCAGCCCTCGGTCTCAGAGAGAACCTTGGTGATGGCGGCGGTCAGCGTGGTCTTGCCGTGGTCGACGTGACCAATGGTGCCGATGTTAACATGCGGCTTAGTGCGCTCAAACTTCTCTTTGGCCATAAAGCCCTCCTCTTAACAGGTCGTCCCCGGACGGGACTTTGCCTTTATACCATAGTGGCCTCTCAACATACTATTGAGAAGCCACCGTGTTACCTATGGTAGCGGTGACTGGATTCGAACCAGTGACGCCACGGGTATGAACCGTGTGCTCTAACCAACTGAGCTACACCGCCGGATGGAGCCTGCAACCAGACTTGAACTGGTGACCTCTTCGTTACCAACGAAGTGCTCTACCGACTGAGCTATACAGGCACTTGACGGGTGGGAGCTATAGGATTCGAACCTATGTAGGCAGAGCCAACGGGTTTACAGCCCGTCCCCATTAACCACTCGGGCAAACTCCCAATCGTTCAAGTATCCGCAGGTTCTTTGGTCTTTTGGACCGCCGCCCCCCGCGAACGAAAAAGATAATACGATGCAACCTTGGGAGCTGTCAACGAAAACCTCTAGATACACGGTGCCGGGCGTATCTATATAGCCGTGACCTGCAGTTTTGCTGAGTTTGGATATGAAGGACGGTGTTTTTGGATAC
Organism: Collinsella sp.; assembly: GCA_031295725.1. Lineage (GTDB taxonomy): Bacteria > Actinomycetota > Coriobacteriia > Coriobacteriales > Coriobacteriaceae > Collinsella. The sequence goes on from JAUMNV010000202.1 coordinate 14,060, forward strand.
TGAGGTGACGTTTCCCGAGGTAACACTTTGGTGTAGTAGAGTACACCTTCAGGATCGAGCTTCGATAACAGCCTATTTGCACCTATATATAGGTCGAGATCGGGCTTCCGTGGCAGATTCGAGCGTGGATTTTCTCCCGTTTGAAATCAAGAGTGGATAATCTCCCACTTTCGGCGTGCCATCGAGTCCAATGTGGGAGATTATCCACTCTCATTCACTAAACGGGAGATTTTCCACGCTCGTATGTCCGGAAATCCTCGCTCGATCAAGTAGACCAGGGGCCTCACCGTTTTCATCTCAATCTGTAACAGTAAGAGGGTAATTCCTCCCTTATCTGTTACAGATTGAGATATTACGCAGACACCCCAGCTCACGTCTCATTCTGTAACAGCAAGAACGGTTTTCCGCCCCTTCGTGTTACAGATCGAGACAAACCTGAAGCTTGGTTGGCGCCAAACCCGCTGACTTAACGACATAAAAAGAAACGAGCCCTGTCCCCATAAGGGAACAGGGCCCGAAACTCTCATGGAGCCAGTGACAGGAATCGAACCTGCAACCCACTGATTACAAATCAGTTGCGCTACCGTTGCGCCACACTGGCACACTTGGCGCTTTCGCGCGAAGCCAGTTAAGAATAAAGGAATTGCGGACGAGGCGCAACAGGCCACACAGCGTTATACAAATATGCAAAATCCAGCAACAACAGGTACCAGGCCCGTTCATTTCTGTCGGTTCGCCCTCAATCTCAAAACCATTCGTTAAAACGAATGGTTTTAATTACAATTGCTATATATAAAACTATTCGTTCTGGCGAAGGGTTTCGCGATGCTTACTACCAAGGAAGCAGCCGAACTGCTCGGCATCACTCCGCGCAGGGTGCAGGAGCTCATAAAAAACGGAGCACTTGAGGCCCGCAAGGCTTCTGGTGTATGGCTCATCGACAAAGACAGCGTCGACACGCGACTCCGCTCCGTGACCAAAACGGGGGGACGTCCCCGCCGCGGCCACGGTAAGAGCGAGATCGCGTTCACCCTCATGAACCGCACGCACGAAGTCGCTCAGCTGGTCTACAACACATCGCGAAAAGACTTTACCCACATCGGCGCCGACATCGATTACGCCCACGCCCCTATTGGGGTATTTGGCCCCAATAGCCCCATATCGCTCGACTCCTTCCGCATCTGGTGGCGCGGCCGCGGTATCCCGCTCGCACGCATTGGGCTAGCCTCCCTGCTTGCAGAAGCCGCAGTCGATGTTCCCGATGAACTCGTACAGCGAAATCTTGGCCTCTCCTTATCCGACCAGTATTGGATTAGGCCCCAAGACTCCGGCCTCGCGTGGGAAGATATCAATTTCTTCAATAATGCCTTTGATGACGTCTCGCTAACCATTGCACCCTTCGCCCCAGAGGGAAAAGTTGCTGCCGCAAAGCCCGACAACACCTCGGACGGCAATCTTCAAAAGTACTGGACATGCGAGGGCGGGCGTCGAATTCTGCATAAGGCAGGAGCGCACCTGAACCAGGAACCTTATAACGAGCTGGTGGCGACCACGCTCCACCATCGCATCCTAAACACCTGCGATTATGTGCCTTACTCGCTCGAGGGCACGGGCACTTCCGCTCTGAGCATATGCGATGTCTTCTTAACTGATGAAGAAGAGTATGTCCCTGCGTTCTATGTAAACCAGTACGCGAACGCAGGTGAACGACTAACCGACTACGAGCGATACGTAGCAAACTGCGAGGAGCTCGGGGTGACAGGCGTCAAGGATGCCCTTGACCGCATGATCGTGTGTGACGACATCATCGCCAACTACGATCGTCATTGGCGCAACTTCGGCCTCGTGCGAAACGTCAACTCACTAGTCTGCAGACCAGCCCCCATCTTCGATTCGGGCTCATCGCTCTGGTGCAACATTTCTCTTGAGGAGCTTCAGACAGGAGAGCACAGTTTTACCAGCGCGCAGTTTCATTCAAGCCCCGCGAAACAAATGCTGCTTGTTGAGGATATGAGCTGGTTTGACGGCGACAAACTCGAAGGTTTTGTCGACGAGGCAATCGAGATTCTGTCTAAAAACGATGCCCTAGCAGCGAGACTGTCTTATCTAAAAGAGGCGCTAACGTGGCGCCTCGAAAGAATGATCGACATCGCTGAATGGAGTTAGCGAGGCAGCATTGCCCCGCCAACTCCCCTACCGGCCACGTAGGGCCTTGAGCTTGGCCAGGGCATCGGGGCTCAGGCGGCTGCCCAGAGTCATCTTGATCTGCGGAGCTTCCTCTGCCTCGTGAACGTCGTTATCGATCTGTTTAATCTCGTCTACCAGCATACGGCTCGAGATGCGCGTAACGCCCTTGCCCATGACGACGGCCTGGATCGTGCCGTCGCTCGATACCACGGAGCACGCGCGACCTTCCTCGCGTGCCTCGATGCAGAGCTTCTGCACCACGGTATCGGCCGAAACACCCGTCGGTGAAAACTCGATGCGCACGCCGCGGGCCGGCAGGTTGGGGCGCTCGTTGGAGATATTGCCCGCGCCGTCGAACACGATCACGGCCTCGTAGCGGCCCTGGGCAAACGCCGCCACGTCGTTAATGAGGGCAGTGCGCGCCATATCGTGAACGTCGCTGGAATACGGATCGTCGGAATGGTCGTACACGAGCTTTTCGTAGCGCGGCGTGCAGTGGATCACGTTGTAACCGTCGACCACCAGCAGCTCGGGCTTGTTGGAGTGCACCGTCGAGACTGGGTCGGCAATAGCCTGCGCAAACGCATTGCCGCCCACGCCATAGGTCGCGGCCGAAACAATCGGCTTGGCCGAGCCTTCGCCAAAGCGCTTGGCCTTGGACTTGGCGCGGTTCTTCTTGGACATGCGCTACTCCTCCCCCATGAGCTCGCCGACGTTGCGGCGCAGCCACTCAAAGCACAGCGCCGTGGTCGCCTGGGCAACATTGAGGCTCTCGGTCATGCCGCGCTGGGGAAGCTTGGTCAAAAAGTCGCATTTCTCGAGCACAAGACGCGAGATGCCGTCGCCCTCGGAACCCATGACGAGCGCAACGCGGCCCTCGAAGGGGGCGTCCCAGCAACTGCCTTCGGCGTGCTCGGAGGCGCCGCCCACCCAAAAGCCGGCGGCCTTGAGGTCATCGAGCGCACGGGCGATGTTGGGCACCTGCGCAACAGGCAGATGCATGACGGCGCCGGCAGAAGTCTTGTAGCTGCCGACGGTCACACCGGCGGCGCGCTTGTTGGCAATGATGACGCCCGCCGCGCCCACGACCTCGGCGGAGCGCGCGATGGCGCCAAAGTTGCCGTCGTCGGTCACATGGTCGAGCACGACGACGAGCGCCGGACCGTCGCCCGCACGGTCGAGGATATCGGCAACATCGGCATAGGGGAAGTTACCAACCTCGAGCGCAATGCCCTGGTGAGCGCCATGGCTCGACAGCGCATCGAGCTGAGCGCGCGGCACATACTTAATGCGGACACCCGCGGCGTTGAGGTCGTCGACCAGGCGCGACAAGGCGGCATCGCGCTCCCCGCCCTCGGCAATGAGCGCGCACTTGATGGGAAAACCAGTGCGTAGCGCCTCGGCGGCAGCACGACGGCCTTCGATAAACTCACCCTTGGGAGCCTGAACGTTGTCGCGGTTGTGCTGCGGACGCGCAGACTGAGCCTGGGAGCGATTGTGCTGCTGGTCGCGGCCATCACGCTGCAGACGGCCGGTACGCTGGTCGCGACGGCTGCCACCCTTGCCGGGGTTATTGGAACGAGACCCCCCTCGCTTGCGGTTATCAGCCATGTGAAAATCCTCGAGATATAGAAACTGAAATGGACGAGACGCCCTGGGACAGGTCCGGAAATCACGCCTTCGGCATTATTTTTCAGGCCAGTCCCGAGGCATCCCTACTCAAGCGCTTTGCCTCTAGAGAGTCTTAATGCGGGTGCCAGCGGCCGTATCCTCAATGGTGAGGCCCAGGTCCTTGAGCTGGTCGCGGATGGCGTCGGCCAGATCCCAGTTCTTGGCGGCACGGGCCTCGGCGCGGGCCTCGAGAATCTTAGCAGCGGCCTCATCCACGTCGTCGCCCGTATAGGCAACCAAACCGGCGGCAACGCCCAGCAGGCCCAGCGGCAACTCAACCTTGGGCTCGGGAAGCTCAACGCCAAACGTATCGAGCAGCTCAACCAGCGTATCGGCGGCAGCCAGGGCTGCGGCCTTGTCGGCAGCGTCACCCGCCTGCTCCAGGTACTGATTGCACTCGGTGACAAAGCCAAAGACGGCACCCATGGCACCGGCGGTGTTAAAGTCGTCGTCCATGCACTCCTTAAAGGCGGCGCGGGTCTCGGCGGCCTTGGCGGCAAACGCCTCGGCGGCAGTCTCATCGGCCTCGGCCGTCGCATGGTTCGCGGCCCAACGCAGGTTCTCGACCGTACCGGCGATACGCGTGAGCGAGTTCTCGGCACCCTCCAGGCGCTCCCAAGAAAAGTCGAGCGGCGAGCGATAGCTCGTCTGTAGCATCAGCAGGCGCAGGGCGGCAGCGGAGTGCTGCTCGAGGACCTCGGCCAGGGTAAAGAAGTTGCCGAGCGACTTGGACATCTTCTCGCCGTCTACCAGCAGCATGCCCGTGTGCATCCAGGTGTTGGAGAAGCCCTGGTGCCAGGCGCAGGTAGCCTGAGCGCACTCATTCTCGTGATGCGGGAAGGCCAGGTCGGAGCCGCCGCCGTGGATGTCAATCGGAGTGCCCAGGTAGCGATGCACCATGGCGGCGCACTCGGTGTGCCAACCGGGACGGCCCTCGCCCCAGGGGCTCGGCCAGCTGGGCTCGCCGGGCTTGGCGGCCTTCCACAGGGCAAAGTCGAGCGGGTCGTTCTTGTCCTCGTTCTCCTCGATGCGCGCACCCACCATAAGGTCATCGATGTTGCGGCCCGAGACCTGGCCATAGTTGGGATCGCTGCGCACGGCAAAGTACACGTCGCCGTTATCGGCGGCGTAAGCGTGGCCCTGCTCGATGAGCGTCTTGATCATGGCGATCATGGGGCCGATCTCCTTGGTGGCGCGGGGGCGCACATCGGGATCGAGCACGTTGGCAGCGCGCATGACGCCAATAAACTTATCCGAGAACTCCGTCGCGACCTCGGCAGCCGTACGGCCTTGCTCGTTGGCGCGCTTGATGATCTTGTCGTCGACATCGGTGAGGTTCTGGGCGAACGTGACCTCGTAGCCGCTCGCGATGAGCCAGCGTCGAATCACATCGAAGCTGATGAACGTGCGGGCGTTGCCGATGTGAATGTTGTCGTAGACCGTGGGGCCGCACACGTACATGCGGACCTTGCCGGACTCGATGGGCTGGAACTCTTCCTTTTTATGGGTAGCGCTGTTATAGATACGCATTCGTTACTCCTTAACGGTTTTCTGTAGCAGGCAGACGGCCCAGGCACCAATTCCCTCGCCTTGACCTTCCCAACCGAGCTTTTCGGTCGTGGTGGCGGCGACGCCCACGTTTTCGACGTCAACGCCCAGGGCATGGGCCAGGTTGGCGCGCATGGCATCGCGATGCGGGGTGATCTTGGGCTGCTGGCAGGCAATGGTGCAGTCGGCATCGACAAACTCAAAGCCCAGCTCGCGCGCATAGTCCATTACGCGGGCAAGCAGCACCATCGAGTCAGCGCCCTCATAGGCGGGATCGGTGTCGGGGAATAGCTTGCCGATGTCTCCCCCGCGGCAGGCGCCCAGAATGGCGTCGGCCAAGGCGTGCGCGAGCACATCGGCATCCGAGTGGCCCAGCAGGCCGCGCTCGTAGGGAATGTCGACACCGCCGATAATACATCGACGCCCCTCCACCAGACGGTGAACGTCGTAGCCATGGCCAATGCGCAGGTTACTGAACATGGGGAAGGTCCTCTCCCTCGGCCATGCGGCCAAGCAGAATCGCGGTTACGGGACGCAAGTCCTCGGGCACCGTCACCTTAAGGTTATCGCGCGGGCTCTGGACGCAGCGGACGCGCCCACCCATGCGCTCGACTAGCGACGAATCATCGGTGCCGATAAAGCCCTCGGCAATGGCTGCAGCGTGGGCGCGCTTCATAGCATCGACGCTAAAGATCTGCGGCGTCTGCGCAGCCCAATAAAGCTCACGCGGCGGCGTCTCGACGATGTTATCGCCGTCAACAATCTTGAGCGTGTCGATCGCGGGTTGACCGCACACGACACCGTCGAGCGAGCGGTCGCCCACAAGCACGTCGATCGCATGATCGATGGCCTCGGTCGTGATGAGCGGACGAGCGCCATCGTGAATGGCGACGTATTCAAAGCCCGCCGGCACCGCGTGCACGCCGGCACGGGTGGAATCCTGGCGGGTATCGCCGGCATCGGCAAAACTGATGGGCGTGTCATAGTCAAACGGGTCGATGGCCAGGCGACGCATCTCGGCACGACGCTCGGCAGGGCAAACCACGACGATGTGGCCGACCTTATCGCTACGGTCAAACGCGCGGATGGACCAGCTCATAAGCGGACGGCCCGCTACATTGACGAGCTGCTTGCCACCGGGGTTACCAAAGCGCTGGCCGCTGCCACCGGCAACGACCACGGCGCATACGGGCGCCATTATGCGTTCCCCTGTTTGGTGCCCTTCATGCGGTACAGGGAGTCCGCAAGAATGGCAGGGTTGTTGACGCCAAAGTCGCCCAGGCGCTCCGGATCCTCGCTGATGTCGTCCATGAGCTCCTGCAGCGAGCCATACTCGTCGACGATCTTCTCGGCCACGCCGTCGCGTACGACGGACACGCGCGAAAGCGTGCGCAGGCCTAGCGGCGTCATGACGGAGTCCTCGTCCAGGTCGTCGTAACCCAGAACCGCCGCCACATGCTGTGGGTCGGACAGGTCCTTAGGCGTCATGCGAGCGAGCTCGGCGCGAATCTTCTCGGCGTTTGCCTCGGAGGAATCGCTCGCGTAGTCTCGAATCATCAGGTCATACTCGGTATCCATGCTGGAGCCCGCGAGCTGCTCGAGCTGCATCTGCACGAGCTTGCCCTGGTTGCCCAACTTGACAATGCAATCCTTAAGCTCGGTCTTTGCCTGCTGCATGATCTCGAAGCTCGAGAAAATACCGGTAATGTCGGCGAGCGTAACGTAGTCGTCGAGCTCGAGGGCCGTCAGGCGCAGCAGGGAGCGATCGAGCGACTGACGGGTAGTCTGGAGCGTAGCGACGAGCTGGTTGACCGAGCTCATGATGGTGGTGACGGGCTGAATCTCGTAGCTCTTGCCGTGAACGTACACGTTGACGACGGCACGACGGGCCGAGACCGAGATCACGATGGCATCGGTGAGCACCGACATGCGAGCGGCCGTACGGTGACGCATGCCAGTCTCGCTCGTGGCAAGCGAGGGATCGGGATTGAGGTGGAAGTTGGCGCGCAAGATCTGGGTGAGGTCGCCGTCGATGACGATGGCACCGTCCATCTTGGAAAGCTCGAACAGGCGGTTCGAGGTGAACGAAATATTGAGCGGGAAGCCGTCGTTACCGGCAGCGAGCACGTTTTCGGTGTCGCCGACGCAGATAAGGGCGCCCAGGTGACCGGCGATGATCATGTCGAGGGCGGTGCGGATCGGCTGACCGGGTGCCGTCAGGCGGATGGCCTGTTCCATACGCTTTTGCAGCTCGTTCTTATCCAAGGCATCGCTCCCATCGTATACGCTCCATAAACGCTAAATAGTTTCTCACGGTTTGCGTCTGCAGCGCTCGCGAAATCCGATGCTTACAGAATGAGCGAACACCGCTTAGGTAGCTCATTTGGGACGAGGCTCTCTTGACTGCTCATGTGGTAGCATCGGGTCTCATATAAATGAGGGAGTAGTCGTGTAATCGGGTTCGCCCGCAGAGAGGGAGCCAGACTATGGGACTCGCAGAGCTCGTGTTGCTCGCCGTTGGCCTTTCGATGGACGCCTTTGCCGTTTCCATCTGCAAGGGTCTCGGCATGAATAAGCTCAACCTTAAAGTCGCCGTGGTACTCGGCCTGTTCTTTGGCGGCTTTCAGGCCGGCATGCCCGTGATCGGATGGGCGCTCGGCAGTCAATTCATGGGCATCATCGGGCCCATCGACCATTGGATCGCCTTTATCCTTTTGGCCTTTATTGGCGGCAAGATGCTGTGGGAAGCCTTTACCGAAGACGAGGATGAGGACGAAGGCGACGGCAAAGATACCGAGAATATTGACCTGGTAGAATACCTGATTCTCGCCATCGCCACCTCGATTGACGCGCTCGCCGTGGGTATCTCGTTTGCGGCGCTCTCGGTCGACATCGTTCCAGCTGTATCGCTTATCGGCGTCACAACGTTTATCTTCTCCGTCGCCGGCGTAGCGATCGGCCACACCTTTGGCGCGCGCTACGAAAAACCCGCCACCATCGTGGGTGGCGTCGTGCTCATCCTCATCGGCCTCAAGATTCTGCTTGAGCATCTGGGGATTTTGGCACTGTAACGCCAAACACAATCGCTCAAAACTCAACGCCAGCACAAGGTCTCATGCAGAGTTTTGCATAATGCCTTTTCATGCAGACTTTTGCATGTCATACTGATATGCAAAAGTCTGCACGTTAGGAGATCGCTGTGGATACCCTTCCCATCACCACACCGCGCCAAGCTGGCATCTATGTGCGCCAGGCACGCGAGGCTCAGGGAATCACCCGTGCGACCCTCGCTAAAAAAGCCGGCGTTTCGGAGCGTCTGCTCGCATCGCTCGAGCTAGGAGATGCCACCGGCATTCGACTCGACAAGCTGTTGAAGGTATTCGATGCTCTCGGACTGACGCTCGCCGCTCAAGGGGATATCACCGAAACGGGCAGCGAACAATCAGTCAACGCCCCGCATGCCGACCAGGAACCTCGCAGTGTCCCCAAGCGCCATCACGCTCAACGCCCTCAACATAGCAAGCGTCGCAGCGCCGTCATTCCGGCTCTTGAAGATGCACCCTTTACGTCCGAGGTCTACGACAAAGCCTTCGCAGATTTCGCCATGTCCAATCTCGGAATCTCGATTGCCACAAACGCATCTGCCCAAGCAAAGCCTGAAGGGAACACTTCTGAGCACTATGAACATTAGCTAATTTGGGACGTGTCTCTTTTAATTACTTCAATCAGCGAACGTGCCCATATCTAAAGTAGCCAAAACCCCATTACACATGACGCACGAGAGAGCAAAATTCACCGACATGAGAATCACGAAAAGCCATGACCCTTTACACCGAAACAACTCGTGAACCGTCTTCTTAAACATGTTAGCTCCCATCAAACGACCTTTTATCCAAAACTGAATTTGTTCGCCGCTTAATCGCTCCCATATATCCCTTGTTGTGAATTCTTGCTCAAGACATTATCGCGGGTTGCGGTGCCCAGGATCCCATTTCGCCTTTATATACATACGAATAGGCCCCCTATTTGCATAGGCAAGCGCGGAGATTATAACGGCAGCCACCATCAGGCCGAAAATAGCCCTTTTGTCCGGAAAAAGGGACGAGAGAAAAAGGCATATTGCGGAGAAAACTATAGCCACCCCCATCACTCGGTTTACACCTTGAGTCTCGGCCGTCCGCTTTGCCTCCTCTTAACCCTCTCCCGCTAGCAATGACATTCCGGCCAGCAATCCCGCGAGCTTGCCTCGATACATCATTATTCCGAACACCAGCAGCAGGCATGACTCAACCATTGGAACCACAACGTCCGACATCGCCATCACTCCAGTCCATTCCTTGTCATCGAATCCTTGCGGCGGCTCAGCGCATCTGGCGTCAAATGCAACCTCGTGTCAAACGGTCTGCTCGTAAGCTCAATTACTTTGCATGAGCTCGAACGCGCCGGTTTAAACGGCATACAGTTTAGCCTCGATGGCCTACGCGATTCTCACGAACATATGCGGGGGCTCCCGGGGCTTTACGACCGGGTGCTCGACGCCATCGATATCGCGCTGAACGAAGCCTCACTGCACTTTTCAATTGCCTTTTGTCCGGCATCGTTCAATGTCGACGATTTCAAGCCAGATTATACGATGCTTCGAGACAAGCTGAAATCGTCGGGTAGAACTGACCGAATTGACCTTCGAGTTCAGCCACTCATGCTCCTCGGTAGAGCCCGAAGAAACCGCACGATTCGCCCTTCTAATAATCAATACCGTCGGCTAGTCAACACGATCAACGATCTTCGATACGATCCGGACTATCGAGGCTACTTCATGTTTGAGTGGGGCGACCCTATCGACCACTTGGTCAGATTCCCTCAACTGCAAATGCAATTTGACCAAGTGGCCATCCACGCCAATGGCGATATCGTCGCATCCCCCTATATACCTCTCATCATCGGAAACGTTCGCAAACACAGCCTTCAGGAATACTAC
>JAUMNV010000206.1 GCA_031295725.1 Collinsella sp.
CCCGTATAGGCGCCGACGCTCATAAAGCCCGCGTGGCCCAGCGACAAGTCGCCCGCGATGCCGACGACGAGGTTAAGGGAGATGGCCATGACGATATAGGCCGTGATGGGAACCAGCTGACCGGCGATCATGCGCGGAATCATGTGGTTAGACTGCATAAAGAACACGATGGCGAACGCCACAAGGCACATGGCGTACGTGACAAAGTCGTGACGCGTCTGCTTGTCTTTAAGAAACTTCATAACGCTCACCTACACCTTCTCGGGGACGTACTTGCCCAAGAGGCCGGCAGGCTTGACGAGCAGGACGATGATCAAAACACCAAAGACGATGGAGTTGGCAAGGCTCGTGGAAATGTAAGCCTGTGCCATCGCCTCGATGATGCCGATAAGAATGCCACCGACAAAGGCGCCGGGGATGGAGCCGATGCCACCGAAGACGGCGGCGTCGAAGGCCTTGATGCCAGGCATGGCACCCGTGGTGGGCTGCAGCACCGGCGAGTAGGAGCACAGGAGCACACCGGCGATGGCGGCAAGGGCAGAGCCGATGGCGAACGTCATCGAGATGGTGCGGTTGACGTTGATGCCCATGAGCTGAGCGGCGGCCTTGTCCTCGGACACGGCGCGCATGGCTTTGCCCATCTTGGTCTTACCTGTAAAGAACATCAGGCCGGCCATGATAACCAGGCAGGCGACGATGGTGACGAGCGAGACGGCGCTTACGTTGAACTTGGCCAAGAACTCCGGCACCTGGAAGGTGACGAGCGAAGTGAAGTTCTTGGGCGTGGCGCCCCACAGAAGCTGCGCGGCGTTCTGCAGGAAGTAGGACACGCCGATAGCCGTGATCAGAACGGCCAGCGGGCCTGCTTGGCGCAGCGGCTTATAGGCCAGACCCTCAATGAGAACACCGAGAACCGTGCAGACCACACAAGAGAGAACTACAGATGCCCAGCCCGGGAGGCCGAGATACGACGTGGCACAGAACGAGACATAGGCACCGACCATGATGACGTCGCCGTGAGCGAAGTTGAGCATCTTGGCGATACCGTAGACCATGGTGTAGCCCAACGCGATGATGGCGTAGACGCTGCCCATGGACAGGCCGTTGACCAGGTATTGGATAAAGACCGTCATGTTCCACATCCCCCTTTCGAATAGGTTTCCAGTTGATGTATGAAACAGGGACGTTACATCGTCCCTAGATACCAAGCAAGCAGGGAAGGCCAAAACCTCCCCTGCTTGGGATCAAAACCGCTCTATGTAAGGCGGCCAATTAGGCCTGTACGTACTTGCCGTCGGTGATGACGTAAGCCGTGGGCTCCTTCTGGACCTGGCCCTTATCGTTCCAGGTGAGCTTGCCGGTCAGACCGTCAACGGTAATCTTGAGCATAGCCTTGGACAGCTTCTCGGCGGCCTTGGTCGGGTCGGCGTCGACACCAAGACCGGCCTCCTTGACGGCCTCGGCCACCGCGTGCACGCCGTCGTAGGCGTCGGCGGCAAACTGGTCGGGGGTATCGCCGTACTTATCCTTGTAAGCGTTAACGAAGTCGGCGTTCTTCTCGTCGTCGGCGGAGAACGGGGTCATGAGCAGCAGACCCTCGGCAAGAGAGGTATCGAAGCCCTCAACGCCCAGGATGCCGTCCATGCCGTCGCAGCCCATCATCTTGACGTCGTAGCCCATGTCCTTGGCGTTCTTGAGCAGGACGGACGCCGGCGTGTAGTAGATCGGCGCAAAGATCATGGTGGCGCCGGCCTGCTTGGCCTTAGTCAGCTGGTTGGTAAAGCTCGTGGCGGAGTCGTCCTTAAAGGTCTCCTCGTCAACAATCTCGAGCTTGGACTCAGCGGCCTGGGCCTTAAAGGAATCTGCGATGCCCGAAGAATAGGCGTCGCCGGAGTTATAGAACAGCACGAACTTCTCGTCCGGATACTTCTGGGCCAGGAACTTGGCAGCGTTGACACCCTGGTTGGGGTCGGTGAAGCAAACCTGGAAGACGCAATCCTTGCCGTCGGTGACGTCCTCGGAGGACGCGGACGGGGTGATCATGAACGTCTTGGGGTCGTTACCGCACTCGGCGGCAACGGCAACCGACGCACCCGTGGTGGTCGGGCCGACGAGGGCCTGCATGCCCCAGTCGAGCAGGGTGTTGAAGGCGTTGACGGCCTTCTCGCCGTCGGCCTGGTCATCCTCGGCCTTGCTGGCAAGCGGCAGCTCCTTGGTCGAGAAATCCTTACAGCCAAGCTCGACACCCTGGGTAACGGACTTGCCGTAGGACGCGTTGGCGCCGGTCAGCGGGCCGATGGTGCCGATCTTAAACGAAGCGTCGCCCGAAGCGGAACCGCTGTCGCCGCCGTTGGAGGAGCAGCCAGCTAGAATGGACATCGCCCCCAGACCTGCTGCGCTCGCGATAACGCTCCTGCGATTCATAACAGGGTTCAATGACTTACCGGTGAGGCTCGACATGCGGCTCTCCTCTCAAATCTCGTCGGGTTTCGGTTACCCGACAGGCCATCCTTCGCCGTG
>JAUMNV010000032.1 GCA_031295725.1 Collinsella sp.
AAGCCGAGCTCTTGCATAGCGGCCTGCACGCGCTGGCGCGTCTGCTCGTTAACGTTGGGCAAGCCGTTGGCGACGCGCGAAACCGTCTGCTGCGAAACGCCGGCAGCGCGGGCGACGTCGGCCATGGAGACCGGACGCGTACCTGTATCGTTGGACGGGCGCCTTGCCACAGGATCACCTTCACCCTTGCGAGATTTGAATAGCGTGAATGCCGGCCCGGGCAGAAATACATCCCGCGCCGAGGCCCGCTATCGTCGGACGCATGTTAACGTACTCTACTTTTTCTATCTGCATCTCTTCTGCTTTATAAGTCCATACGGCAGTACCGTTCACGGCTGAATTTCTACCGATTACCAGATTCTCAAAAAGTGACAAGCGATGTGTTATGAGTACGTTAACATAGCCCGTAGCGTGCGGTATCGTGAATACTTGGTTCATGCCGCTTCAAGTTGTTAACGTACTCATAACGACGCAAAACCCACCCGGGCGCGCCAAGGAAAGGACTCCCATGACCACCCCCGACGAAAAGACATTCGCCACGCTCACCAAGCTGTTCGAGGAGGAGTTTGGCCCCATCGGCGACCGCCAGGTGCTCTACGTGCACGCGCCCGGCCGTTCCGAGATCAGCGGCAACCACACCGACCACGAGGGTGGCCACGTCATCGCCGGCTCGCTCGATGTCGCTGTCGACGGCATCGCCGTGGCAACCGACTCCAACAAGGTCCGCGTCGCCGACGAGGGCTATCCCACGTTTGAGATCACGCTCGACACGCTGGGTATTCAAGAGTCCGAGAAGGGCACGTCCGCGAGCCTCGTCCGCGGCATGGCCCACGAAATCGCTGCTCTGGGCGTTGAGCCCCAGGGCTTCGACTTTGCCTTTACCTGCTCCGTCCCCTCGGGCGGCGGCCTTTCCAGCTCTGCTGCTGTCGAGGCGGCATACGGTCGCGCCATGGAGACGCTCTGGGGCGCACCCGCCATCGAGCCCGTCGCGCTCGCCCAGATGAGCCAGCGCACCGAGAACAACTACTATGGCAAGCCCTGCGGTCTGATGGACCAGGCCGCTGTGTGCCTGGGCGGCCTTGCCTACATGGACTTTGAGGACCAGGCTCAGCCTAAAACCCAGAAGCTCGAACTCAACTTTGAGGATCACGGCTATGCGCTCGTGCTCGTTAAGGTTGGTGCCGACCACGTGGCCGCCACCGACGATTACGCTGCCGTTCCGCGCGAGATGCAAGACGTCGCCGCCGAGTTTGGCAAGGCACGCCTGTGCGAGGTCGATGTTGCCGACTTTGACGCCAAGCTCCCCGAGCTGCGCGCCAAGCTGGGCGACCGCGCCTGCCTGCGCGCCGTTCACTACTGGTACGAGAACGGCCTGGTCGATAAGCGCTGGGCAGCCCTGAACGCCGGCGACATCGATCAGTTCCTGGTCCTGACGCGCGAGTCCGGCGCCAGCTCTGCCATGTACCTGCAGAATGTCGTTGCCAAGCTGGGCTCCGAGCAGCCTTCGATGTATGCCCTGGCACTGGCCGAGCATGTGCTCGACGGCCGCGGCGCCGTCCGTATCCACGGCGGCGGCTTTGGTGGCACCATCCAGGCCTTCGTACCGCTCGAGCTTGTCGACACCTTTATCACCAAGATGAACGGCTGGCTGGGCGAGGGCTCTGCCCGCCACTACGCAATTTCTGACAAGGGGGCTTACGCGGCATGGCTGTAATGACTGACGTGCGCGAAGCCGCGCAGAACCTGATCGAGTACGCCATCCACCGATCGATGATCGGCCAGGACGATCGCATCTGGGCGTATAACACCATTCTCGAGTGCATCGGTGCTACGGGCCCGGCGCTCGACATGGCCTGGGCGCTCCAGGTCGAGAAACTCTCGCTCTTGCACCCCGATACCCTGCCCAACTTTGACCTGGAGGGCACGCTCGCCGCGCTTGCCGAGGCCGCCATTGCCAACGGCGCCGCCGAGGACACGGCATCGGGCCGCGACCGCATCGCCATGCGCATCATGGGCGCGCTCATGCCAAGACCTTCGGTTGTAAACGAGGAATTCAACGGCCGCATGGGCGTCAACGAGCCCCGCGCCGCGACCGACTGGTTCTACGGCCTGTGCTGTGACGCCGGTTACGTGCGCCGCGCCGCCATCGCGCGCAACATCAAATGGAGCACCCCCACCAACTGGGGTGACCTGGAGATCACTATCAACCTGTCAAAGCCCGAAAAGGACCCGCGCGATATCGCCGCGGCAGGTGCCGCCAAGAACACGGGCGAGAAGTATCCCGCCTGTCAGCTCTGCATCGAAAACGAGGGCTACCCTGGACGCTCCGCTGCAGCCGACGGCGGCGCCCACCCCGCCCGCCAGAACCTGCGCGTTATCCCCATCCAGCTCAACGGCGAGCGCTGGGGCTTCCAGTACAGCCCGTACGCGTACTTTAACGAGCACTGCATTGCCATGAGCTCCGAGCATCGCCCGATGCACGTCGACCGCAAGGGCCTGACCTGCCTGCTCGACTTTGTCGACCTGTTCCCGCACTACTTTATTGGCTCCAACGCCGACCTGCCCATCGTGGGCGGCTCGATTCTGTCGCACGACCACTTCCAGGGCGGTGCGCACGAGTTCCCCATGATGCATGCCGCCGAGGTCTCGCAGTTTAGCGTGCCCGGCTTTGACCAGGTCACCGGTACCGTGCTGCAGTGGCCGCTCTCGGTGCTGCGCCTGCGCTCGCATGACCGCGCCCAGCTGCTCGACGCTGCCGAGAAGATTATCCTCGCCTGGCGCGAGTGGACCGATGAGTCGGTTGGCGTCATCGCGCACACGGCCGATGGCGTGGCGCACAACACCGTGACGCCCGTCATCCGCCGCGTCGACTCCCGCGGCAATGCCGGCGGCGAGATTTACGAGGCCTACCTGGCGCTTCGCTGCAACATCACGACCGACGAGCATCCGCTGGGCGTTTTCCACCCGCATGCTGAGTACCACCACATTAAGAAAGAGAACATCGGCTTGATTGAGGTCATGGGCCTGGCCATTCTGCCGCCGCGCCTGGTTCCCGAGCTTGGCGCTGTCCGCGAGCACTTGCTGGCGGCCAAAGCCGATGCCAGCTACGACCTTGCTGGCGCGCTCGAGGGCGACGACCTTTGCCGCAGCCACGCCGCATGGGCCAAGGACGTCTTTGCCCGCCGCGCCGACGAGCTTACGGCCGACAACGCCATCGATATCCTGCACGAGGAGGTCGGCGTGGCGTTTGGCCACGTGCTCGACAACGCCGGCGTCTTTAAGTGGGACGAAGCCGGCCGCGCCGCCCAGCAGCGCTTTATCGACTCGCTATAGAGCACGGGCCCGAACGTTCAACAGCAGCCCGCACGACATAGCCACCTACACGACAACGGCGCCCGCCGGCAACATCGCCGGCGGGCGCCGTTTTCTGATGCAAGGGTAGCTAATTTGCACCAAAACAAGGAGTGTTCCAAACTGCCGGCAGAGAAGGAGCGCCCCAGGTGCCGACCTAAACCCCACATTATTCGATGGAAAAACGTGGTTACCTCCCACATTATTCGATGGAAAAACGTGGTTTACTCCCACATTTTTCGATGGAAAGACCAAGACGGTCTTATACTAGCCATGATCGTTAGGGGGCAGTATGCAGCGACAGCTAATGGACGAACTCATCGCTTGGAAATCTAGGGCAAACCGCAAGCCCCTCCTGCTTAAGGGGGCCCGCCAGACGGGAAAAACCTGGCTTCTCAACGAATTCGCAGGCCAGCAGTATCAAAACGTCATCCGTTTTGACTTTATGCTCGAACCGGGCGCACGTTCGCTGTTCGACGGAAGCCTTGACCCCAAACGCATCATCTCCCAGATAGAGCTCCTGCGCGGCCAGACCATAACGCCGACAGACACGCTCATCATCTTCGACGAAATCCAAGAGGCACCGCGTGGCATCACCTCGCTCAAATACTTCAACGAGCTGGCGCCGGAATACCATATCATGGCAGCCGGCTCCCATATGGGGCTCGCGCTCCGACGCGAAAACGAGTCGTTCCCCGTCGGCAAGATCGACCAGCTTACCATGCGCCCCATGGGGTTTGTCGAGTTCGTTCGTGCCGTCGATGGCGATCCGCTCGCAGATGCCATCCTTGCCGCAGACATGGACCTGCTGGCGAATGTTTCCGAAAAGCTCGAGCGCCTGCTCAAGGAATACCTCGTTGTCGGTGGCATGCCAGAAGTTGTCTCCGCTTTCGCCGCCTCCCACGATTTCATCGAGGCCCGCAGGCTTCAGCAGCAAATCATCGAAGCTTATGAATCCGATTTTGGCAAGCATGCGCCAGCCCGCATCGTCGAGCGCATGAGGCTGGTTTGGAAATCCCTTCCCGGCCAGCTCGCAAAGGAAAACAAGAAGTTCGTCTACGGCGCGCTTCGTCCCGGGGCGCGCGCACGCGATTTTGAGGAAAGCCTCCAGTGGCTCATGGACTATGGAATCGTTCATAAGGTACCACGTGTTTCCGCCCTAAGAGCACCGCTCACAAGCTACGAGGATCTCTCGGGCTTCAAGCTGTTCTGCATCGACACCGGCATCCTCGGAGCACTCTCCGGCCTCACGCCGGCCATTGTTCTGAACGGGCCCGCTGTTTTTACGGAGTTCAAAGGCTCGCTGACCGAGCAATACGTCGCACAGGAGCTTTTGCTCCAAGGCAATACTCCCGCGTATTGGTCATCCTCCTCCGGCAATGCAGAGACTGACTTTGCCGTCGACCATGCGGGGACCGTGCTTCCGCTCGAGGTCAAGGCGGCAGAGAATCTCAAAGCAAAGAGCCTGAGGATTGCCTGCGAGAAGTTCAAGCTCGAGCGCTGCGTGAGAACATCGTTAGCGGCATATAGAGACGAAGGCACGCTCGTCAATATTCCGCTCTGGGAGATTGGGCAAATCGACAAGCTGGCATAGGCGCTGTGGAGGGGGTGCCCCGTAAGGAGTGTCCCAAACTGCCGGCAAAAAAGGAACGTCTCTATCTGCCGCATTCCCGAAGCAAGGCAACGCCGATGTTTTGGCAACGGCAGCGAGCGGGCCGCATTTGAGACAAGGTGACGTGAAACGAAAGGGCGCTGACCTTCTGGTCGCGCCCTTGAAGTTGAACGTCAGATTGTCCAAATGCGGCCCGCGCAGCGTCGAGCCGTTGCGCGGTTTGGTAAAACCGCGTAACCCTAAAGCTCCGTTACTTCAACGTTGTTGTAGATCTCGTCCCAGCGGTCCATGACCAGGTGACCGGTCTTGGGATCCATAGCGTTGAGTTTGCCGCAGGTATTGGCGGTCTTGAGCACCGTGACGTCGTCGGCGCCAGCAGCAATGGCATGTGCAAAGCCGGCGATGGTCGAGTCGCCGGAACCCGTTGCGTTCACAGCCGCAATCGCGGGCGTCTTGGCGCGGAACGCGCGACCCTCATGGAAGCCAACCGAACCGGCAGCGCCCATCGAAACGACGACCCAGGGGATACCGGCAAAGCGGTCATCGGCGGCAAGCGCCTCGCGCAGGGCATCGACATCATCGGTCGTAAAGGACGTACCCAGCAGGCCGTTAATCTCGGTCAGGTTGGGCTTTACGAGCTCAGGCTTAGCGTCGGACTCCAGCGCGGCCTCCAGCGATGCACCCGAGGTGTCGAGCAGCACCTTGGCGCCCGCCTCCTCGGCGATCTTGACGAGCTCGGCATAGTAGCCGGCATCGACGCCACGCGGCAGCGAGCCCGAAAGCGTCACGACGTCCGCCTTCGCTGCAAGCTCGGCAAACTTGGCCGTAAAGGCCTCGAGCTCGGCCGGGGCGATCTGCGGGCCGCTCTCCAGCAGCTCGGTCTGATTGCCCTCGTGCAGAATATTCAAGCAAATGCGCGTCTCACCGGCGATGGGCACAAAGTCGTTCTTGACGCCGTCGGCATCCATAAGCTCAGCCATATAGGCACCCATGTGGCCGCCGAGCAGGCCGGTCGCGAGCACGTCGTCACCCAGCTGCAGCAGCACGCGACTCACGTTGAGGCCCTTGCCGCCAGCGGTCTTTTCGGGTGTCACACGGTTAACATCGTCGATGATCAGCTTGTCGAGCTGATAGCGCGTATCAATCGACGGGTTCATGGTAACGGTCAGAATCATGTTGAACTCCTGTTCCGGGGCGGCATAACCCGCCCCAAACATACGATAGCTCGTTAAAGGATCTCGATCTCAAAGCCGCGGGTGACGGTCTCTCCCGGCTTGGCCACCAGGCAGCCGCGCTTGTGCTCCAGAATATCGTCCTCGTCGGAGCAGGTGGACAAGCCGCCCCACGGTTCCACGGCCACAAAGTCGCCCTCGGGCTTGCTCCACACAATCAGGTATGGCATATCGGGGAACGTCAGGCGCACGCCCTTGTCCTCGGTTTTCTTGGTAAGCGTAACCACGCGGCTCTCGAGCACGTCAAAGATGGTCTCTGCGAAGTCAAAGAGTTCGTGGGTCAGCGGCAGGTCATGGCCAACCATCGGGTTCTTGCTGCGATGCTCAACATCAATCAGGCCCGTCGAGGGAACGGCAGTACAGAGCTCGGCGGCCTCACGCTGCTCAAAACGGAGCTCGTAGTCGTCATAGGACTCGCCCTCGTCGAGCGGGCACTTAAAGCCGGGATGACCGCCCACAAAGAACGGCATGTCCTCGGTGCCCTCATTGGTCACCTCGTACGACACGACCACCTTTTCCGAATCGATCGTGTAACGAGCAACGATCTTAAACGGATACGGGTACTGCTCGAGCAACTCGGCATGGTCGGCAGAGCTTAGGCTCAGCGCAACCATATTGTCGCTCTGCTCCTCGAGCTTCCACTCCTGCTTGCGCGCAAAGCCGTGGCGGGCGAGCTTGACCTCACGGCCGCCCATGGTCATTGCGCGACCGTCACGAAGGCCGCCGCAGATCGGGAAACAAATGGGTGCCTGGCCCGACCACACCGCCGGGTCGCCCTGCCACAGGTACTCACGGCCGTTGGCCGTAATAGAAGTGAACGACCCGCCCGCCGTGCTCAGTGCCACGCGGATAGAACCGTTATCAAGAACAAACTCCATAGGAGCCTTCCCTTTCTTACGACAGCCCGCCAAGTCAATAGGGCTGATAGAAAACCGGCCCGCGCTCCCTCACAGAAACGCGAGCCGTCAATTGAAAAGCTGCAGAATGCCGGGTACCGCCAAGAGCGAAGCACTCAAGCCAAGCAAGCAAACGTGTTATCGGAGCAGCTTACCGAACCAGAAAGCTTCGCAACAACAGCGGTAACCCCACAGGTACCCCCAACGTCAGCGAGAAGCCAGCTGGTGAGGCAAGGTGCCGTGAAGCAAGGCGGCATTGACCTTCTGGTCATGCCGTCGAAGCTGAACGGCAGATTGCCCACCAGATGGCTTCGCAGCGTCGGCCGGTTACGCGGTTTGGTAAAACCGCGTAACCTCCTTAGTCGTGATACTCGCCGCGGTCCCACTTCTCGAGGAACTCGTCAAAGAAGTGCGGGTCAGCCTGAGCCTCGGCGTCGGCCTTATTGCAGGCATCGATCTTGGCGATCAGGGCATCGTGCTCGGGGGTCTTCTCGTAGGGCTCCTCCAGGAAGGCAAGCATGATATCGGCCGTCAGGAACTCGCCGGTAATCTTGCCGCCAAAGCCCACGATGTTGGCGTTGAGCTCGCGACGGGCATACAGGGCAGAGGTCATGTCGCGGACCAGGGCGCAGCGGGCGCCGGGAACCTTGTTGACGGCGTTGGTGATGCCGATGCCGGTGCCGCACAGGGCCACGCCAAAGTCGGCCTTGCCGCTGGCAACAGCCTCGCCCACGGCCTTACCGTAGATGGGATAGTGCGTACGGGTGTGGCTATAGGTGCCGCAGTCGAGCACCTTGTAGCCAGCCTGCTCCAGGCGGTCGGCCAGATAGATCTTCTCGTCCGTAACGATATGGTCGCAACCGATTGCGATGGTCTTCTTCATCAGAACGTCCTTTCGTCTGAATTCACAAGTTGAGGTAGAAGTTCGAGTTCTCGGTGGCTCTCGTTAGGCCATCTTGTTGAGCATGTCGACACGGATCTGGTGACGGCCGCCGGCGTACTGGGCACGCAGGAACTCACGGGCGATCTTCTTGGCGACCTCGGTGCCCACAACGCCCGGGCCCATGGTGACCATGCGCGAGCCGTTGTGCTCGCGGGTCATGTAAGCGGAACGCTCGTCGGAAATGTTGGCGACGACCATGCCCTTGATCTTGACGGCGGCCATATAGGAGCCGACGCCGTACTTATCGAATGCAAAGCCCTGGGAATCCTTGTGCTCCAGCAGGTCCTTGGCAACGGCGGTCGCGGAATCGACAAAGTCCGCGGCAGGGGTCTCGGAATAGTCGACGACCTCGTGACCGTCGGCGATGAGCATCTCCTTGATGGACTCCTTCATCGACATACCGTCGGCATCGGAAGCGATTACAACCCTCATGACATCCTCCTTGAGAGATACGCAGGTGCGTAGTTTCTGTTTGGAAGTGTTGAATCGCGTTCAGGTCCGGGCATCTGAATGTGCGGTTCTTCACTGTTCGTGTTTATTTGAACACATTCGAACACCGACTGCAACAATAAATTGTTTATCTTTGTTCTTTTTTGAACAAACACCATTCACGGATGATTGCTGACCGTTTGAGCCCGGCGCGGACGTAGCGCCCACGTGTTCAACAAACAAAAGGGCGACCGAGAACGTGTCTCGGCCGCCCTTCTTACGGTTGATCTTCCAAAGATCGCTTTGCCGCCTACTCAGACTGCCCGCTCTTCTTGGCATGTCTGGACGGAGCGCTCAAGAAACGACCCGTCAGATAGTTCGCGGGACCGGAGATATCGATCCCCAGCAGCACGTGTCCTAGCCATAGGAACGCCACGAGCACCAGTAGAGGAATCACACACGAGGTCACGATCATCACGATGACGCCTTCGATCAGATCGGTCACCTGATGCACGATCTCATCGGTCATCTGCTTGGCACCGCTGGTCACCGACGTAACAAGGCTCGAGGCCCCGTCAGTCAACTGCTCGAGCACGTTTTTGGACTCCTTGGCCTCGGATTTTTTCTTGTTCGATTTTGAGCTGGTCTCGGCTGACTTGTCCGTGGCATCAGCCGTCTTTGCGGCATCGCTCGCCTTTTGCTCAGCTTGCTCAATACTTACGCGATACGTTTCATCGACCTTCTGCGACACCCATACGCTCGCGGGTACGAGCGCCATGCCGATCACAGCAACCACCAGCACGCGTGTCGCCACACGGCGCAGGACGGCGCTCGTACTCCAGCGCCCGTGAATGCCGAGCGACACCGCAAAGAGCACCAACGCAAACGGGATTAGGACGCCCAAGCCAACCGACCACAAAATGGTCAGCAGGTATTTCTCGAGGTAGAGCACGGCAAGCACGATGCCCAAGTTACCCGAAAGCTGTGCGAGCTGCTCGGCAACCGGCGTTCCCGTATCACCCGGCAGTGCAGTGATACCCGCAGATAGGGCGACGCACGAGGTCGTGAGCGCCAAAACGTTGCCCTTCTTTTGATCGATGACCTCGATGGTGGAGTCCCAAGTTTTGGTATCGGCGAAATGCGGACGAGCTACAAAGCCCGACAGCAGCGCCAGTACCACGAGCGCAACGATAAAGCCAATCTGCAGCTTTTTGTTTGCGCACACGACATCGGACAGGCTGGGCTGCAGCTCGGTTACCGTCGTGTGCTCGGTTATCTGGACAGGACGCCCATGAACTATCTCGTGCGCGCCTCTCTTTTGAATCGATCCATTGTCCGGCATTTGGATACCTCCTCAGTCCGGCCTGTATTGCGGATGGAAGTATACCCACCGAGCAAAAATCGAACGGGAGGACGAACGGAGCGCAACAAGACTGTCCCCAATGACTAGTCGTTTAAGAACGTCCCCAATGACTATCTCGGGATGAGTTGCGGTGGAATAGGGATTGTTTTGCGCCCACCGGCCCCTATTCAGTCCCTATTTCACCGCAACTTGGAGGAGGACAGAAAAAGCCCTGCCGCGGGTAGCGGCAGAGCTTTTGGAAGGGGACTTGGTTGTGAGGGCTCGTTAGGCGAGCTTGGCCTCGAGCTCGGCGATGCGCTTGTAGGCATCGATGGTAAAGCGGGCCTGCTTCTCCAGGATCATGGTGGTCATGAGAGTATCCTGAGCATGGGCCATGATGAAGGTCATCTCCATCTCGCCACCGCCGGCCTCCTGCGAAAGCAGTTTGGTCTGCGTGTCGTGGGCGCCGATAAGTGCATCGCTGGCATCCTTGTGCAGCTGCTCAGCCTTCTCAAAATCGCCCTCGCGAGCAGCATCGAGCGCTGCAAGCAGATCAGTCTGGGCGTCGCCCGCGTATGCGACAATCTCGAATCCAACCATCGAGATTTCTTCTTTGGTTGCCATATTGCGTTCCTTTCACATATGAACCAACGGAGAGCATCGCGTCCGGGCATACGCGCTGCGTTGTGTATGGCAGAAACAGTAACATTCAAACAAAAAAGAACAGCGCAAAATGCAATTTCAAGCTATGAACGGTTGCTTTTCACCCGTGAACGGTTTCCAAACCAATCTGAACAATATCAAACACAATTATCGGCAACCCAAACAGGTCCACACCCTAGCGTACGTCGCGCACGGTATCGCCCTCGACGAGCACGCCCGGAAACAGCATGTGCTCCACACCGGGTTCAACGCCCTCGGCGCCGGCAATCTTGTCGACCGCCCACATGCCGACGCGCTTGTTGTCAAAGCGCACCGTGGTCAGGCGACGGTCGGGCACGATGTCGCCCAGACTGTCATCAACACCCACCACACTCACGTCCTCGGGCACGTGCTTTCCGCGCGACTCGAGTCCGCGAATGCAGCCGTAGGCCATGGCGTCGTTAGAAGCATAAATGGCCGTACAGGTCGGATCGTCCGCCAGAGCCTGACCGGCAGCATACCCGCTCTGTGCCGTCCAATCGCCACGAACGAGTCGCGGCGGCTCAATACCATGTGCGTGCAATGTCTCGCGCCAGCCTTCCTCGCGTTGCATGCCCGAAAGCGAGCGCTCGGGACACGAGATGAAATGCACGGTCTTGTGCCCCTGCCTCAGCAAGTACTCGACAACCTGGCGCGAGCAATCGAACTGGTCGTTATCGACCGTTGAACAGAGCGGGTGCTCCAACATCGTAACGAGCACTGTCTGCATGCCGGGCAGTGGCTCGAAGGTTCCAAAGTCCGCCGGCATGCGATTCATGATCACGACCATGCCATCCACCGGCAGTGCGCTCATGCGCGACGATGCGCTCTCGAGGGTATACGGATGCCCATCTACTTTCGTGAGGGTAATGGCGTATCCGTGCTTATCGGCGGCGGCAGCAAAGCCCTCCATACGGTCGAGGTTGCCTGTACCGGTAATGTTGAACATGGCGACGCCGACGGTCTTAAACTTGCCACGGCGCAGCGATCGACCGGCAAAATTGGGGCGATACCCCAGCTCGCGCATGGCGGCACGCACGCGCTCCTTGGTCTCGGGGCGCACGCTGGGTGAATCGTGCACCGTACGCGAGACTGTCTGCTCCGAGACGCCCGCGAGACGCGCCACGTCCTTAACGGAAACCGATTTTTTAACAGCGGCCATTGGTCGATCTTTCCGTGTCAACGATGCCATTGACGGCATCCTGCGCAGTCATATTAAACGCCTTCAAGTATATCTAACGCCGCCTCTGCAATACGCTTACCACCCAAAACCTACCGTTCACCGACATTTCTGCTTCCCCGAACGGCTTTTGTCGCCCAAATGTTAACGTTGCCATTGTGCAAACACAGAGCCACCGGGCGGCTCAAACGTTTGCGCACAAAGAATCGACGGTTCGCAGGCACAGGAACCACCGGTTCGCGTCTTTTTTTGTGTCGCAAAATGGCAACGTCAACATTTTGGCAACCGAACGTCAAAAGCTACCATCGTTGCTAACCCACCGACTCTTAGGAGCTTTGCATGGAGCAACTCATCGCCACTATCGAAAAGGGCCAGCCCTTTTTCAACGCGATCGCCCGCAACAAGTACCTCAAGGCGATCCGCGACGGTTTTATCTCCGTCATCCCCATCATCATCTTCTCGTCCATCTTCTGCCTCGTAGCCTCGGTCCCCAACATCTGGGGTTTCTACTGGCCCGATGACATCAACAACGCCTTGTGGAAGTGCTACAACTACTCCATGGGCATCCTGGCAATCGCCTGTGCCGCCACCACCGCCAAGCACTTCGCCGACGCTCAGAACCGCGACCTGCCCAAGAACAACCAGATCAACTTTATCTCATGCATGTGCGCGGCCATCATCGGCTTCTTGCTCCTTTCGAGCGACACCATCGCCACGGACGCCGCCAGCGGCTTCAACACCACCTACCTTGGTTCCAAGGGCCTGCTGACTGCCTTCATCGCTGCGTTTGTGACCGGCATCATCTACAAGTTCTTTATCAAGCGCAACATCACCGTCAAGATGCCCGAGCAGGTTCCGCCCAACATCTCGCAGACCTTTAAGGACATCATCCCCTTCTCCGTCTGCATCGCCGTCTTTTGGGTCTTTGACATCGTCTTCCGCGCTGCCTTTGGCTTCTGCTTTGCCCAGGGCGTCATCCAGGTGTTCCAGCCCCTGTTCACCGCTGCCGACGGCTATATCGGTCTCGCTGTGATCTACGGCGCCATGAGCCTGTTCTGGTTCGTCGGCGTCCACGGCCCCTCGATCGTCGAGCCCGCCATCGCCGCCGCCCTCGTTGCCAACATGACCGACAACCTGGCTGCGTTCCAGGCTGGCCAGCACGCTTCCGCTGTCCTGACCCAGGGTGCCCAGTACTTCGTCGTCTGCATGGGCGGCACCGGCGCCACGCTCGTCCTGGTCTTTATGTTCTGCTTCCTGGCCAAGTCCCAGGAGATGCGCGCCGTCGGTAAGGCCGCTATCGTCCCCGTGTGCTTTGCCGTTAACGAGCCGCTGCTGTTCGCCGCGCCCATCGTGCTCAACCCCGTCTTCTTTGTCCCGTTTGTCTTTGCCCCGATCGCCAACATCTGGATCCTCAAGATCTTTATCGACTTCTTGGGCATGAACGGCTTTATGTATACCCTGCCCTGGACCGTCCCCGGCCCCATCGGCACCATCATGGGCCTGGGCTTCCAGCCGCTCGCCTTTGTGATGCTCGCCCTTATCCTGGTCGTCGACTTTGTTCTGTACTATCCGTTCTTCCGTGCCTACGACGCCCAGAAGTGCGCCGAGGAGGCCGAGATCTCCCAGGAGGAGCTCGCCGCCAAGAACGCCGCAAAGGCTGCCAAGCTCAACGATGCCTTCCAGGGCAAGGCCGACGCCAAGAGCGTTGCCGCCGGCGCTGCTGCCGAGGCCGTGAAGTCCGATACCCCCGCCGTTCCCGCAGCACCCGCTGCCGAGGCAACGACCGCCAGCGACCTCAACGGCAAGCGCGTGCTCGTGCTCTGCCAGGGTGGCGGCACCTCGGGCCTGCTCGCCAACGCGCTGGCCAAGGCTGCCAAGGAGCGCGGCATTAACCTCGAGACCGCTGCCGAGGCCTATGGCAACCACGTGGACATGCTCCCCGACTTCGATCTGGTCGTCCTGGCCCCGCAGGCCGCCAGCTACCTGGCCGACCTGCAGAAAGACTGCGAGCGCGTAGGCAACAAGTGCGTCGCCTGCCGCGGTAAGCAGTACATCGAGCTCTCCCAGAACGGCGACAAGTCTCTCGCCTTCGTAAGCGAGCAACTCTCGAAGTAAGTAACGCCCAGGGCCAGCCGACCATCCAAGACCGGCTGGCCCTTCGATTTAGACGATTGGATCATCATGTCCGTTAACCCTGCTAGCGTCACTAACCCGCCTGCGCAGTTTCCCGAGGACTTTGTCTTTGGCGGTGCTACCGCTGCCTACCAGGTAGAGGGTGAGACCCGCACCCACGGTAAGGGCAAGGTTGCCTGGGACGACTTCCTGGAGGCCCAGGGGCGCTTCTCCCCCGATCCCGCTTCGGACTTCTACAACCAGTACCCCGTCGACTTGGAGCTGTGCGAGGAGTTCGGTATCAACGGCATCCGCCTCTCCATCGCCTGGAGCCGCATCTTCCCCAACGGTACCGGCGAAATCAACCCCGAGGGTGTCCAGTTCTACCACGACCTCTTCGCCGAGTGCCACAAGCACCACGTTGAGCCGTTTGTCACGCTGCATCACTTCGATACACCGCTGCCCCTCTTTGAGAAGGGCGACTTCCTCAACCGCGAGACCATCGATGCCTTTGTGGACTTTGCCACCTTCTGCTTTAAGGAGTACGCCGACCAGGTGACCTACTGGTTCACCTTTAACGAGATCTGGGCCGACGCCTCCAACACCTACATCGAGGGCACCTTCCCCGGTGGTGTTAAGGCGCATCTGGCCGAGGCCTTCCAGTGCGAGCACAACATGATGCTCGCCCACGCCAAGGCAGTACTGGCCTTCCACAACGGCGGTTTTAAGGGCAAGATCGGCGTCATCCAGTCGCTGGAGTTTAAGTATCCGCTCAACGAGAACGACCCCGCCGACATCAAGGCCGCCAACAACGAGCACGTGCTGCAGAACCAGTTTCTGCTCGACGCCACCTTCCGCGGCGACTATGCCCCCGACACCCTCGAGTGCGCCAACCGCCTGGCTGCCGTCTCGGGCGGCACCATCGAGATCCTGGACGAGGATCTGGAAATCATGCGCGAGGCCGCGCTCTACAACGACTACCTGGGCGTTAACAACTACCAGTGCCGTTTCTTGAAGGCTTACGACGGCGAGAACGACCTGCACCACAACGGTACGGGCGAGAAGGGCACCGGCCGCTGGCGCGTCAAGGGCATTGGCGAGCACGTGAACAAGCCTGGCATCCCTACCACCGACTGGGACTGGATCATCTATCCCGAGGGCCTGTTCGATCTGCTCGTCTACATTAAGCAGCGCTACCCCAACTACAAGCAGATCTTCATCACTGAGAACGGCATGGGCTACAAGGACCCCTACAAGGACGGTTTTGTGGACGATCAGCCGCGCATCGACTACATCGAGCAGCACCTGCGCTGGTTGCTCAAGGCCATGGAGGTGGGCGTCAACGTGGGCGGCTACTTCCTGTGGAGCCTGCAGGATCAGTTCTCCTGGACCAATGGCTACAACAAGCGTTACGGCTTCTTCTACGTTGACTTTGAAACCCAGAAGCGCACGCCCAAGGCAAGCGCATACTGGTATAAGCACGTGGCGCAGACCCGTCGTCTGGACTAGTGGCTGGCGGGATTGCCCGCTCACACAACCTGTCCCCATTTCTCAGCCGGGGGCGGCACGTCACACGGCGCGCCGCCCCCGGTCTTTTTGTTTTTGGGCTGGTCGGGAGCCGTTTGTCTCGATCTGTAACATCTAGCCGAGTTTTTTGGTCCTAGCTGTTACAGATTGAGACGAACAGGATTGCTCTTTCCGAAGAATCTAAATCTGTAACACGTAGCCCGCTTTTGACCGTCTACCTGTTACAAATCGAGACAAACGGAGTAGGACCTAACCCCGTATGTCCCTAACAGTCGAGCGTTCGACCAGCGTACTCGGCACATGAATCGCCTCGATAGACGAGCTCTCTCCAATCGCCGCCTCAAACGCAAGCTTACCGACACCGCGCAAATCAAATCGCAGCGTCGTCAGCCGATTGTGAGGAACAAGTCCCTCGAGTGCGTCGTCGATACCAACCACGCTCACGTCGTCGGGCACGGACAGGCCCGCGTTCTCGAGCGCGGCGATAACGCCCAGCGCCATCTGGTCATTTGCCGCAAGCACGGCAGTCGGCGCCTGCGACCCGCCGGCAAGCACCTCGGCCGCAATCCGCTCGCCCATGGCGTACCCACTGTCCGCACTCCAATCGCCACGCAGCATCGGAGCGGCATCGACATGAGCACGACCCAGCGTATCGCGCCAACCGGCCTCACGAAAACGCGAGGAAATCGAGTTTTCCGGACCCGCCACAAACCGCATATTCGAGTGACCATGTTCCAGCAGATAATTGGTCAACAGCTCGCACGAACCATACTGGTCGGAGTCGATCGTCGTGCAGCGCGGATGCGCATACATGGACAGGATGACCGTTCGCACTCCCGGCTGGGGAACAAACTCCTCAAAATCGGGAGCCATGCGGTTCATGTTGAGAATCATGCCGTCGACGGGTCGCTCGACCATGCGGCGCGAGGCATCGGCAAGTGTATAGGGCTTGTCGCCGCCCATCTCGATCATAGTGACGGCAAAATCGTGCTCGCGCGCCGCTTGCATGATACCCTCGAGCGTCGCCAGGTTACCGACACGTGTGATGTTGTACATGCACAGGCCAATAGAACGATACGACCCGCCGCGCAACGCCGCTCCAGCAAAATTGGGACGAAAGCCCAGCTCTTCCATGGCGGCCAGCACACGCTTGCGCGTCTTTTCCGTCACGTTGGGCATACCGTTGACCACGCGAGACACAGTCTGGCGGCTCACGCCAGCGAGCGCCGCAACCTCTGCCGCGCTCGCCGAATGACCATTCCTTGTCTGCTGAGCCATGCCTTCCACGCTAACCTGCTTCCCAACTATTCCCCGCGCCCATGGCGCATCGTACATACATCGATAACGTGCTCATGATACCCGAGCCATATACCACAACATGAAAACTTCTGTCAATCAAAACCGCTTACCGAACAAATACAACCGTTCGCGGCTGTTTGAAGTTGTTTTGTTTCTATACATCCCAGCCGGATGTTAACGTGCTCATTGTCAAATGTTCACGTGCTCATTTTGGTTCTAATCATTTTAAGATAGTGTTTATCGGGC
>JAUMNV010000036.1 GCA_031295725.1 Collinsella sp.
GTTTGCCCGCCGCGTGAGGGGTGTGGGGGTTAAGTTTCCTGCTCTACAGTCCTGCTCACGACGGAGGCCACATTAAGTGGCCTCCTGTTCGTGCGGAACTCGCGATAAACTTAACCCCCACACCCCTCACGCGGCGGGCAACCGTCGTTGGACTTATCACTGATATGAAATGGGCGCTTGTATATCGTCCGTTAGCTCAGCACGGTACAATGCTTTCAGATTTCAATTTGTATAATTAGTGGGGTTAATTCATGGCAGAATCTCGTGCGGAGCGTAAGGCTCGTCGTGCTTTGATCGAGGCAGCTGAGGGGTCAGAGGAGAAAAAATCTTCTAAGAAATCCAAGTCGTCTCAGGACGCGAAGGGTAAGTCGGCCAAGAGCAAGGCTAAGGCCAAGCGTCCCAGCTCTCGTCGGAGCGGGGATAAGGCATCTCAGACTCGCACCAAGCGCCCGCATAAAGATCCGATTTCGTCTACACGTAAGGTTGTGGATCCCAAGTCTCCCTGTTCAATCATGAAATCTTGCGGTGGGTGCACGGCGATCAATCGTCCTTATAAAAAGCAGCTGGCAGCTAAGCAAGCTGCTATGGAGGAGCTTTTTGCTTCGCTTTGCGAGCGTGAGGGCATTGCTGTCGATCCCATTCGTGGTATGGGTGTCACTTTGGGCGACCCGGGCAAGTATCCTGCGCCGCGTGGTTTTCGTCATAAGGCTGCCACCCCCTTTGCTCCCGGCAAGGAGGGCGCTGTCCGCTGCGGCTTTTTTGAGCGCGGCACGCACAAGATCGTCGCCGTTCCCGAATGCCCTGTCGAGGCCCCGGGTGCGCGCCAGATTCTCAACGGCATCGCACGCGAAGCTGAGCGGTTGCATATTCCCGCTTTTAATGAGGACAAGCATCTTGGTTTGCTTCGCTATGCCGTCGTGCGCTGCGGCTGGCGCACCGACCAGATCATGGTCACTCTCGTGACCGCCCAGCGCGACTTGCCGCATGCACAGGAATTCTTTGAGGCCGTCGCCTCGCTCGATCCACATATCGTCACCGTTGCGCAGAATATCAACGGCCGCCCCGGCAATGCCATCCTGGGCGAGGAGACCCGCATCGTCTATGGCGCCGAATGCATGCGCGATCAGCTGCTCGGCTGCGAATTCGACATCTCCCCCACCGCGTTCTATCAGACTAATCCGCAGCAAACCGAACTGCTCTATCGACTCGCCATTGACGGCATGGATTTGCAGCAGGGCGACGTACTCATGGATGCCTACTGCGGCAGCGGAACCATCGGTCTGTGCGCCGCAAAAGACGCCCAGGACAAAGGCGCCGGCATTATGTTGCTCGGTGTTGAGCGCAACCCCGCCGGCATTGCCGACGCACGTCGCAACGCCGAGCTCAACGGCCTTACCCGTAACGCGTGGTTTATGGCTGACGATGCCACTGACTATATCCTCGATGCCGCCGATAACAACGAGCGTGTTGACGTTCTCTCCATCGACCCGCCGCGCGCCGGCTCCACACCCGAGTTCCTCGAAGCCGCTTGCGCGCTCAAGCCACGCCGCATCACCTACATCAGCTGCAATCCCGTCACCCAAGAGCGAGACTTACATCAGCTCCTCGATGGCGGCTACCGCCTGCTCAAGATCACGCCGGTCGACATGTTTCCCCATACCGACCACACCGAGACCGTTGCGGTCCTCGAGCGCCGCTAAGCTGCCCCAGTAGATTTTTGGGACAAGAAGGGGGCGACCCGTCTGGGCCGCCCCCTTCACTTGGTTTATGAACGCCGTTACATGCCCTTGCGCAGGTCGCACACGCCTGCCGCCGCCATCTCGCGCAGCAGCGTCTCGCGATCGCGCGTCACGATCAAATCTAGCGGGAAATGAATCTCGTCGAGCATCTTACGGGCGTGATCGAGCTTTCCAATGGCCATACCAATGTGGGCATCGGTCGAAACGCCGATCCCCACGCCCAGCTCGGCGCAGCGCTCGGCAATCTTGCGGCACACGGCCCAATGCTCAGTGTCGACACCGTGCTCAAGACTATGGTTGTTGATCTCGATAATCTTGTGCTTGGCCTTAGCCGCCAACAGCACCTCGTCGATATCGAACGGCACGCCCGAGCGCCCCGTATGCCCCAACATGAACACCTTGGGATGTTCCAAGGCATTGATATACATCTGGGTCGTTTGAGCCGGCGTCGCGTCCTCGGCAAACTGCGGATTATGCACGCTTGCCACCAAATAATCCAAATTGCGCGTCACCAATTCGAACAGCGAATGCTGACGACTGTACGGATCACCGGCGATATCAAGGTCGACGGGAATATCCTCGCCAAACAAGCTGCCGTCCAGCGAAACGATATCGGCCTCGGCGCCGCGCAGCACCAACACACCGCTCCAAATGCGCGGCCATATATCCTGATTGATAAAGAACTGATAACTGCGCAGGTCATTGGGGCAGGCCGTAACCATCGAGCTCAGGTGGTCCGCAGAACCAAGCACCTGCAGACCACGTTCGGCTGCCCAATAGACGTTCTCCTCAATGGTTGAGTATGCATGCGCGGAGAACAGCGTATGAGTATGAATGTCACAAGAAAGAAGGTAGGGCATCGGGTCTCCTTATCCGGTGTGGCCGTCGCGTATATTCATTGTACGCATAGCTTTCAGCAGTCGTAAAACCGCTCCATCCCAACGACACAACGTCCATGACAACGGGGCCTGGCTTAACACCAAACCCCATTTCACGTAAAACATTGTAAGCAGAGCGCTTTACTTTTAACGATACTCGTCCGCCAACTGTTTCCAAGCGGGTAGCGAATTGATAATCGTTTCGTAGCTCACGCAATAGCCCAGGCGGAACCAACCCGGCATACCAAAGCTGTCCGAGGGAACCGCAAGCAACTCATACTTCTTTGCGCGCTCGCAAAACGCATTCGCATCGGGCTCCAATGCTTTCACCCATAGGTAGAACGCGCCATCCGGCTCAACATAGGTGTAGCCATACTCCGCTAGTGCGTCGGTAAGCGCGGTGCGGTTGCGTGCATAGGCCTCAACGTCACTCGGCTCATCGATGCAGTCGATAATTACGCGCTGAAAGAGCGCCGGCGCGCACACGAAGCCCAGCGTACGGGCGGCACCGGCAACGGCCGGCATCAGACGGGCAGCCTGCGGATTGGTGTTGGGAACCAAGATCCACCCCACGCGCTCACCCGGCAGCGACAGCGACTTGGAATACGAGTAGCACACGATGGTGTGCTCGTAGATCGAGGGCACCCAAGGCACCTCGGCACCGTACACGATCTCGCGGTACGGCTCATCCGAGATGAGCATAATCGGATTCTCGGGATCGCGCTGAGCGTTGGCCTCGCGCAGAACATTGGCCAGTCGCGTCAGCGTGTCGCGCGTATATACGGCACCGGTCGGGTTGTTGGGCGAGTCGATAATGACGGCTGCCGTCTTGTCGGTGATCGCCTTGAATACGTTATCCACGCTCAGCTGGAATGTGTCCTCGTTGGCAAGCGCCTCGACACACGTGCAGCCGGCCTTCTCAATCCAAACGCGATACTCCGGAAAGTACGGGGCGATAACAATAACCTCGTCGCCCGGATTCGTAACGGCGTTGAGCGCGCAGGTGAGCGAAGCCGCGGCACCCACCGTCATAAAGACGTCTTTGCCCTCATAGCTCGTGCCAAAGCGGCGGTTGAGCGATTCGGCGACGGCTGCTCGACATTGCGGCAGGCCCGGAGCGGGGGTGTAGCCGTGCAACTGGTCACTCGGCAGCTCCAGGGCCTTCTTAATCGACTCAGCCACAGCAGCGGGCGCCGGAACACTCGGGTTGCCCAGCGAAAAATCGAATACGTTCTCCGCACCGATCTGTGCCTTGCGCTCAAGACCATAGCTAAAGATCTCGCGAATGATGGAGCTTTCCGCACCGCGAGCATACATAGTTTCGTTGATCATCTGTTCCCCTTTCGCATAGGCGCTATTGTACGCTTTAGCCGAGCAAAGTGCCGCAGTAATGTTAATTGGGGACAGACTTAAATGCGTGAAAACGCTCATTTAAGTCTGTCCCCAATCAACAAAAAAAGAAAAAGCCTCCGCAGGTTTCCCCGCGGAGGCTTTCGCCACAAAGACTATTTGTCGGCGTCGGTGTCGGCATCGGCATCGACGACGGCATGGTCATCGTCAGCATCATCGGATGCGGCTTCGGCATCCTCCTGCATGGCCGCCTGCGCAAAAGCCGCGGCATCGGCCGCTAGCTCCTCCTCGCTCATGCGAGACGCGCGCTTCTTGGTCGGCATGCCGGCCGCCTTGGCATTGCGCTCCTCCTTGGCCGCCAGGATATCGCCCTCGCGCTCAAGGTAGGCGTCCCACTCGTTATCGAGCAGGGCATTCACGGCGTCGCCTTCGACGGTCTCGCGCTCAAGCAGCACCTTCGCCATCAGATCGAGCTGATCGCGACGAGCGTCCAGGATCTCGACCGCACGACGATGGGCCTCACGCATGATGCGCTGAACTTCGATATCGATGCGGCGCGCCGTCTCCTCGGAGTAATCCTGATGATCGGCGTAATCGCGACCGAGGAACACCTGATGTTGCGCCTCGCCAAACACTTGCGTGCCCAGCTCCTCGCTCATGCCCAGGCGCGTGACCATCTCGCGCGCCATCTTGGTTGCGCGCTCCAGATCGTTGCTCGCGCCCGACGTAATGTCATCGCACATGAGCTCCTCGGCAACGCGACCGCCCAAGAACACGGCGAGCTCGTCGAGCATCTCGTTCTTGGTCTTGAGGAAGTGGTCCTCCTGCGGAAGCTGCAGCGTGTAGCCCAGAGCCTGACCGCGGCTGACGATCGAGATCTTGTGGACCGGATCGGAGTGCTCCAGGATGTGGCCCACCAGGGCGTGACCGCTCTCGTGGTAGGCAATCGTGGTGCGCTCGGCCTCGGTCATCACGCGACCCTTGCATTGCGGTCCGGCAATCACGCGCTCCATCGACTCCTCGACCTCGTCCATCGAGATCACGGAACGATGACGGCGAGCGGCCAGCAGCGCAGACTCGTTGAGCAGGTTCGCCAAATCGGCACCAGTAAAGCCAACGGTCATCTGGGCGAGCTTCTCAAACTTAACGTCCTCGTCCATCGGCTTGTTCTCGGCATGCACGCGCAAGATCTGCTCGCGGCCCTTCACATCCGGACGGTCGACCGTAACCTGACGGTCAAAACGGCCGGGACGCAGCAATGCCGGATCCAGGATGTCAGGACGGTTGGTCGCAGCGATCAGGATGACCGACTCGCTTTCCTCAAAGC
>JAUMNV010000052.1 GCA_031295725.1 Collinsella sp.
CCCACCGACGAATCCACCATGGCGAGCAGGCTCGTCGGGATCTGCACAAACTTGCAGCCGCGCATGTAGGTGGCGGCCACAAAGCCCGCCACGTCGCCCACGACGCCGCCACCGAGTGCCACGATCACGTCGGAGCGCGAAAGCTCGTGCTCTGCCACAAACTCCATAATGGCAACATAGGTTTCGGCGCGCTTATGGGCCTCTCCGGCCTCGAAGGTGCAGATGCTCACCTCGTAGCCTGACGCCTCCAGGCTCTGCTTAACGGGCATCTGGTAGAGCGGGCCCACGTTGGTGTCCGTCACGATGACGGCCTTGGTACCGCCGGCAGTGGCGCGCACGAGTGGTCCCGCCTGCTCCAGCAAAAACGTGCCAACATGCACCTGGTAGGGGCGTGCAGTGTCGATATCGATGGTAATCGCCATAAGCTTCGGTCCTTTCGACCTGGCGTGATAGGTGGTCTAGTGGGAGGTCTCGTCGTCGAGCGCGCGCTTAATGCGGTCGCCCTCGGCAAGGAGATTCTCCAGATAGCGCTGGTCGCGGTCCTTGAGCGCACGGCTGTAGGCGCCGAGCGATTCGATCAGATGGTCGATCTCGTAGGCGAGCGCGTCGGCGTCGTCGATCATGAGCTCGGACCACATTTGCGGGTTGAGGTGCGCCACGCGGGTGAGATCGCGGTAGCTACCGGCCGAAAAGCCGTGGTGGACCTGGGCGGTGGGGCTTTTGACGTAGGCGTTGGACACCACGTGCGCAAGCTGGCTCGTGAAGGCGATGACGCGGTCGTGCTCGGCGGCGCTGGTCACGCTGAACTTGCCAAAGCCCAAGGGGCGCACCATCTCGCGCACCTGGCCCAAAAGCTCCAGTTTGAGCGCATCGTCCACCGCGGGCGGCACGAGCACGAGTGGCGCGCCCTGGAACAGGTCGGCGCGGGAGTGTGCGTAGCCCGAGTACTGCGTGCCCGCCATGGGGTGTGCGCCCACAAAGTAAAAGCCGTGCTCACGGGCAAGCTCAAAGGCACGTTCGCACACGATGCCCTTGACGCCCACGGTGTCGATCACCACGGGACCCATGATGGCCTCGGTGTCGGTGGCGTCGGCGAGGGCCTGGGCATGCGCCTCGAGCCACTCGATGCAGGCCTCGGGGTAGCAAGCCAGGACGATGATGTCGCATTCGCCGAGTGTCTTGTCGTTGAGCTCTCCGGCGACAGTGCCCATGCTGGCGGCCGTCATGACATCGTCATCGGGGTCCCAGGCCAGCACGCGGACGCCCGCCTGGGCATAGCCGCGGGCAAAGCTACCGCCGATGAGGCCAAGGCCGACGATACCGGCGCACTTGGGGCCGCCCTGGTTAACGCGCGCGTTTCTCACCGTACCCATGGGCTACTCCATGGTCTCTTGGCAGACGACCTCGCGGATGGCGCGAATGCGGCGCATGGTGTCGTCGAACTGGTCGGGGGTGAGGGCCTGGGCGCCGTCGGACCATGCGCGGCTGGGCTCGTCGTGGACCTCGATCTCCAGGCCGTTGGCGCCGCAGGCGGTCGCGGCGAGCGCCATGGGCTCAACGTAGCGGGTGTAGCCGGTGGCGTGGCTGGGGTCGGCGACGACGGGCAGGTGCGACAGGTGGTGCAGAACCGGCACGGCGTTGAGGTCGAAGGTATTGCGGGTGCGGGTCTCGAAGGTGCGGATACCGCGCTCGCACAGGATGACGTTGTCGTTGCCCTCGCTCATGATGTACTCGGCTGCCATAAGCAGCTCGTCGATCGTGCCGGACATGCCGCGCTTGAGCAGAATCGGGGTCTGGGTCTTGCCGACCTCCTTGAGCAGGGGGAAGTTCTGGGCGTTGCGGGCGCCGATCTGCATGACGTCAATCTTCTTGTCCAAGAAGACCTGCACGTCGCGCGGGTCCATGATCTCGGTGACGATCGGCATGTCGAGCTCGGCAGACGCCTCGCACAGCAGGTCGAGGCCGGCGGGGCCCATGCCCTGGTAGGCGTAGGGGGAGGTGCGGGGCTTGTAGGCACCGCCGCGCAGCATCGTGGCGCCGGCGGCCTTCACGCGGCGTGCGATGCGGATGAGGTTCTCGCCCTCGACGGAGCAGGGACCGGCGATGACCTGGAACTGGTCGCCGCCGATCTTGACGCCGTGACCGCAGTCGATGACGGAGTCCTCGGGGTGGAACTTGCGGTTGGCGCGCTTGAACGGCTCGGAGACGCGCTGCACGCGCTCGACGACATCCATGGACTCGAGCAGGAACGGGTCGATCTTGGTCGTATCGCCCACCAGGCCGATAATCGTCTCATTCTCGCCGCGCGAGACATCGGTCTTCAGGCCCTTTTTCTCAATCCAGCTGACGATATGGCCGACGGCCTCGTCGCTGGCGCTCTGCTTTAAAATTGCAATCATGGTGTGCCTCTCACCTCGATGGATAACTTTTGCAAAAACGGCCCGCATCGCGAGCCGTGTATATATGGTGCATGAGAGTTTATACTATCTGACTCGCTTTTGCCTTCTAAAGTGGGCCGTTGCGCCGCGTCTTCCTCGGAATTGCAAAGCTTTTTCTTTTATTTTGATAGCCCGTGGTGCACTTGGGTATAATGCCAAACGTTGGCCCTATTAGCTCAGGGGATTAGAGCGTCTGCCTCCGGAGCAGAAGGCCGTTGGTTCGAATCCAACATGGGGCACCATCGAACGTAAGACCGTCCGAACCTCGCATGGTCCGGGCGGTTTTTCTTATACCGACGCGACGTGATGGGACGTGGTATGGCAGCAACGGATATCGAGCGCGGACTCTCGACCGCCGAGGTTGAGGAGCGCATCGCCGCCGGTAAGATCAACCGCAACATGGAGCTCAAGACCAAGTCGGTCAAAGAGCTCATCATCGAGAACCTCTGCACGTTGTTCAATTTGATCAACGTGATCTTGGCGTTCCTGGTCATTTTGACCGGTTCGTTTAAGAATCTGACGTTCCTGTTCGTGGTGTTCCTCAATACCGCTATTGGCGTCATTCAGTCCATGCGTTCCAAGAAGATGGTCGATAAGCTCACGCTGCTGACCTCCAAGAAGGCCATCGCGGTGCGCGACGGCGCCGAGGTGGAGCTCGACCTGGACCAGATCGTGCTCGACGACATCATCCGCTTGGGGCGCGGCGACCAGATTCCCGCCGACGCCGTGGTGGTGTCGGGCGAGGCGCTCGTGAACGAGAGCCTGCTGACGGGCGAGAGCGACCTTATTAAGAAACAGCCAGGCTCTGAGCTCATGAGCGGCAGCTTTATCGACTCGGGCCTGCTGCGCGCCCGCGTGATCCATGTCGGCGCCGACAACTACGTGGTCAAAATTAATAACGAGGCCAAGTACGTCAAAAAGGTTAATTCCGAGATCATGAACGCGCTGAACGCCATCGTGCGCTTTGCGAGCATCATCATGATCCCGCTCGGTTTGGCGTTGTTTGCCTCGAGCGTGAGCGAGCTGTGGGATGCCGCCGGTATGCCGGGCGATAGCGCGCTGTCGTGGTGCTTCTCTGAGTTGCTTGCCGGTCGTGTTCCTTCTTCGGCGCTGCTGTCCACGGTGGGCGCCCTGCTGGGTATGATCCCGCAGGGCCTGGTGCTGTTGACGTCGTCGGTGCTCGCCATTGCCACGGTGCGCCTGGCGCGCCGCAAGGTGCTGGCGCAGCAGCTCTACTGCATTGAGACGCTCGCGCGCGTTGACGTGCTGTGCTTGGACAAGACGGGCACCATCACCTCGGGTCGCATGGAAGTTGAGGGCACGTATCCGCTGCCTGTTGAGGGTGTTGGCTTTGGCGTGGACTCGGACGAGGCGGCTGTTCCCATCGATACCACAGTGCTCGATTTTGCGCTGGCTAACGTGGCACGTGCGACTTCGGCCGATGCCAACGAGACCTGCCAGGCGCTGCTCAACTATTACGCCGATCGCCCGGTCGAGGTGTCCGAGCCGCTGTCGGTCATTCCATTCTCGTCGTCTAAAAAATGGAGCGGCGCGTCGTTTGCGCAGGGCTCCTACGTAATGGGCGCCGCGCAATTTGTGCTCTCTGATCGTGCGTTTGCCCAGGTCGAGAACCGTGTCGCCGAGCTTGCCGATACCTGCCGCGTGCTCGTGGTGGCGCGCGTGGACGGCTTTACGCCCGATGGGGATATGGTGGGCGAGGCCGAGCCCGTGGGATTTGTGACCATCCGCGACGAGATTCGTACCTCGGCGGCCGAGACCATCGGCTACTTTAACGAGCAGGGCGTGACCCTCAACGTGATCAGCGGCGACGACCCGCGTACGGTGTCGTCGATCGCGCGCGTGGTGGGCGTGCCGGGGGCGGACGCTTATGTGGACGCCACGACGCTCGATACGCCGGCCAAGCTCGATGCCGCAGTGGACCGCTACCATGTCTTTGGTCGTGTGACCCCGCAGCAGAAGCGCGAGCTCGTGCAGGCGCTCAAGCGCCGCGAGCACACCGTGGCCATGACGGGCGACGGCGTCAACGACGTGCTGGCGCTCAAGGAGGCCGACTGCTCCGTCGCCATGGCGGCCGGCTCCGATGCCGCGCGTAATGTGGCCGAAATCGTACTCGTCGACAACGATTTTGCCTCGATGCCCGCCGTGGTGACCGAGGGCCGTCGCTCCATCAACAACCTGCAGCGTTCGGCCTCACTGTTCCTGACCAAGACGCTGTTCTCGATGGGCCTGGCGGCGCTGTGTATCGCGCTGCCGCCGTACCCCTTCGAGCCCATCCAGATGACGCTCATTAACTTCTTCTGCATCGGCGCGCCGGGCTTTGTGTTGGGCCTGGAGCCCAACAATGCTCGTGTGAAGGGTGCGTTTTTGAGCAACGTACTCAAGCGTGCACTGCCGGCGTCGATTGCGGTCATTTTGGCTGCGGCGCTCGACATCTTTGTGGCGCGCGTGTTTGGCTTTAGCCAGCTCACGCTGTCTACGATGTGCCTGCTTACGTCGTGCGCGACGAGCGTCAGCCTAATCTGGCGCATCTCGCAGCCTCTCACGCCCTTACGTGTGGTGCTCTTTGTGTTTGTAGTCGCCGGCATCCTGGTGGGCGTTATCGGATTCCCGGAGCTGCTGTCTATTGCCAACCTGTCGATGGGCCAGATGGTTATCTTGGCTGTCATCGTGGTCTTTACCTGCTCGGTGTTCTTTAAGCTCGCCACGATGATGGATTCGCTCAAGCCGCGTCGTCGTCGTGCCGCAACTGGTTTTGGCCGCGGTGTGCGCGTCCGCCTGGGTCGCGGTGGCGGCAAGGTGAGCTCGACGGGCTCGACGGCCGAACGTTTTGCCAAGCGCGTCGCCGCCGACATGGCGCAGCGCCGCGAAGATCGCACCGCTCGCGAGGCCGAGGCCCGTGCACTCGAGGGCGTGGCTCAGGCCCAGCCCAAGAAAAAGAAGGGTACCGGAGCCAAGCGCTCTCGCGTGACCAAGTCCGCCCAAGGCATCAAAGTCTCGATGCCAAGCAAAAAGAAGAAGTAACTACGCGCCCTGGCGATGTTGAATTGGTGCCTTGCTCCTGTAGGGCCGTGGCGATGTTATGCTCTAACCTCGATTATTTGAATTGCTTCGAAAAGAGGATGCCGTGATCTGCCCGCATTGCCTTAAGACTATCGAGGACGGCGCCTCGTTCTGCCCCTACTGCAACGCCTATGTGGGTCCGGGCGATGGTCCCGAGCACACCGAATTCGTGTTCTGTGAGGGCTGCGGTGCCCGTCTTTCTCCGCATGATCGTACGTGCCCCAAATGCGGACGCCCCGCTCCGGGTATCCTCTCCGAGGATGCGTCAGCATCCGACCTGGCAGCGGGCCGCACGGCGGGCTTTCCGCGCCTAACGCAAGAGCAGATCGATACCGAGGTGCCGCATGCGCCGGCCTCTGCCGCTGCGGTGCTTTCGGACGCCGCCGACCCCAATGAGACCTGCGTGCTGCCAGCTTTCGATAAGGATTTCGGTATCCCCAAGGTCGATATTCCCACGCCCGTTTCCCTGCATGACGATGCTCAAAAACCCAAGCGCAAGGTGCACCCCGACGAGGACGCCTATCACAAGCATAAGCGTCATATTCCCAAGCCGCTCATTATCATCGCGGTCCTTGCCGTCGTGTGCGGTGGTGCCTATTGGTTCGTGACGACCGATCCCATGGGTGTTATGCCTGGCTTCTACGACCAGTTTGGCCAAGCTGCACAAACCACCTTCCCCACGCGTCAAAAGGGCGAGGCGACTGAGGACGATACCAAGCAGGGCGATTCTGCCGAGGTGGTTCAGGAAGAAACCGTGCTCACCGATGATCAGCTCTATACCAGGCTCGATGGTCTGTATCAGACCATCGTGTCCTACGGTGACGAGGACCAGATCGGCGAGGTCATCGATTCCTTTAACAACGGTTATCTCCGAACGCCGCTGTCCACCCGTCAGGAGCTGTCGCAGAGTGCCTACGCCCTACGCGACCAGATCAAAAAGACGCAAGATGAGCTCAACAACCTGAAAGTACAGGACGATACGGTCTATGCGGATGACATCGCCCACTTAAAGCAGCTTGCCGAGTGGATGTATGAGCGCGTCGACGTGATCTGCCAGAGCTGGGATATCTCGCTGGCCATTCCCGATGGCGAGTCGATGAGTTCCCACCAAAGCGAGATCCTGGCGCCCATCGCGCAGGGCGGCAACAGCGCGCTGAACCAGTACGATGCCAATGTGGGTTCCTGGAAGCCGCAGCAGCGTTCCTAAAATTAGTTCGCCATAGTCGGCATAACCTACGTGCGCAATTGATGTAAACCCGTGCTTATTGCTACAATTCGTACAAATATGCTTTAAACGCACGAGGAAGGAACCACATGTTTGGTTTTAAGAAAGAGCTCTACACGCCCGAGTATCAGCTTGTCGGCGACGAGTGCGCCGTAATCGAGACGTCGAAGGGTACCATCAAGGTCAAGTTTGACGGCGAGGGCGCTCCCATTCATGTCGCGAACTTCTGCGAGCTTTCCACGATGGGCTTCTATGATGGCCTTAAGTTCCATCGCTATGTGCCCGGTTTTGTTATCCAGGGCGGCGACCCCAATACCCGCGACATGTCCGGCGCCGACGTCGCTGCCGGTCTTGAGGGCCCCGACGGTATGCCCGGTACCGGTGGCCCCGGCTACTGCATCAAGGGCGAGTTTGCCACCAATCCGCGCAACAGCCATGTCGATGGCGCCCTTGCCATGGCACGCTCCATGGACCCCGATTCCGCGGGTTCGCAGTTCTACTTCTGCCTGGGTGCCCAGCATAACCTCGATTCCGGTTACACCGTCTTTGGTACCACGGTCGAGGGTCTCGATGTGATTTCGCAGCTGCGTGCCGGCGACGAGATCGTCCATGTCGAGATCGTTCACGAGTAAAGGGGACTTCCTTGAATAGCCAGCTGATCCAACAGGGCCGCGCCGCTTACCGCGCGGGTGATTTTTCTGCTGCAGCCCAGATGCTTGGGGCGGCAAAGACTCCCGATGAGATTATGGGCGAGGCCGATCACCTTCGTGGCAACGCCTTGATGCACCTTGGCATGTATGCCGAGGCCGCCGAGGCCTATGCCGCCGCCCTCAACGACGGTACCTACGGCAAGCGCGGCGCGCTGCTCACCAACCGCGGCAAGGCGCTCGCCGCCGTGGGCGACTACACGACGGCCGCTCAGGCTTTCTCTGCCGCTACGCAGGATGCTTCCTATGCCACGCCGTTCAAGGCCTATCTGGGCCTGGGCAATGCGCTGTTCCAGTCGGGCGACTATGCCAACGCGGGAACCGCCTTCCGTCAGGCTGCCATCGACGGCGCCAATCCGGCTCCTGCCGCCGCACTCGGCGAGCTCGGTCGTTGCTTCATTAAGCTCGGCCGTCCGGCGGATGCCGTGGAGACCTACCGCACGGCTATCGACTTTGCCGGCCCCCGCGACGACACGCGTGCGCTCAACGCCGGCATGGGTCAGGCGCTTTCTGCCGCCGGCCGTCCCTCCGACGCACTCGACGCCTTTAACGCCGCTACTGCCGATGGCATCTACCAGCTCACCTCCGAGCAGGCCGATGAGCTTGCCCGCGTGCACGATTCGCTTGCCGCGCTGTCTGCCCAGACGG
This sequence comes from Collinsella sp., assembly GCA_031295725.1. Lineage (GTDB taxonomy): Bacteria > Actinomycetota > Coriobacteriia > Coriobacteriales > Coriobacteriaceae > Collinsella. Next base: position 8,100 of record JAUMNV010000052.1, read on the forward strand.
CTATGGCCGCGGCTCCGGCGCCCGCGATGGACGCTCCTGCCGTCGATCCGCTCGATCCTACGGGCGCGACCGGTCAGTTTATGCCCGATCCCTCGGACACCAGCTTCTTTACGCTGTCCGAGTCCGAGATGGTCCAGCAGGACCGTCAGGATCGTAAGCAGGCCAAGGTCCGTCGTCGCCATCGCCACACGGGTCTTAAAGTCTTCATCGTGCTGCTTCTGCTCATTTTGATCGCCGCGGGCGGTCTGGGCTTTGCCTACACGCGCGGCTTTGGCTTCCCGTCTCAGGAGTCTGTCGTTACCGATCTGTTCCAGGCTGCCGGCGACGGTGACGCCGCAAAGGCCGAGTCTTGCCTGGCCTCGAGCCTGTCCGAGGACGCTAAGTCGATGATCATCTCCTCGATTCCGCAGGGTGCCACCGTGTCCGTCGAGGGCATGGATCAGTCCATGACCGAGACGACCGCCAAGGTGAAGGCATCGCTGTCCAAGGGCGGCGAGCAGGAGTACACCGTCAAATTCGTGCGCTCCGACAACCATATCGGCTGGGCCGTTTCTTCGCTCGATATGGATTTCTCGGCTGCTGACAACCAGTAGTGACCTTATGGGATTTAGCTTTGCCCGGCGCTTCACCGCAAGTGAGGTGCCGGGCTTGCGCTAGTATCATGAGCTAGTAGTTTTCCAGCAATCATCCAACACATCAGGAGTTGCGTTGTTTTCTTTGATGGATATGTTCTTCGGTAGCTATGCGGGCGATCTTGCCATCGACCTCGGCACCGCAAATACGCTTGTCTCCGTGCGCGGCAAGGGCATTGTCATTCGCGAGCCCTCTGTTGTCGCCATCGACAAGAACGACGAGCGCATCCTGGCGGTCGGTATCGAGGCAAAGCGCATGCTCGGCCGTACGCCCGGCAACATCGTGGCCGTTCGTCCCCTGAAGGACGGCGTCATCGCCGACTTCGATGTTACCGAGGCCATGCTTCGCTACTTTATCGACAAGGCTTCCGAGAAGCGCTATCCGTGGACCCCGCGTCCGCGCGTTGTCGTTTGCGTTCCCTCCGGCGTCACGTCGGTCGAGAAGCGTGCCGTCTTTGAGGCTACGATCCAGGCCGGCGCTCGCCAGGCCTATCTGATCGAAGAGCCTATGGCCGCCGCTATCGGCGCCGACCTGCCCGTCGAGGAACCCACCGGCTCCATGGTCATCGACATCGGTGGCGGTACCACCGAGGTTGCCGTTATCGCTATGGGCGGCATCGTCGTCTCGCAGTCCATCCGTATTGCCGGCGACGAGTTCGATCAGGCCATCCTCACGCACGTTCGTGATGCCTATAACCTGGCCATCGGCGAGCGTACGGCAGAGGACATCAAGATCAAGGTCGGCTCCGCCGTGCCGCTCAAGGACGAGCTCGATGTCGAGGTCAACGGCCGCGACGTGATCACCGGTCTGCCCAAGACCGTGCGCATCGAGAGCGAGGAGATTCGTCGCGCGCTCAACAAGCCGCTCGACGAGATGGCCAAGGCCGTTAAGGACGCCCTCGATGCCACGCCGCCCGATCTTGCCTCGGACCTTATGTACTACGGCATTTTGCTGACTGGTGGCGGCGCGCTGCTGCGCGGTCTCGACGTGCGCCTGCGCGATGAGACCGGCGTTTCGGTCAACGTCAGCCCCACGGCGCTCGATAACGTCGTTAACGGCTGTGCCCGCGTGCTCGAGGCCAATGCGTTTGATGGCGGCTTCGTCCAGACCAATGCTTAATTTCCAAAAGGTGGATTCCATTTGGCACGATCTTCGGGTTTCTCCACAAATCTGAATACCAAGCGACAATCAACGGGTATGCGCCCGTTGATTGTTTTCAGCCTGATTTCGGTGTTGCTGCTCACGTTTTACATCCGCGAGGGCGAGGCAGGACCGATTCATGCCGTGCGTTCGGGCGTGACGACGATTACCTCGCCGGTGCGCTTTGTGGGCTCGGCTGTGGCGGCCCCCTTCAATGCGATCGGCAACGTGTTCTCTAACCTTACGGCGTCGCAGGACACGCTTGACGAGCTTAAGAAGCAAAACGAGGAGCTGACCTCTAAGGTTGCTGAGCTCTCCGAGGCTCAAAAGACCGCCGAGCGTCTGGAGGGGCTGGTCGGCCTGCAGTCGACCTACAACCTCAAATCGACCGCTGCTCGTATCGTTGGTGCCTCGGGCGATGCCTGGACCTCGACCGTAACCATCGACAAGGGCTCTGCCGACGGCCTTACCATCAACATGCCCGTGACGAGTTCTGCCGGTGTTATCGGTCAGATTATCGAGGTATCGGCCAAGACCTCTACCGTGCGCCTTATTGGCGACGAGAACTCGGGTGTGTCCGCCATGGTACAGGACACGCGCGCCCAGGGCATGCTGCAGGGTCAGGCTGACGGCACGCTGCGTCTTGAGTACGTGAGCGTCGACTCCGATGTTAAGGTTGGCGACATCATCGTGACCTCGGGCATTGGCGGTGTATTCCCCAAGGGTCTACCGCTCGGCACCGTCTCGTCGGTTGAGAAGTCGGCAAACGACGTGTACTACACCATTGTGGTGCGCGCTCAGACCACGGCCGAGAACAACGAGGAAGTGCTGGTCATCACCTCGCTGACCGACGAACAGTTGGCTTCGGATGAGGACGTGAGCACCGCTAATAGCACGCCGCAGGGAACGTCGCGCGACGCTGCGACCAAGACGAAGGACGAGAGTTCGGATGACAGTTCCGACGCGTCCGAGACGACCGATTCCGGCTCGAGCGAATAGGGGGCATGTCCATGGATCTACACGAGCAGGGGATGAGCTCCCGTACGTTTGTAATCGCCGCCATCGTGTGCGTGCTGCTGCAGGCAGGCCTGGCACCGCAGATCTCCATTGCGGGCGGTCGCGTCAACTTCATGATTATCCTGGTGTGCCTAAGCGTGTTCTCGGGCGACCCGACCCGTGCCGTCGTGTGCGGTTTTTGCAGCGGCTTGTTCTATGACCTGTCCGCTGCCGTGCCGGTGGGCGTTATGTCGCTCCTGCTGACCGTGGGCTCTTTTGCCCTGGTGCACAGCGCCGTCGGTCAGACGGGCGGTACCCCGAGTGCGCGCGGCGTCACTGTGGGCGCCTTCGCGCTCGTCATTAATGTGATCTACAGCATCGTCTTGCTGTTTATGGGTTTGGAGACGAGCTTTGTCGTGGCGATCTTCGGCCATGCGCTGCCGTCCTCGATCCTGACGGGTCTGGTTGCCATTCCGTTTTTGATGTCCGGCGTCGTGCCGCAGTCCGGCTATGGATTCTCCGCACGTGGCGGACGCCAGACGGGTATGCGCTTTAAGCCCAAGACCCGTAAGCTCAAATAGGGGAGGCCCGTAGATGTCTTCCCAGATGACGGTTATTATCGCCGGTATCGTGCTGGTTGTGGCCATCGTGGTCGCGCTGGTCATCATGCGTCGTGGCGATTCCCGTTTTACCTACGATACGCAGCATGGAACGGCCCCGCGCGCCACCGAGGGCGAGGGCAATACCGCGGTGACCGCCTTTAAGGGCCGCTTTTCCATCCTCACCACGGGTGTGGGCGCGATGTTTGCGGCGCTCGCCGTCAAGCTGTGGGGCATGCAGATGGTCTCATCGGACTATTACGAGAAGCAGGCCAATAGTAATCAGACTCGCACCGTTACAACACCCGCTGTGCGCGGTCGCATCCTCGACCGCAATGGCGTGGCGCTTGTCCAGAACCGTCCCTCACTTGCTGTCGTGGCCTACCGCGACCTTGCCGAGGATGAGGTTCTGGTTCGCCATCTTGCCAACGTGCTTGGAATGCCTTACGTGGCGGTCCTTCGCAATATTCAGGACAATACAGAGGGCGCTCAGAGCCTGCATACCATCGCGACGGACGTCCGTCGCTCCACGGTTGCCTATATTCAGGAGCATGCCGGCGAGTTCCCGGGCGTCAAGATTGCCGAGCGTACCGAGCGTCAGTATCCATATGGCGAGACGGCATGCCATATCTTGGGCTATACCGGCACCATTACCTCCGAGCAGCTCGAGGCCCAGAATAAGAAAACCTCTGGCGATGATGATGCTTCTGCTGGCAAGATTACGTACCAGTCGGGCGATATCGTGGGCCAGGCGGGCGTTGAGAGCTACTACGAAAACCTGCTGCAGGGTATTCGTGGTGAGCAGACCGTCAAGGTCGATGCCTCGGGCAATGTGACCGGTCAGGCCGGCGCCGTGCCCGCGAAGGCCGGCTCCGACATTAAGCTCACGCTCGACCTTAAGATCCAACAGGCCTGTGAGACGGCACTGGCGAGCGCTATCGAGCTTGCCAAGACCACTGGCTACAGCAATGCCGGCAACGGCGCTGTGGTGTGTCTCGATCCCAACAATGGCGAGATCCTGGGCATGGCGAGCCAGCCCAAGTTCGATCCGTCCGTCTTTATCGGCGGCGTCTCAAATGACGTGTGGACCGAGCTCAATGATGACAAGGGTTCGCACCCGCTGCTCAACCGCGCCATTAGCGGACAGTACATGTCGGCCTCGACCATCAAGCCGCTCTCGGCACTAGCCGGTCTTGAGTTTGGAACCTACACGTCGGGGCAGACGACCAACTGCACGGGCTATTGGACGGGTCTGGGCAAGTCGTGGGGCAAGTACTGCTGGCTGCATTCCGGCCACGGCACCATGACGCTGCAGTCGGGTATCGCCAACTCGTGCGACCCCGTCTTCTACGACATGGGCAAGGCGTTCTTTTATGACGAGCAACATTCCGAGGGCCTGCAGGAGGTCTTTCGTCGCTGGGGCCTAGGCAAGACCTGCGGTATCGATCTGCCGAGTGAGGGCGCGGGCCGTATTCCCGATGCCGAGTGGAAAGAGTCGTACTTCACCGACGCCTCTGCCGAGGACCGCAAGTGGAATGCCGGCGATATGACCAACATTGCCATCGGCCAGGGCGACATCCTGGTGACGCCTCTGCAGATGGCGTGTGCCTATATGGGTCTTGCCAACGGCGGCAAACAGTACGTGCCTCACGTGTTTTTGTCTGCCGTGTCGCGCGATGGCGACGGCGATGCCTATAAATACAACGGCAAGGGCAAGAAGAAGCGCCTGGAGGCCAAGATCAACAGCGATTCGGATTTGGCTCTTGTTCGCAACGGCATGCACGACGTGATTTACACGGCATCGACGTCCCTGGCGGCTCACTTTGGCACCCTGACGCCGCAGGTATACGGCAAGTCGGGCACGGGCGAGAAAAGCGGCGAGGACGAATACGCGTGGTTCTGCGCCTATGCACCGGCCGATGATCCCAAGTATGTCATCGCTACTGTCCTAGAGCAGGGCGGCGGCGGCTCAGATACCGCGATGCATGTCGTGCGCGACGTGCTCGGCGTGATTTATGACGAGCCCGATACCTCTTCGGCCTCGGGCGATTCTTCGGTTCGATAGGAGGTTGCGATGGATTTTTCTCCGGCGGATCTGTTCCGTTCAACCAAGACCGGTTCTCGCAGCAGCCTGGACCGTGTCAACAAACAACTTTCGGCCTCGCGCGGCACGTTTCGCCAAAAGGTGCATATCGGTGTGCTCGTGGCTACTGTGGCGCTCGTCGCCTACGGTGCCATCATTATCTGGTCGGCTTCGCAGTTTAAGGCCGATGCCTCGTTCTCACGCCATCTGCTGGGAATTGGCATCGGGGCGGTGCTGGCGGTGCTCGTCTGGCGTACCGACCTGCGCGGTATTTCCAATTTCTCGACGGCGTTGCTCGTCATCGACCTGATCGTGATCTTCTCGCCCAAGATTCCGGGTCTGTCCTATACGGGCGGTCTGGGCATGACGGGCTGGATCAAGATTCCCGGTATCGGCTTGACATTCCAGCCGGTTGAGCTTGCCAAGCTCATCACCATCTTCTTTATTGCTACGCTTGGATCGCAGTATAACGGTCGCATCGATACCGTTCGCGACTACGTCAAGCTCTGCGGCATGCTGTCCATTCCGTTTTTGGCCGTCGTTGCCATGGGCGACCTGGGCTCGGGCCTGGTCGTGCTTGTTTCGGGCGCCATCGTCATTTGTATGAGCGGTGCACGCCGCGAATGGGTGCTGTCGACGCTGGCCCTGCTCGTGGGCCTGGTGGCCCTCGTTCTGGCGCTCGATTCGGTCTTTGATTCGTTGTTCGGCCATGATGTGCTCATCAAGCAGTATCAGATGAACCGTCTGACGGTCTTTATCGACCCCGATAATGCCGATTCGGACGATGCCTACAACCTGCAGCAGTCGCTTATCGCCGTTGGCTCGGGCGGCTTCTTTGGTAAGGGTTTGGGCCATGCGACGCAGTCGGCCGGCGGCTTTCTGCCTGAGTTCCACACCGACTTCGTCTTCGCCTTCCTGTCCGAGACCTTTGGCTTTTGCGGTTCCTTTTTGCTCCTGTGCCTCTACGTGCTGCTGATCTTTTCGACGATTCGCGTCGCCTTTAAGTGTGAGTCGCTGTTTTTGCGTCTTTCGTGTGTGGGCATCGTTGGCATGTGGGCGTTCCAGACCTTCGAAAACATCGGCATGTGCATCGGCATGATGCCGATTACCGGTATTCCGCTACCGTTTATTAGCTTCGGTTCGTCTTCGATGATGATTCAGCTGCTGACGGTGGGTATCGTACAATCCATATGGCGGCATCGTTCGGGCGCCGCGTAACCGCTGGAGGGGTTTGCTATGAAAATTCCCGTAGATAAGCTGACCCGCGCTTTTAAGATGGGCGCGTCCGTTAAGAAGGATTCCGATACGCCGGTGCGCGTCTCGGTCTATCTGGATTCGTCCGCCTCGCGCTTTCTGGCCGAGACGGTGCGTGACGCCTTTGTGCCGCAGACGACCTCGGGCATTGTGCGCGTCGAGCGTCTGGGGGAGGAGCGAATTGCTCCAAAGACCGATACCGATGTGGTGCTGGTGCTCTCGTGTGGTTCCGACCGCTTGGAGAGTGCCGTGCAGGAGCTCGTGATCGCCGGCGCGCCCGTGTGCGTGCTTGCCGAGTCTGCTGTGGAGGTGCCGTTTATCGAGGAGTCCACGCCCATGCTCGGCGTGGTAGCGGCAACCGATAAGACGTATCTGCTCGAGACGCTTGCCCGCTGGATTCTCGATCGCACCGACAAGGAAACGGCTTTTGCGGCGAACTTTGCCTTCATGCGCATCGCGGCGGCCAATCGTATCATCACCTCGTGCGCGCTCACCAATATGGCGACCGGTGCGCTGGTGTTTTTGCCGGGCGCCGATTATCCCGTTATGGCGCTGGCGCAGGTGGGCATGCTCTTTGAGCTCGCTGCCGTCTTTGGACGCGGCATTAAGCCTGAGCGCGGCTACGAGGTCGCGGGCGTGCTTGCCGGCGGTCTTGTGATCCGAGCGGTCACCCGCGCACTTGTCAAGCAGACGCCGCATATTGGGTTTGCCGTCAAGGCGCTCACTGCTGCCGCGGGCACCTATGGCATGGGCCGTGCGCTCGTTTCGCTCTACGAGCGCGATGTCGACTACAGCCGTGCCAACGAGGTGGTCACTGCCACGTTCTCCCGCGTTCGCGATCTGGTGACCACGGTCGCGGGCGCTACCCGTCCTATGGCGTCCTACCAGGACGCATCCGATCTCGCAGCTTAGGGGTTTTCCGTTGCGCGTTGCATACCAAGATTGTTTTCATTTAATTGAGCCGTTGCTCGCCAAGGTCGAGAAGCCGAGTCGCTATATCGATCACGAGTGGGGCACGCTTTCCAAGGCCGATGCCGACTACCGTTGCTGCCTGATCTATCCGGATGTGTACGAGGTCGGTCTGCCTAACCAGGGTATCGCCATCCTCTACAACATCCTTAACCAGGCCGAGGGCATCTCCTGCGAGCGTGGCTATGTGCCGTGGCCCGATATGGGTGACGCTATGCGCGAGGCGGGCATTCCGCTGCTCTCGCTCGAGGGTGCAGCGCCGGTCGCTTCGTTTGATATCGTCGGTCTGCATGTGCCGCACGAGATGGCGGTGACGAACTTCCTCGAGGCACTCGACCTCGCTGGCATTCCGCTGTTGGCGGCCGACCGAGGCGAAGACGACCCCATCATCATCGCCGGCGGCCCCTCGGTGTACAACCCCGAGCCGTACGCGGCCTTCTTCGATGCCATCCTCATCGGCGAGGGCGAGGAATCGCTGCTCGAGACCTGCCAGCTGCATCGCCGCCTGCGTGACGAAGGGGTCCCGCGCGCGCAGATTGTCGAGCAGCTTGCATCCATTGCCGGCAACTACGTGCCGTCGCTCTATGAGGTTCGTCACGACGAGCCCTGCTCGCCGCATGGCTACACCGTGCCGCGTGAAGGCAAGGATGCGCCGACCGTGGTCTACAAGCGCGTCGTCGAGGATTTTGGCGCCACGAATCCGCTGTCGCAGTCGTGCGTGCCCTATGCGCAGCTGGTTCACGACCGCTTGTCTATCGAGATCCTGCGCGGCTGCGCCCGCGGCTGTCGTTTTTGTCAGGCCGGCATGACGTATCGCCCGGTGCGCGAGCGCTCGGCCGACCAGATCGTCTCGTCGGTGATTCAGGGTCTGGAAAAGACTGGCTATGACGAGGTGTCGCTGACCTCGCTCTCCACGACCGACCACTCCTGCATTCGCGACGTGCTCGGCAGGCTCAACCGTCGCCTGGAGGATACGGGTATTCGCGTGTCTATTCCGTCGCAGCGCCTGGATTCGTTTGGCGTGGATATGGCCGAGTCGGTCGCCGGCGAGAAGAAGGGCGGCCTGACGTTCGCGCCCGAGGCCGGCAGCCAGCGCATGCGCGACATCATTAACAAGAACGTGACCGAGGAGGACCTGGACCGTGCGGCCAAGGCGGCCTTCGAGGCCGGCTGGAACCGCATGAAGCTCTACTTTATGATGGGCCTTCCCGGCGA
>JAUMNV010000011.1 GCA_031295725.1 Collinsella sp.
ATTTATAAATATGCAGGTCAGCGAGGTGCTAGCGATGTGCCAGCGGATGCGCCGCCAGATAGACCTCGGTCAGTTGCGTGCGGTCGACATGCGTGTAGACCTGCGTGGTCGAAATATCGGCATGGCCCAAAATCTCCTGCAGCACACGCAAGTCGGCACCGCCCGCGAGCATGTGGGTGGCAAAGGAGTGGCGCAAGGTATGGGGATGGAGCCCCACCAGCCCCACCTGGCGCCCATACCGCTCGCATATCGCATGCACGGCCTGGCGCGACAGTCGACGTCCGTTCTTATTTAAAAAGACCGCCAAGGTCTCCGTCCCGTGAGCATGGGCGGCCAGGAGAGTGCGCCCGTCACCTAGATAGTGTGTCAGGGCACGCGCCGCGCTTCCCACCAACGGGGCCAGACGCTCCTTGGAGCCCTTACCGCGCACCAGGACAAACCCGTCATCGATATGGATATCGCCCACATCGAGCCCAACCAGCTCACTCACGCGCAAGCCGCAGCCGTAAAGCACTTCCAAGATGGCATGATCGCGCAGTCCCATCTCGCCCTCGGGAAAGTCTTGATCGAGCAGCGCCGAGACATCCTCCACCGAAAGGTATTCCGGCAGGCGTTCTGCCTTTTTGGGCAGGCGCAACGCCGCCGTCGGGTTTTGGGCCACGGCCCCATCGCGCACCAAAAAGGCATGCAGACCCTTCACGGCAGCAAGCGCGCGCTCCACCGAGGCGTCGGAATAGCCTCCGTCGCGGCGATCGGCAACGAAGCCCTCCACGACCTGACGGCTCACATCTTCAAAAGACGCAATGTCAGCCCGCTCCAGATAGGCGCAGTACGTCGTCAGGTCACGACGGTAGGCCGCAATCGTATTGCGCGCCAAGCCCCGCTCGACCGCGAGGTAATCGAGATACTCCCCCGCCGCCACAGCGAGCGACGAGGGAGTAGCTTCGGTATGTTCCTGGTTCGCCGGCACCCTTAGTCCGTAGCGAGGTTCATGGGCGTCACCTGCAGACGGTCGACGCCCTCATGCTGGCCAATCGAGGCGCGCACGAACTCGCGGAACAGCGGCTGCGGGTTGGTCGGACGGCTCTTGAACTCGGGATGAGCCTGGGTGGCCACATACCACGGATGTACGTCGCGCGGCAGCTCGACCATCTCGACCAGACGCTCGTCGGGCGAAAGGCCCGAGATAACCAGACCGGCGTCCTCGAGCTGGTCACGGAAGGCGTTGTTGAACTCAAAACGGTGACGGTGACGCTCGTAGACGAGCTCCTCGCCATAGGCCTCGCGCGCGAGGGTATCGGCGGCGAGCTTGCACGGATAGGCACCCAGACGCATGGTGCCGCCCTTCTCGGTCACGTCCTCCTGCGAGCTCATCAGGTCGATGACACTATACGGGCCATCAGGATCGAACTCGGAAGAGCTGGCGCCGGCAAGGCCGACCACGTTGCGGGCAAATTCGCACACGGCCACCTGCATACCCAGGCAAATGCCCAGATACGGAATCTTGTGCTCGCGGGCGAACTCGGCCGCGAGGATCTTGCCCTCCAGGGCGCGCTTGCCAAAGCCGCCAGGGACCAAGATGCCCGAGGCATCACCCAGGACCTCGGAGACATTCTGCTCGTCGAGGCTCTCGCCATCGACCAGCTGCACGTCAACGTGGCGATCGTAGAACACACCAGCGTGGTGCAGGGCCTCGATAACCGACAGGTAGGCATCGGGCAGCTGCGTATACTTGCCCACGACGGCGATCTTCACCTTGTCGGCGTGCTGGTTGGCATGGTTCTGCTTGCGCAGGAACTCGTTCCACTGACTCATGTCGCGCTCACGCGGGTCCAGACCCAGACGCTCGCAAATGCGCAGGTCAAAGTCCTGCTCGGCGAGCAGCTGCGGAACATCGTAGATGCTCGCGCAGTCCTCGTTGGTAAAGACGCAGTCGGTGTCGACGTCGCAGAAGCTTGCGATCTTGCCGCGGATGGCATCGTCGATATGGTGGTCGGAGCGCAGAACGATAATATCGGGCTGGATACCAAAGCTGCGGAGCTCCTTAACGGAGTGCTGCGTCGGCTTGGTCTTGACCTCGTGGGCGGCGGCGATATAGGGAACGAGCGACACGTGGATGTAGCAGACGTTCTCGGGACCGGCCTCCTTGCGATACTGTCGAATGGCCTCGACAAACGGCTGCGACTCGATGTCGCCGATAGTGCCGCCCAACTCAGTGATGACCACGTCGGAGCCGGTCTGCTCCTCAATACGACGGAACTTATCCTTAATGGCGTTCGTGACGTGCGGAATCACCTGCACGGTGCCGCCCAAAAAGTCACCGCGACGTTCACGGGCGATCAGGCTCTTATAGATGGCACCAGTCGTAAAGTTGGAATCGCGGGTCAGGTTCTCGTCAATAAAGCGCTCGTAGTGGCCCAGGTCCAGATCGGACTCGTAGCCGTCCTCGGTCACAAAGACCTCGCCATGCTGGAACGGGCTCATGGTGCCGGGGTCGACGTTCAGATACGGGTCGGCCTTTTGCATCGTTACCTTGTAGCCGCGCGACTTGAGCAGACGGCCCAGCGAGGCCGCGGTAATACCCTTGCCCAGAGACGAAACCACGCCGCCGGTCACGAACACATGCTTGGTCATATTGAGTTACCTGCGCTTCCCGTAGAAGTTGTCCATACACATCTTACGGGTCTTCATTGTAATACTCGCGACGCGCGCCGCACACAATTTTTCTTACGCGCAATCGCATTTCTCCATCTCGAAACAAAACGCCGCCCGGTTGCCCAGTCGGCGTCGTTTCCACTATGTATGCACGCGGTTATCGATCGGCGACTTCGTCCTTGATCAAGTCCTGCACGAGCATACCGGCACGGATGCCCTCTAGATACCATTCGCCACGCTCCGTAAGACAAATACCATTTGCGAGCTGGCCGCCGTCGTCGCTGTAGCGCGAGACGACCTCAATGATGTCTTCGGATTCCAAGCGTTCAATTGCCGCGCGGGCGCGATACGGAGACACCCCCACACGCTCGGCAAGCGTCTTTCGCGAAAAGCCATAAAATCCGCCGTTGTCTTCGGACTGCTGTGCAATCTCCATCAGCACCTGCACCTCGACACGCTTCATATCGTTGACACTCGCACGACCCTTGCCAGCCATGGCAGCCTCCTCAAACCGAGCACGGGCATCACTTGCACCGTGCGCGACCGGCACACCCCATGATGGCCGGCAACATCCATCATGCGGCATCCCCGCAAAAGGATGAAACAATTAGGGTTATTGTATACCGCCCAAATCACTTATAGGCAGGTAAACGGGCTAATTTTAGGTTAAACGGTAGCTTTGTTGATAAAAGGGGCACACCGAATGTATATCCGATGCGCCCCTTTCAGACCAATTTATCCAGGCTTAGCGGTGGAAGAAACCACGGCGCTCGAACTTGGGCTCGCAGCACACGTTGATGCCCAGCTTGCGCAATACCGTCTCGTCCGTCGGCGAGATGATCACGCTAAAGAAGGCATCGCAGCCACGCAGCTGCTCCAGGCCCGAAAGGACGCGGGCCGCCGTCTCGCTCGTTGCCGAGGTGATCGAGAGCGCCATAAGCGTCTCGTCAGTGTGCAGGCGCGGGTTCTTGCTACCCAGGAAATGCGTCTTGAGCTTGCTGATAGGCTCAATCGCCTCATCGCTAATAACCTCGAGCTCAAGGTCAACGCCCGAGACATGCTTAAGTGCATTCATGATGAGCGAGCTCGCGGCGCCCAGGCGCGTGGAAGTCTTGCCGGTCACCACGGAGCCATCGGGCATGACCATGGCGCCTACGGGGCCACCCGTCAGCTGTTCCCTGGTAAGGGCGGCCGAGCGTGCCGGCGAGTAATTCTTGTCGATACCGGCCTTCTTCATAATGATCTTGAGACGGTCGACTTGCTCATCGCCCACGCCGGTACGGCGCACATTTTCGACCGCAGTAAAGTAGCGGCGGACGATTTCCATCTTGGAAGCGTCGCGGCAGGCATCGTCATCGGTAATGGCAAAACCGACCATATTAACGCCCATGTCCGTGGGGCTCTGGTAGGGGCTCTTGCCCAGGATCTTTTCCATCAGAGCACGGACCACCGGGAAGGCCTCGACGTCACGGTTGTAGTTGACCGTGGTCTTGTTGTAGGCCTCCAAGTGGAAGGAGTCGATGATATTGGCATCGTCGAGGTCGGCCGTGGCGGCCTCATAGGCGATGTTAACCGGATGCGTGAGGGGCAAATTCCAGACCGGGAAAGTCTCGAACTTGGCGTAGCCGGCGGCGGTGCCGTGCTTGTGCTCGTGATAGAGCTGAGACAGGCAGGTGGCGAGCTTGCCCGAGCCAGGGCCGGGAGCGGTGACCACAACGAGTGGACGAGTGGTCTCGACAAACTCGTTCTTGCCATAGCCGTCGTCGGACACGATCAGGTCGACGTCGTGCGGATAGCCCTCGATGGGATAGTGCAGCTTGGCAGGAATGCCGAGCGCGTTCAGGCGATTGCGGAACACATCGGCGGCGGGCTGGCCGGCGTACTGGGTGATAACCACGGCCGCGACAGCAAAACCGTTGCCGCGGAACAGGTCGACCAGGCGCAAAACGTCCTCGTCATAGGTAATACCCAGGTCACCGCGAGCCTTGTTCTTCTCGATGTGGTTCGCGTTAATGGCGATGATGACCTCGACGTCGTCGGCAATGCTCTTGAGCATGCGAAACTTGCTGTCCGGCTCAAAACCCGGCAGCACGCGACTCGCATGATAGTCGTCAAACAGCTTGCCGCCAAACTCCAAATACAGCTTGCCGCCAAACTGCGAGATGCGCTCCTTAATATGAGCGGCCTGCAGCTCGATATACTTCGCGTTGTCGAAACCCTGGCGCATATATGGCTCCCGTCCCGTTTCCATTTAATGTTCTAGGCGATTATAACGGAGCCCGCCCTCCCCGATACCCAGACCATCAACAGGCACCAACCAAACACGCCACCGATAAGTTGCGGTGAAATAGTTCCCGTTTAACCCCCTCAAGACGGCCAAACAGGAACTATTCCACCGCAACTTCCCCTATTGGCGCAAAGTAACCTGACCCCATTGCACCAACAACAGAAACGTCGCAGGTTGAGCATAAGTCAGCGAGCGACGTCCAGGACGCACAAGTTGGCATGAAAAAGGCAAGGCATAGACCTTTTGGTCATGCCTTGCCTTTTGAATGACAAATTGTCGTCCTGGGCGGCGCGCAGCGTCGACTGGTTGCGCGGTTCGTAGAACCGCGCAACATGAGAGCGCCCCCTCCCGCGCACGGAACGGGAGGGGGCTAAAGGTAGGAGTCTACCGGTGGGTTTACCCCACCGGACAGACGATGACCAGGTGATCCTTTACAGGATCGTCAAGGTTTCCGTGGGGTACCCGTTGGGTACTTAGAGCAGCACGCAGGCGACGGTCAGGATGACGGCGCAGACGACGGAGAGCGCGACGATGAGCTTAAGGGCAAACTTGAGCCAGGTCGTCCACTCGATCTTGGCCAGGGCGAGACCGCCCATGATGGCACCGGAGGTCGGGGTGAACAGGTTCACGACACCGATAGCAGCGGAGAAGATCATGACCATGACCTCGGGCGAGAAGCCGAGCTTAACAGCCAGCGGTCCCATGATGGGCATGGAGACGGTAGCCATACCAGAGGTCGAGGGGATCAGGAAGGACAGGCCGAAGTAGACCAGGAAGCTCATGGGAGCGAAGATCACGCCGGACAGGCCAGCCAGAGCATTGGCGGCAGCGTCGAGGACGAAGACGTCGAGGCCGGTGTTAGCCATGAGGACGGAGATACCACGAGCGAGGGCGATGACGAGAACAACGGACATCATGTCGGCAGCGCCGGTGATGAAGGTGTTAACGATCTGCTTCTCGGACAGGCCACCGATGATACCGATCAGGACAGCCATGAGGAAGAACCAGGTGGAAGCCTCGTCGAAGTACCACTGGCCAATGGGCAGGCCGGTGATCAGGGCAGACCAGCCCTGGACGACGGCGTTACCGTCGGCGTCGTAGACAGCGCCAGCGTCGAAGAAGTTGGCGACGCCCTCGTTGAGGTCGGCCAGCGGGATGAAGCCGACGATCATGACGACGAAGGTGAAGGCGAAGGCGATCAGAACACCCTTCTGACGACCAGTGAGCTTGACCTCCTTGTGGACCTCGGAAGCAGCCTTGCCGTGAGCCTCTTCAGCGTCCTTAAGCTCCTGCATCGACAGGATGGTGGAACCCTTGTCAGCCTTGACCTTCTTGGCATAGTTCATCACGAAGACGATGGACATAGCGGTAGTGACAATCCACAGGACGGCACCGAGGCCGATGATGATGGACTGGTTGACCTCAATGCCAACGCCAGTCAGAGCGTCGACGGCAGCGCCGACGGCAAACGGGTTAACCGTGGAGCCGAGGCAGCCGCAGCCAGCGCCGAGCAGGACGGTAGCGGCGCCGACCATGGGGTCGAAGCCAGCGGCCATCATGGTAGCGGCGAGCAGGGCGTAGAAGGGAACGGTCTCCTCGCACATACCATAGGTGGTACCACCGAGGGAGAAGATGAGCATAAGGACAGGAATGAGCATGATCTCGTTGCCCTTAAGCTTCTGCACCAGAACGGCGATGCCGTTGTCCAGGGCGCCGGTCTCGGTCATCATACCGAGGAAGCCGCCCAGGATCATAACGAAGAGGCAGACGGGCAGAGCGTCAGCGAAGCCCTTAATCGGGGCGGTGCAGAAATCGCTCAGACGGGCGGCAGTAACCGCGCCGCCGGACGTGCCGGAGACGATAACGGTAATCACTGCAACAATTGCCAGCAGAGCTAGAAGAATGGTGAACGATGAAGGCATACCGCGCTTTTTCTTAGCGGTCTCAGTCATGGTTCTCATCCCCCCTTCATAAATCATTTAACTTTCTCGTGCGAAGCGGATCTTCCGTGCCGTGCCCACCGCCCGACGCGAGATATTTACCAGACAAAGCCGCTCGGGGTGTGCAGCAATACACCCCGAGCGAGATGCTAGATGCTCTTACTTGAGCGTGGCGTACATGACAGCCTTGATGGTGTGCATGCGGTTCTCGGCCTCGTCGAAGACCTTGGAAGCGGGGCTCTCGAAGACCTCGTCGGTGACCTCCTGCTCGGTGATGCCGAACTGCTCGCACTTCTCGGCGCCAATCGTGGTGTTGGTGTCGTGGAAGCTGGGCAGGCAGTGCAGGAAGATGGCACCCGGGTTGGCCATAGCCATGACCTCGGAGGTAACGCGATACGGGGTGAGCTGAGCGATGCGCTCGGCCCAGACCTCGTCGGGCTCGCCCATGGAGACCCACACATCGGTGTAGATAACGTCGGCACCGGTGACGCCGTCCTTGACGTCAGTGGTCAGCTTGATGGTGCAGTCGTTAGCCTCGGCGATGGGCTTGCAGGCCTCGATGACGTCGTCAGCGGGCATGCACTCCTCGGGGCCGCAGGCCACGAAGTTCATGCCAAGCTTGGAGCAGACAACCATGAGGGAGCGAGCGACATTGTTCTTGCAGTCGCCCATGAAGACGAGGGTCTTGCCCTTGATGTCGTAGTTGAAGTTCTCCTGGACGGTCAGGATGTCGGCGAGCATCTGGGTGGGGTGCCACTCGGTGGTCAGGCCGTTCCACACGGGCACGCCGGACTTGGCAGCGAGCTCCTCGACGTCGTCCTGGGCAAAGCCACGGAACTCGATGCCGTCATACATGCGGCCGAGAACGCGGGCAGTGTCCTCGATGGACTCCTTCTTGCCCATCTGCGACGAACCGGGATCGAGGTAGGTGACGCCCATGCCCAGATCCATGCCGCCGACCTCGAAGGCGCAGCGGGTACGAGTGGAGGTCTTCTGGAAGAGCAGAACGATGTTCTTGCCCTCGAGATAGCGGTGCGGAACGCCAGCGCGCTTCATGTCCTTGAAGTTCTTGGAAAGCTTGAGCAAGTACTCGATCTCCTCGGTGGAGAGGTCGAGGAGCTTGAGGAAGCTACGGCCGGAGAGGTTAACACCCATGGTTCGTTTCCTTTCGAAAAAATGAATTACGTAAGTATTAGTGTTGCCCGTTTGACGGGCGAAACCGGTGCGGTTGTAGGGGGACCGCACCGGAAACGGAAAGACTTAGAGGTCCTCGCGCCAGAAGGGCATGCTCATGCAGCGCGGGCCGCCGCGGCCGCGGGAGAGCTCGGCGGAGGGCACGACGAGAAGGTCCAGGCCCTCCTTGTACAGCACGTCGTTGGTGACGGTGTTGCGGGCGTAGACGCAGATCTTGCCGGGCTCGACGCACAGGGTGTTGGAGCCGTCGTTCCACTGCTCGCGGGAGGCCGCGATCGGGTCGCCGCCGCCGCAGGGGATCAGCTTGACCTGGTCGACGCCGGTGGCGTCCTCCAGGACGTGCTCGAGGGTGTCCTCGATCAGGCGGATGTTCACGTCGCCCGGGTTCTTGCCGGCGGTCAGCTCGTAGACGCGCAGGGTGCCCATGATGGCGGGGTGGATCGTGAACTTATCGACGTCGATCTGGGTGAAGACCGTGTCGAGGTGCATGAAGGCGCGCGAGACCGGGATGTCGAAGGCCAGGATGCGCTCGACCTTGGAGTCGGAGTTCCAGAAGATGTTCTGGGCCATGATGTCGATCGCGGCGGCCTGGGTGCGCTGGGAGATGCCGACGGCGAGGGTCTTCTCGTTGATGTTCAGCACGTCGCCGCCCTCGGTGTGGAACTGGCAGTCGCGGCGGAAGTACAGCGAGACGTCCTTGTAGTCGGGGTGGTACTTGAAGATGTACTTGCCGTACAGGGTCTCGCGGTTGCGGGTGACCGAGTACATGCGGTTGAGGTTGACGCCCTCGCCGACGACCGCGAACGGGTCGCGGGTGAAGTAGAGGTTGGGCATCGGGTCGATGATCAGGTCGGACTCGGACTCGGAGTTGACCAGGGAGTCGAGGGTCGTGGACGCCGTGAGGGGCAAGTCGATCTCGGCCTTGGTCATGCCGGCCATGGTCTTCTTGACGAACTCGAGGTTGTCCTCGATGGAATCAAGCTTCTCGCGGACGATCTGCGGCATGTGCTGGCCGCGGATGCCGGCCTCGGCGATGTACTGGTCGGTGAACTCGGCGCGGGCGCCGGGGACCTGGTCGAACACCTCGGCGACGAGGTTCTCGAGGTAGAGGACCTCCACGCCCTGGTCCCTCAGGATCTGGGCGAAGGTGTCGTGCTCCTGCTGTGCGACCTCCAGGAACGGGACGTCGTCGAACAGGAGTCGCTCGAGCTCGTCGGGCGGCAGGTTGAGGAGCTCGTCGCCGGGACGGTGCAGGCAGACCTTCCTGAGCTTGCCGATCTCGGAAGGCACGTGCAGACCTTTCGTCATGGCCTCCTACCTTTCTTTCGGGCCTTACTGGCCGAATGTATCAGCGCCCCTCCGTATGGGACGCTGCTTGCTGACAGCTCTAGTTATATCCAAAAACCACC
>JAUMNV010000014.1 GCA_031295725.1 Collinsella sp.
GGAAGCTAAGCCCCATCGCGCCGAGAGTACTGCGGGGTCAGCCCGTGGGAGGCCAGGGCGCCGCTGACCGGTGGACGGCACCGAGCCGTCATCCGAGATGGAGAAGGGGGAGGCCTCGCGGCCTCCCCCTTTTTGCGTTTATGGGGCGTAAATGACTCTATTACACCAGACGATCTTATCGTTTTTGGTATTGAGCCTTTATTTAAAGAAGATAAATCGAATAACAAGGGCAACTGCTATGGCCACAATGATCAAAAGCAGGATTGTCAGTCGATGCTGCTTGCGTCGTTTACTTGATGAAACGAAGATTGATTTTCCCTGTTTTGGCGTTTCGAGATAGCGAGCCGAATGCGTCAAGGTTTGCTTTGGTCGAGGACCTCTTTGTTGATGAGTGGCGGATGCTTTCATCGGCTCATCACTAGCTGCGCTGTTTTTAGATAATGGTGCATCTTTCAGATATACAGGGTCTCCCGAGGCGACGCCCATATGTTTACGTCCCGTTTGGGCATCCTCGAGCGTTTGATATCGATTTCTCGTCACATACTCGGGCTCCGGATCATTAATGGGCTCTTGTGAGATGTGGGGGCGATGGAACCGCGGCGGCTGCGTGGAAGTATCTTCCCCCTGCGTCGGCATAAACATTTTGTTCTGGTTTTGGTCGTCTATGATGCCCTTTAGCTCGTTACCAACAACGTGTACGCGCTCATTGTAAGCCCCTTGCTATTTGTAGCTGTGAACATACTTGTTATTTAAGCTCTGGTTCAAAGAACCTTAACCTTATTAAAACCTGAGTCAAACACACTTAGATATGCTTATAGTACTAGACTCAAAAAACTTTATAGTCGATGTATATATGAGCACTGGGTGGGCATATATAAGAGCGTCAAAAGAAGTCCCAGTCACCTGGAAGATGACTCGGCAGTCCTATAAAGGAGTGGTAAACATGGCAAGCATGGTTCCTTATCGTTCGGTTTTTGGCGTTCGTCCCTCTGCAAGCTCGCTGTTCGATCTGTTTGATGATATGAGCGACCTAGCGAACAGCTCGATTGCCTCTAAGGCGTTCCCCGTTGACGTTGAGGATAAGGGCGATGGCTATGAGGTCAAGGCTTATCTGACCGGCGTCGCCAAGGACGATATCGATGTCGAGCTTAACGAGGGCCGTCTGTCCATTAGCGTGAATGTCGAGGAAGACGAGGGGAACGAGGGCAAGAACTTCCTGCAGAAGGAGTTCAGCTCGTACAGCGCGACGCGTGGCGTGTATCTTAAGGACGCTTCGAGCGAGGGCCTCTCGGCTAAGTACGCTGACGGCATCCTGACCGTTACGGTTCCCAAGATCGTCGAGAAGAAGAACGTTACGAAGATCTCCATCGAATAACTTCGTTGGTGTTCTTCGCTATTAAAAGACAACAAAAGGGGCTGGGAAGCGATTCCCGGCCCCTTTTGTTGTTTAGGACAGTCTATTGAATGATTGCCGGTTGATACTGACTCGCAGGGCGTATCGAGAGTTTTCGCGATCCTTGGAGAAGGGTTGCGGAGCTGCCGACCTCGTCATCCAGGGTTGCGGCCAGAGCTTTGGCATAGCTTTTGACGGTAAGGCTCGGACGATTGTTATCTTGGCTGATATGCATGGCAATGAGCTGTTCGGTGCGATCGGTAACAAGTTCGCGCGCGGCTTCGGCGGCTTGGCCATTGGAGAGGTGTCCCCTTTCAGACAGGATGCGCTCCTGAAGAAAGCGGGGATATTCTCCCTCGCGCAGCATGGTCACATCGTGGTTGCTTTCGAGTGCGAGGACTCGACAATCTTTGAGGGTGTTCATGGCTTGGCTCGATAGCTCTCCGGTGTCGGTGGCAAAGCCGATGGAATCATCGAGGGTGTCGAATCGATAGCCGACTGGATTGATGACATCGTGTGACGTTGAGTAGGTTTGCACGTGGATGCCGGCAATGGATAGGGTGTCACCGGGATCGAATTCCTCGACAGGCAGATGCGAAAGATTTTCTTTGCTCGAAAGAGTGCCCCTGCTGGCAAAGAGGGGGCCGTGCCAGTGCTTGCACCAGACATCGAGGCCCTTGATGTGATCGCTATGCTCATGAGTAATGAGAAGAGCCGAGACGTTGTCTGCCGAGAGCCTCAGTTCTGCCATGCGCTTTAATGTCTCGCGGGGAGACAGTCCGTCATCGACCATAATGAGCCCCTGCGGGCCCTCGATGAGTGCGCAGTTGCCTTTAGAGCCACTGCCGAGGATATGAAGGTGCAGGCAAGACATAAGATTCCAAAGGATACAATGGGTGCGGACGAATAAAGGAGGAAGCGAATGCCAACGGTATCACAGCATTACGGACACCATGCCGTGCCTGGGGCAGTCGATGAGACCCGGACGAGGCAGCAGGCAGCTCCTGTCGTGCTCATGGTATCAGGCGGCGCGGACTCGACGGCACTGCTTCTTATGGCGTGCACATCAAAGCTGGATATCCAAGACGGACGCGGTGTTGCCCCCATTGCTCGCGAGCGCCTGCATGTGCTGCATGTAAACCATCATCTGCGCGGCAAGGCGTCCGATGGCGACGAGGCCTTTGTGCGTGAGCTCTGCGCGCAATATGGTTTACCGCTGTGTGTGGAGCACGCTTATTTTGATGGGGAGTCGGGCAATATTGAGGCCGCGGCCCGCGAGGTGCGCTATGCCGCGGCGCGGAGGTATGTTCGCGAACTCTGCGCCCAGACGGGGGCGCCGCGAACGGCGGCTCGTATCTGCACCGCGCACACGTCTTCGGATCGCGCGGAAACGTTTTTGATGAACGCGATTAAGGGTTCGGGGCCCGCTGGTCTATCGAGCATTCCTCGCCGGAGGAATATCGTGGTGCGTCCCTTGCTCGACCTAACTCATGGCGAGCTTGTGGGCTATCTACAGGTACATGGTCAGCCGTGGCGTGAAGACGAGAGCAATGAGGATATCTCGTATCTGCGAAACTACGTGCGCCATCGGGTAATGCCAGTGGTGGCACAGCGTAATGCGAGCGTGTGCAAGACGATTGGCGCCGCCTGTGAGATCTTGGGTGACGAAGACGCGTTTCTATCCCAGCTGTCGGCGCAGGCGTTTCGAAGCTGCCTGCGCAAGGAGGCGGCGGGCGCGCTAGTGCTCGATGCCAGACGCCTTGCTGCGGCCGAGGTGGTAATCGCGCGGCGCATCGTGCGACTGGCGATTAAGCGCATCGATCCGGACGCTCGTCCAGAGATGCGACATGTGGAGCGAGTCCTTTCCTGCGTTGCCGAGGGCGCCGGCTCGGTCACGCTTCCGGCGGGGATTGACGCACGCATTGAGTTTGGCATGCTGGCGTTTAAGGCGCCGGCGGCTCGCGAGGGCCTGGTCGCGGACTGGGTTACCGTACCCGGTCGTTTGCCGTTGGGCGGGGGACGTATGCTGGTCACAGAACCGATGGCCGTTGAGCCGGGATGCGATATCGTGCGTCGCGCCCGTGAGCTTGCGGCTGCCGGGGAAGTGACAGCTTTGGTAGACGCGGCTGCCCTGGGTTTTGCCGACAGCGATAGTGAGCGGATCCTGGCGGGCTCGCGTGGCAAGATCCCTGTCGAGGCGCGATTGGCGCGCCTGTGGGTGGACGGTCCCGCACCGGGAGACGTGATGTGCCCGTTAGGGATGAGTGGCCGAAGCAAGAAAGTATCCGACTTGCTAGGCGAGGCTCGCATTCCCGTTTCCGAGCGCGCCGGCGTGCCCATGGTGAGGACGGCGCCGGGAGGTGCCGTGGTGTGGGTCGCCGGAGTTCGCGCGGACGAGCGTTTTAAGTGCACGGCCGCAACGCGCGTGGCATATCTGCTTCGTGTGGTCGATGCGGAATAGCGTCCTACGCCAGCTATTCTGTGCGGCGTTGACGGTATTCCCGCGCTGATGGTGCGCGGGCTGGAAAATATACCCCGTGCGCTGCTAGAATGTGTAGTTCGCGTCCATACGGCGGTGTGTGGGCGATTAAGCACAAGAAAGGGTTGTCATGGCTTCTCAACATCCGGATATCGAGAAGGTTCTGTTTACGCAGGAGGATATCGACGGCATCGTTTCTCGCCTGGGCGAGGAGATCACTCGCGACTACGCGGGTAAGGATCTGGTGCTGATCGCGGTTCTGCGCGGTGCCGTTGTCTTTATGGGCGACCTGATGCGCAAGATTGAGCTACCGACCAACATCGATTTCATGGCTGTTTCGAGCTATGGCGACGGTGTGAAGTCTTCGGGCATCGTGCGTATCATTAAGGATCTGGATATCGACATCCGTGGTCGCGACGTGCTGATCGTCGAGGACATTCTGGACTCGGGCCTGACCCTCAAGTACCTGATGAAGAACCTCGAGAGCCGCAAGCCCGCTTCGCTGGAGGTCGCTGCCTTCCTGTGGAAGGACGTTGAGGACCGCACCTCGGCCATCACGCCCAAGTATGTTGGAACCCATTGCCCCGATGCCTTTGTGGTGGGCTACGGCCTCGACTATGCCGAGCGCTATCGTAACCTTCCGTATCTGGGCATTTTGAAACCGGAGGTTTATTCGTAAGATGCCCGACGACCATAACGATAACAATTCCCAGACTCCCCGGGAGCCTAAGATCCCGGGGATGCCCGGAGGCAAGAAGCCCACGCGTACGGGCTGGCTGTATTTTCTTTTGGCTTGCGCGCTTCTGGGCTATGCCTTCTTTAATATGGGTTCCGGCTTTGCCAGCTCCAGCAATACCGTTAAGCTCGCGACGAGCGAGATGGTCAGCGCCATCAAGCAGGATTGCGTCGAAGATCTGACCTATACGGTTCAAGACGGAAGCGTGACGGGTCATTACTGGAAGACAAAAAAGGACAAGGGCGATACGAGCGAGCTCAAGAGCTTCTCTTCGACCTATGTCGGCTCCGATTCGCTTGCCGAGCTCATGGCGGAGCACCCCGATACCAAGTACATCGTCAACACCAACGATCCCGATTTTTGGGGCGACTTGGCGAGGAGTGTGCTTCCGACGATCGCCCTTATCGCCATCATGTTCTACTTTATGCGCCAGATGATGGGCGCCAACAACAGGAACATGCAGTTTGGCAAGACCAACGCCAAGACCAACGAGGCCACACGCCCCAAGGTCAAGTTTGAAGACGTTGCCGGAGTGGACGAGGCAGTCGAGGAGCTCGAGGAGATCCGTGACTTTTTGAGCGATCCGGATCGCTATCGCAAGCTGGGCGCCAAGATCCCGCGTGGCGTGTTGCTGGTTGGCCCTCCGGGCACCGGTAAAACGCTGCTGGCCAAGGCCGTTGCCGGCGAGGCGGGCGTGCCGTTCTTTAGCATCTCGGGTTCCGACTTTGTCGAGATGTTCGTAGGTGTCGGCGCCAGCCGTGTGCGTGACCTCTTTAAGGAGGCCAAGTCCCAGGCCCCGTCGATCATCTTCATCGATGAGATCGATGCCGTGGGACGTCAGCGCGGAGCTGGCTTGGGCGGCGGTCACGACGAGCGCGAGCAGACGCTCAACCAGCTGCTGGTCGAGATGGACGGCTTTGAGGAAAGCGAGTCGGTCATCCTGATCGCCGCCACCAACCGCCCCGACATTCTGGATCCGGCGCTGCTGCGTCCCGGTCGTTTTGACCGTCAGGTTACGGTCGACCGTCCGGATGTGAAGGGCCGCGAGCAGATCTTGCGCGTGCATGCCGAGAACAAGCCGATGGACGAGGACGTTAAGTTTGAGAAGCTCGCCCAGATGACCGTTGGCTTCACTGGTGCCGATCTGGCAAATCTGCTCAACGAGTCTGCGCTGTTGGCTGCCCGCCGCCATCGTTCCGTGATCTCGATGGACGAGGTCGAGGAATCGATGGAGCGCGTGATTGCCGGACCGCAGCGCAAGGGTCGCGTGATGACCGAGGCCGAGCGCACCACGATTGCCTACCACGAGAGCGGTCACGCCCTGGTGGGTCACATCCTGGAGCACTCCGATCCGGTCCACAAGATCTCGATCGTCAGCCGCGGCCAGGCGCTGGGCTACACGCTGCAGCTTCCGCAGGAGGACCACTTCCTCAAGACCAAGAACGAGATGCTCGACGAGCTCGCCGTGTTCTTGGGCGGTCGCGTTGCCGAGGAGCTCATGTGCGATGACATCACGTCGGGCGCGAGCAACGATCTGGAGCGCGCAACCAAGATGGCGCGCGAGATGGTCACGCGCCTGGGCATGAGCGAGGAGCTGGGCACGCAAGTGTTTGGCGAAGCGCAACATCAGGTGTTCCTTGGTCGCGATTACGCCGATCACCAGGATTACTCCGAGGAGACGGCGCGCCGCATCGATATCGAGGTCCAGCGCATTATGCGTGAGGCCCATCGTCGTGCGGTCGAGATTCTGGACGCCCGTCGCGATCAGCTCGATCTGATGGCGAAGGTGCTGCTTGAGCGCGAGACCGTCGAGGGCGACGCCGTGAACGCCCTGCTCGACAACGAGTGGAATGCCTACCTTGAGCGCGAGGGCGATATCCTGGCGGCCAAGGAGGAGCGCAATGCCAAGGCGGCCGGCATGCCGACCAAGAAGCGCGTGCCTCGAATGAGCGAGGAGGAGCTGGCGGCTGATGCCGCGGCCTTTGCGCAGGCGGCCATGCAGGAGGATGCCGAAGCCGCATCCGATGATGCTGACGATGACCATGCCGTCGTCGATGCCGACACCGACGCCGACAAATAGTCTTTGTGGCGAAAGCCTCCGCGGGGAAACCTGCGGAGGCTTTTTCTTTTGAGCGATATGGGGCCGTCTGTTGATTGGGGACAGACTTAAATGAGCGTTTTCACGCATTTAAGTCTGTCCCCAATCAACATTGCTGCGGCACTTTGCTCGGCTAAAGCGTACAATAGCGCCTATGCGAAAGGGGAACAGATGATCAACGAAACTATGTATGCTCGCGGTGCGGAAAGCTCCATCATCCGTGAGATTTTTAGCTATGGCCTTGAGCGCAAGGCGCAGATCGGTGCGGAAAACGTATTCGATTTTTCGCTGGGCAATCCGAGCGTTCCGGCACCCGCTGCTGTGGCGGAGTCCATTAAGAAGGCCCTGGAGCTGCCGAGCGACCAGCTGCACGGCTACACGCCCGCACCGGGCCTGCCGCAATGTCGTGCCGCTGTGGCCGAATCGCTCAACCGCCGCTTTGGAACGAACTATGAGGGTAAGGACGTCTTTATGACGGTGGGTGCTGCGGCTTCGCTCACCTGCACGCTCAACGCCGTTACGAACCCGGGCGACGAGGTTATTGTTATCGCCCCGTACTTTCCGGAGTATCGTGTTTGGATTGAGAAGGCCAGCTGCACGTGTGTCGAGGCGCTTGCCAACGAGGAGACATTCCAGCTGAGCGTGGATAACGTATTCAAGGCGATTACCGATAAGACGGCTGCCGTCATTATCGACTCGCCCAACAATCCGACCGGTGCCGTATATACATACGACACGCTGACGCGACTGGCCAATGTTCTGCGCGAAGCCAACGCTCAGCGCGATCCCGAGAATCCGATTATGCTCATCTCGGATGAGCCGTACCGCGAAATCGTGTACGGTGCCGAGGTGCCTTGGGTGCCCTCGATCTACGAGAACACCGTGGTGTGCTACTCGTATTCTAAGTCGCTTTCGCTGCCGGGCGAGCGCGTGGGTTGGATCCTGGTTCCCAATACGAATCCTCAGGCAGATCGTCTAATGCCCGCCGTTGCCGGTGCCGCCCGTACGCTGGGCTTCGTGTGCGCGCCGGCGCTCTTTCAGCGCGTAATTATCGACTGCATCGATGAGCCGAGTGACGTTGAGGCCTATGCACGCAACCGCACCGCGCTTACCGACGCACTAGAGGAGTATGGCTACACTTATGTTGAGCCGGATGGCGCGTTCTACCTATGGGTGAAAGCGTTGGAGCCCGATGCGAATGCGTTTTGCGAGCGCGCAAAGAAGTATGAGTTGCTTGCGGTTCCCTCGGACAGCTTTGGTATGCCGGGTTGGTTCCGCCTGGGCTATTGCGTGAGTTACGAAACGATTGTCAATTCGCTACCCGCTTGGAAACAGTTGGCGGACGAGTATCGTTAAGAGTAAAGCGCTCTGCCTACAATGTTTTACGTGAAACGGGGTTTGGTGTTAAGCCGGACCCCGTTGTCATGGACGTTGTGTCTTTGGGATGGAGTGGTTTTACGACTATCGAAGGCTATGCGTACAATGAATATAAGCGACGGCCGTGCCAGATAAGGAGACCTGATGCCCTACCTGCTTTCTTGTGACATTCATACCCATACGATGTTCTCTGCGCATGCATATTCGACCATTGAGGAGAATGTGTACTGGGCGGCAGAGCGTGGCCTGCAGGTGCTCGGATCTGCCGACCATCTGAGCTCTATGGTTACGGCTTGCCCCAATGACCTGCGCAGTTACCAATTCTTTATCAACCAGGATATCTGGCCGCGCATTTGGAGCGGCGTGCTGGTGCTGCGTGGTGCCGAGGCCGATATCGTTTCGCTGGACGGAAGCCTGTTTGGCGAGGACACTCCTGTCACGCTCGATATCGCCGGCGATTCGTACAGCCGTCAGCATTCACTGTTCGATTTGGTTACGCGCAATTTGGATTATTTGGTGGCAAGCGTGCATAATCCGCAGATTGCCGAAGGTGCGACGCTTGCCCAGGCGACCGAGATGTATATCAATGCCCTGGAGCACCCCAAGGTGTTCATGCTGGGTCACACGGGTCGCTCGGGCGTTCCGTTTGATATCGATGAGGTGCTGTTGGCGGCCAAGGCCAAGCACAAGATTATCGAGATTAACAACCATAGTCTTGAACATGGTACCGATGCCGAGCATTGGGGCGTGTGCCGCAAGATTGCCGAGCGCTGCGCCGAGCTGGGCGTGGGGATTGGCATCTCGACCGACGCGCACATTGGTATGGCGATTGGCAAGCTCGAGCAGGCGCGCAAGATGCTCGATGAGATTCACTTCCCGCTGGACCTGATTGTGACGCGCGATCGCGAGACGCTGCTGCGCGAGATGGCGGCAGCCGGCGTGTGCGACCTGCGCAAGAGCATGTAACGGGCTCATATAGCCAACGAAAGGGGGCGGTCCAGACGGGCCGCCCCCTTTCTTGTGCCG
This sequence comes from Collinsella sp., assembly GCA_031295725.1. Taxonomy (GTDB): domain Bacteria; phylum Actinomycetota; class Coriobacteriia; order Coriobacteriales; family Coriobacteriaceae; genus Collinsella. Next base: position 9,110 of record JAUMNV010000014.1, read on the forward strand.
GTAGATTTTAAGGCATGTCCCAAAAATCTACTGGGGTGGGCTAGCGGCGCCCGAGGATCGCTACGGTTTCGGTGTGGTCGGTATGGGGGAACATGTCGACCGGCGTGATCTTGAGCAGGCGATAGCCTCCGTCGAGGAGCTGGTGCAGGTCACGCTCTTGGGTCACGGGGTTGCAGCTGATATAGGTGATGCGGCGCGGCTTGAGTGCGCAGGCGGCTTCGAGGAACTCGGGGGTGGAGCCGGCGCGCGGCGGGTCGATGGAAAGGACGTCGACGCGTTCGTTGTTGTCGGCGGCATCGAGGATGTAGTCGGTGGCGTCGTCGGCCATAAACCAAGCGCTGCGGGTGAGACCGTTGAGCTCGGCATTGCGGCGCGCGTCGGCAATGCCCGCGGGGTTTCGCTCCACACCGAGCAGCATGATGCCAATGCCCTTGTCCTGGGCACCCTTTGCGGCGCAAAGGCCGATGGTGCCGCTGCCGCAGTAGGCATCCATAAGCACGTCGCCCTGGCGCAGGTCCATGCCGTCGATGGCGAGCTGGTAGAGCAGCTCGGTCTGTTGCGGGTTGGTCTGATAGAACGCGGTGGGGGAGATGTCGAAGTCGCAGCCGAGCAGCTGGTCGCGCATGCATTCGGCGCCATGCACGATGCGGGTCTCCTCGCCTAGAATGGCGTTGCCGGGGCGTCCGTTGATGTTTTGGGCAACGGTGACGATATGCGGATCGAGTGCGGCGACGGCCTCAAAGAACTCCTGCGCATGCGGCAAGTCGCGCTGAGCGGTCACGAGCGTAACCATGACCTGGTCGGTACGCCAACCGCGGCGGACGACGGCATAGCGAAGCAGCCCCAGATGCTTGTCTTCGTTAAAGGCGGGAATGTGCAGACGTTCGGCCTCGCGAGCGATGCCGTTGAGAATCTGACGAGTACCCGGCGCCTCGACAGGACACTCGGGTACGGCAACGATCTTGTGCGTGCCGCGCTCAAAGAAACCGCAGCGGACAGCGCCCTCCTTACCGGGAGCAAACGGAGTGGCAGCCTTATGGCGAAAACCGCGCGGCGCAGGATATTTGCCCGGGTCGCCTAGGGTGACGCCCATACCGCGAATGGGATCGACGGTTATGCCCTCGCGCTCACAGAGCTCAGCAAACAGTTCCTCCATAGCAGCCTGCTTGGCCGCCAACTGCTTCTTATAAGGACGATTGAGCGCCGTGCACCCACCGCAAGCTTTCATGGTCGAACAGGGAGACTTGGGGTCCACAGTCTTGCGCGCAGCCGAAGCCGGATCTTTATGCGAGTGCTTGGGGCGAGTCTGAGATGCCTTATCCCCGCCCCGACGAGAGCCAGAACGCTTGGCCTTAGCCTTGCCCTTGGCCGACTTACCCTTCGCATCCTGAGACGCCTTGGATTTCTTAGAAGATTTTTTCTCCCCCGACCCCTCAGCCGCCTCGATCAAAGCACGACGAGCCTTACGCTCCGCACGAGATTCTGCCATGAATTAACCCCACTATTTAATAAAAGAAAAGTCCGAAGCAATTGTACCGTGCATTCAACGTGCCCGTTTGGAGAGGAGGCTATTTAAGGTTCCGAGCACGTTGTCTCCCGGCTGAGTGGCGCCCGGCGCGGAGTTTAATTTGTCGCGAGTTCCGCACGACCAGGAGGCAACTTAATGTGGCCTCCGTCGTGAGCAGGACTGTAGAGCAGCAAATTAAACTCCGCGCCGGGCGCCACTCAGCCGGGTGCTCCAACCTAGTGCTCCATGCGTGCTTTCCGTCTTGCGCAGGACTGTAGAGCAGGAAACTTAATTACGCGCCGCTCCCCGCCCACGCCGGGCAAACACTCTCTTGTACTTTATCAAGGTAGAGTGTATGATTCTGGACGTTACACGACTCACTTTACCTAACTAAAGTGCCACCAAGGGGGAATACCATGAATACCGATATGTCTCGTCGTCAGTTTGTTGGTCTAGCCGGCTCGCTCGCCACGGTGCTTGGCCTTGGTCTTGTCGGTTGCGGCGGTGGTGCCGGCAAGGGCTCCGCTGCTGGCTCTGCCGCGGCCAAGGATGTGAAGGGCGCTGCGGAGTCCAAGAAGCTCGTGGTGGGCTTTGATAAGTCCTATCCTCCGTACGGCTTTGTGGGCGACGATGGCGAGTACACCGGCTTTGATCTCGATCTGGCCAAGGCTGTTGCCGATAAGCAGGGCTGGGAGGTCAAATACGAGGCCATCGACTGGGACGCCAAGGATACGCTGCTTAACTCGGGCGCCATCAACTGCATCTGGAACGGCTTTACCATGGAGGGCCGTGAGGACGACTACACGTTCTCCGAGCCGTACATGCTCAACGAGCAGGTGCTGGTGGTCAAGAAGGATGCGGGCATCAAGGGCTGGGACGATCTTGCCGGCAAGACTGTGATTACCCAGACTGATTCCGCTGCGCAGGACGTGCTTGAGGGTGACCAGAAGGATCTGGCAGCGACGTTTGCCACGCTCGACACGATCGGCGAGTACAACACGGCCTTTATGCAGCTCGAGAGCGGCGCGGTCGATGCCGTGGCTTGCGACCTTTCGATTGCCCAGTATCAGCTTGCCGCCAAGCCCGATGCTTATACGCAGCTTGATGAGCCGCTGTCCAGCGAGCACTACGCCGTCGGCTTTAAGAAGGGCGACACCAAGTCGGCCGATGCTGTAGCCGAGTCGCTCAAGGCGCTCTACGAGGACGGCACGGTCAAGGACCTGTGCGACAAGTATTCAAGCTATGGTCTATCTTTCGATAATTGGGTGCTCAAGTAATGTCTATTCAGGTCATGATGCAGATGCTTGGCCAGGGATTCTTGGTCAGTTTGCAGTTGTTTGTGCTGACACTGCTGGGGTCGATTCCGCTGGGAATCCCCGTGGCGTTTATGCGCATGAGCAAAATCGCGCCGCTTCGCTGGATTGCGCGCATCTACATTTCGGTCATGCGCGGTACGCCGCTCATGCTGCAGATGTTTGCCATCTACTTTGCCCCGTACTACGTGTTTGGCATTTCGCTCACGCCCGATTCCAAGTGGACGGCGTGCGT
>JAUMNV010000068.1 GCA_031295725.1 Collinsella sp.
GGCACGCTTGCTGGCGATGACCTCCTGGACAAACTCCAGGTCGAGCCACTGGGACAGCAGCAGGCCGCCCGAGCCGGTAATGGCGCAGGTCATCTGGGCCGTCGGCAGCACGGTCGCAGCGCCCTCGAACAGGTCGCGGGCACAAGCGCGGACGTCGGTGTGGTGGCGCTGGTACTTGGCGTAAACGATTTGGTTGTCGTCGTTGAGCACGGCGAGCTTAACGGTGGTGGAGCCCACGTCGATGCCCAGGTGCAGGTTGCCACGAGCGTTCTCGGGGTTGAAGATCGCGCCTTCGGGGGCGTGGGCGGCGGCTACGGGCTCAGCGGCGGTAGCGGGCTCGCTGGCGACGGACGTCTCCCCTGCCGCGTTCTTGGCATCGGCAACTGCCTCGGCAACTTTCTCGGCAGCCGCGGTCGCGGCCTTCTGCGCGGCGTCCACCACGGCGGGCGCGGCCTCGCGCGCGGCAGCGACCATACGGTCCTTGATGCCCTCGACGAGTTTGCTCATTGTCTCTCCTCTTAGTTGTTGGACTCGACGACTGCGGCGGTGTCGGCCGCGTCCTCGAGCTGCAGGTTCAATAGCTTCATGCCGTATTCCGGCACGTTGATATCGATGGGTTGGCCATACAGGTCACCAGGGCGCACAAAAGCGAGCACCGTCATAATGCGCGCCATGGCCTCGGGCGATTCGGTAAGCCCACGCTCAAACCAGCGCTGAATCATGCCGACCTCGGCACTCACGACGTAGGTGACGTAGTAGTCAAAGAACGTGCCCAGCGCCAGGCCCAAAATGCCCGTCTGCGCACGCGGCACCACAGCCTCACGCGCGGTATCGATGATCTTTTTAATAAAGGCGGGGTCGCCGCCAGGGCCTAGCAGGGCACCAATAAGATCGCGATTTGCCGCAAGATAGCGCAGCAGCTCAACTGAGCCGGGCGCCGGTTCGAGCTCGTCGATGTTACGGTAAAGATCGGGCAGCTGAGCTGCGGTGATGAGCTCCACGCGCTCACGAATCTCAGCCAACAGGCCGTCCTCAATCTGGTTGATAAAGTCGGGAATATCGCGGTAGTGCGAATAGAACGTACGGCGCGTAAGACCGGCACGCTCGGTGAGCGACGCGACGTTAATGCGCGAAAGGTCGCCGCTTTCGGCAAGCTCGCTGGCAAGTGCCTGGCGAAGGGCACGCTGCGAGCGAAGGGACCGGCGGTCGCATTTCTCAAGCTGGGACAAGCGTCCTCCTTGTTACTCAGCCTGTGCGCTATTGCACAGTGCGAGTATTATTGCACACCGTGTGCATCAACACGTAAAGGCAATATTTTGGATGTGACGAAGGGGCAGTCCTTTGTCACATTATTCGATGACGGCGCGGGAGTTTTGCTTGTGCATGGTGGCGAGCATGTGTTTGGGAACGGCGTGGACCATGCAGCTGCCGATAGTCGCGCTCGCGGCGGCCTTAGCTGCATCACTACCGTTTTTGGTCGCGTAGCTGTGGCGGAAACGCTTGAGCATGGCAATGTCGTTACCGCCGTCGCCGTAAACCGCGACCTCGTCCTCGGCAATACCGTAGTAGCCCGCCAGCCAGGCCACGCTCTCGCCCTTGTTGCACGCTACGTCCGTGATCTCGAACATCACCGGATCGAACGGCGCGTTGACCACGCGGTCCGAGCGCTCGGCAAGATACGCTTTAAGGTCGCGCTCCAGCTCGGGCGAGGTCACGCGGCAGTTGATCTTGCACACATCGTGGCGCAGGATGTCACCGATCGACTGGTCGAAATACTGTTCCTCGTGATACCCGCCACGCGCGCGCATGCCGCGCATCACGATGCGCTTGATAGGGCTGTCCTTCTTAAAGCCCGCCTGGTGCATCTCGAACGAACCGCTCGAAAACATGCCGTCGGGCGTGGAGCAGTCGAAGCAAATGTCCGGGAACGCCTTGAGCAGCTCCTCGGTAACCTGCGGGTCGATGGTCCAGGTCTTGAGCACCTCGCCATGACTGTCGCGCACGATGGAGCCGTTAGAGCAGCAGGCATCAAGTGCCAGACCTGTAAAGCCATGTTCACCGATCGGCAACGTCGAGCGCCCGGTCGCGGGAACCACATGCAGGCCGGCCTCGGTCAGCTCGCGAATGGCACGGCGGATGGTCCCGTCTGCCTCGTGCAGGGCATTCAACAGCGTTCCGTCTAAGTCACTCGCAAACATCTTGATCATGGGCATGCCTCTCCTTCGTCTGCACGATATTGTAGACGAGAACGGGCGCACCCCAAGAGAGGCACGCCCGTCAGGCGAAAGATTGTCCTACACCGCGGCGGGGCCGTGTTCGCCGGTACGGATGCGGATGACTTCCTCGACCGGCTCGACCCAGATCTTGCCATCGCCGACGGCTCCGGTGCGGGCGGCGTTGCAGATGATGTCGACAATGCCGTCGACATGTTCATCGGCGCAGATGAGGGTGAACTGCACCTTAGGGATCGTGTTGACAAGTAACTCGTTGCCGCGCACGTATTCCTTCCAGCCATGCTGCGCGCCGCAGCCCTGCACCTGGTTGATGGTCATGCCACGAACATCAGCAGCAAACAGCGCATCTTTAAGAACCTCAAGCTTTTCCTGGCGCACGATAGCCGTGATCTTTTTCATAATGAATTCCTCTCTTTAATAAAGAAATGAACCGCTCATTCATGTGGCACGGGTTTTCCAGGTGCCCGAGATTGCCCCGAAAGAGGAGCGCCGCGTACTTCGGTACGCAAGCGACGGTTTGAGGGGCAAGGTCGGGTGCCTGGGAAAGCCGTGCTGCTAATCGAGCCCGGAGAACGAAGGATAAGCGCTCTCGCCGTGTTGACTCGCGTCCAAGCCCAGTGCCTCGTCGGCCTCGTTCACACGCAGGCTGCCGTGGAACAGCGCCTTGACCACCGCGGCGATCACCAAATCGAGTACCAGCACAAGAGCGACCGTCACCACAATAGCCAAAATCTGCGAGATGAGCAGAGACACGTCGCCCGTGTAGAACAGGCCGCCCTTACCGGTCCACGAAAGCTCCGGCACGCAGAACAGGCCCGTGAGCACGCCGCCCAGGATACCGCCGATGCCGTGGCAACCGAACGCGTCGAGCGCGTCGTCGTAGCCGAACTTGGTCTTAAGATGGCTGATGGCCAGGTAGCAGACGGGCGAGACAATCAGGCCCATGACCAGCGCTGCCCACGGCTCGACAAAGCCCGCACCCGGCGTGACCACCACAAGGCCCGCAACCAAACCGGTGCTAGCGCCCACCAGCGTGGGACGACCGGTGTGCACGCGCTCGACGGCGAGCCACGAGACCATACCCGCCGCGCTGGCCGTCACGGTGTTGAGGATAGCAAGCGCCGCAACGGCGTCGGCCTTAAACTCGCTGCCGCCGTTAAAGCCAAACCAGCCAAACCAAAGCAGGCCGGCGCCGAGCGCCACAAACGGCACGTTATGCGGGCGATAGCTCACCATGCCAAAACCGCGACGACGACCGAGCATTAAGCAGAGAATCAGGCCCGTGAGACCGGACGAGGTGTGCACCACGTCGCCGCCGGCAAAGTCGAGTGCGCCGATGATGTCGCCGATAAAGGAGCCATCACCGCCCCAGACCATGTGGGCGAGCGGTGCATAGACCACGAGCAGCCAAATGCCCAGGAAGGCCGTCATGGCACCAAACTTAACGCGGCCGGCCAGGCTGCCCGTGACGATAGCAGCCGTGATCATGGCAAACGCCATCTGGAAGGCGATGTTGATGATTTGAGGGTAGACGGCACCGTCCGCGGCATTGCCCTCGGCCGTCTGCAGCACCTGGCCGAGCACCGGCAGGCACAGCAGCTGGTCAAGGCCTCCAATAAACGGGCTGGAACCGTCGCCGCCGTAGGCCAGCGACCAGCCGGCAACAATCCACAGCACACCAACCAGGCCAATGGCGCCAAAACACATGAGCATGGTGTTGATGACATTTTTGCGCCTAGACAGACCGCCATAGAAAAACGCCAGACCCGGTGTCATTAAAAATACGAGCATGGTGCAGATGAGCATAAACGTTGTCGATCCCGTATCGTACATTCGCTCCCCCTTAGTCACATGAACGTTGTCGGCGCCCATAATGCGGCCGAGGGGCAACTGGTATAGACCAGATACGACGTTGTTAAACGCTGCGTTGTCGAATGGAAACGGTGCCGCAATCTTGGAAACGGCGCGGCAACGGACGCGAAACGAACGGGAAATACGCAAGCAAGGGAGGCGTGAGCGCGCCCGTCCCGGCTAGCGCCGAAACAGCTCGTGGGCGCGGTCGCGGAGATTAGTTGCTCGAATGACACCTTCGTAGCGATTGATGCGCAGACGCGGGAAGGCATTGAAAAAGCGCAGGTCACGACGACTGAGTGACACGCTCGGTACCGGACGGCTCATGCGCTTGCCGGCAAGGCGACGACTGAGCGACGGACGCGGCATGCTCGGCGCGGCATCGGCCACGCGGCGGGCAGCGAGCGCCAGGCCGCGAGCACCATCCGCGATAAACGTCGGCATCGAAGCCTTCTCGCGCAGGGCATCGAGCGTCGCGTCGCCCAGCTCCGCCAGCCACGCGTTAACGGCACGGCTACGGATGTGCGTCTGTGCCACCGAGTCGATCGCCGAATCGGGAATACGTTCGAGCATGGAGTCGGACGCATCGGCAAGCGACTCGTTGATGCGGTCGGCAAGGTCGGCGCGCACGCGCTCCAGCTGATCGGACAGACGCCGCCAGCTCGCCAACGAGCACACCGCGTCGACCATCATCGCAACCGCGACGATAAAGGCGGACAGCCGCACAATCAGCACCGGCAGATGGGCAAGCAGGCCCAACACCGCCGGCTCCACCACGCGACAAATGCACAACGCACCCAGGCCAAACGCGCATGCCCAGTACAGGCAGATACGTCCGTGCAGGTTAAACGGCAGATGCGAATAGTCCCAAAAGCGAGCGCCCGTTGTTTTTTCCAACAGCACGCCCACGCTGTACTCAATCACGCTGCATACGAGCGCTGCAGCGACAAACTGGCTCGACGCGTCAGGAATTCCGCGCAACAGCAGCCAGCAGGCAATGCCGCCCGCGCCATAGATGGGGCAACACGGTCCCAGCAAAAAGCCACTGTTGGCAAAGCGTCCGTGGTTGAGCATGGCGCATACCGTCGACTCCCATGCCCAACCGCAAAAACCGTAGAAAGCAAACGAGAGCACCAGCGCAGAGAGCGGACAGGCGGCAAGCGTCGCGCCGTCAAATGCCATGTCGATCGCGGTCCCCACCGTCTACCCTCTCCTCTTTTCACTCGATTCGCTGCTCACGCCATCGTCCGCCTCATCCTTGCGCCGCAGACGACCGGCGACCGTCTCGCGCAGAGCACACCATTTATCCGCCAGACACACAATCCAAGCCTCACGACACGTCGGCGGCACCGGCACCAGCGGAAACATATGCCGCACGATAATATTCCGTTCGCGCGGCGTCAGCTCAAAATCTTCCTCGGCACGCGCCAGGGCAAAAAACGGATGTCGAAATCCGTGCAGTCGATGGCTCGGGTCGGGGTCGTGCCAATCGTAGAGAAAGTAGTCGTGCAGCAGGGCTCCGCGCAGCAACGAGGCGCGGTCGACCGAGACACCGACGCGGCCCAGGCGCTCGGCAAAGGACAGACTTGCCCGCGCCACCGAGGTCACATGCGCATACACCGTCACATCGCCATGCTGGATAAACTCGCGCGTCAGGTCCAGACGGCCCGCCTGTGCCAGTTGACGGGCAGCATGGTCTACTTCGCACGCGATTTTCTCGGCACGAACGACATCGGACATGCTGCCTCCTTCCAGCGACTCACGGCGACAAGCCACGGCCTGTGCACAATCGATAAAAACATCATGGAACACATCAGTATGGCATCGGACAAAACGTTTTGCCCCACCAGTTGGCGAATTACCGCGCCGCCGTCACATATCAAACGCCAAAATGTGCGAGACTGTCTTGTGCAATTGTGCCGGCCGAGGGAGCGCCGGCGCTCGATTCGCATGGAGTAACCCACAACGATGCTGCTTACGCAAACGACAACGCCCGAGGACGTCAAGGCTCTTAATCGTGCCGAGCTCCCGCAGCTCTGCGACGAGATTCGCCACGCCATCCTCGAAAGCTCCGCCGCTGTCGGCGGACACGTTGCCCCCAACCTGGGCGTCGTTGAGCTTACGGTTGCGCTCCATCGCGTGTTTAACTCCCCTATCGACAAGATAGTCTTTGACGTTTCGCACCAGACCTACGCCCACAAGGCGCTGACTGGGCGCGCGTACACTTATATCGATTCGAAGCGCTTTGGCGAGGCCTCTGGCTTTGCCAATCCCGACGAGTCCGAACACGACCTGTTCGCCATGGGCCATACCTCCACGTCGGTGAGCCTGGGCTGCGGCCTTGCCCACGCGCGCGACCTGGCGGGAGACACGTATAACGTCATCACCATCATTGGCGACGGCTCGCTTTCGGGTGGCCTGGCGTTTGAGGGCTTCAACAATGCCGCCGAACTCGATAGCAACCTGATCATCATCGTCAACGATAACGACCAGTCCATCGCCGAGAACCATGGCGGCCTGTATCGCAATCTGGCCGAGCTGCGCGCCAGCAACGGTACCTGTGAGCGCAACGTTTTCCGCGCGATGGGGCTCGACTACCGCTATCTGGACGCCGGTAACGATGTATTGGCCCTCGTCGACGCGCTGCAGGAACTGCGCAATATCGACCACCCCATCGTGCTCCACGTCTCGACCGCCAAGGGCAAGGGCTTTGAGCCGGCCCAAAACGACCCCGAGCGCTGGCATCACGTAGGCCCCTTTGACATGGCGACCGGCCGCAAGCTCTGCCCGGGCCATCCGAGCGAGCCCGCACCGCGCACCTATGCCGATATTACGGGCGAGGCGCTCAGCGCCGCCATCGAGCGCGATCCGCAGGTCGTGGGCATCACGGCCGCCACGCCCTACATCATGGGCTTTACACCCGAGCTTCGCGCTGCGGCAGGTAAGCAGTTTGTCGACGTGGGCATTGCCGAGGAGCACGCCGTAACTTTTGCCACCGCGCTTGCGCGCTCGGGCGCCAAGCCAGTCTTTGGTGTGTACGGCACGTTTTTGCAGCGCGCCTACGACGAGCTGTGGCACGACCTGTGCCTCAACGATGCCCCCGCAACCATCTTGGTGTTTGGCGCATCGATCTTTGGCACCACATCCGAGACGCACCTCTCGTTCTTCGATATTTCCATGCTGGGCGCTCTTCCCAACATGCGCTACCTAGCGCCGGCCTGCATGGAGGAATATCTGTCCATGCTGAGCTGGTCGCTCGACCACCGCGAGCATCCCGTGGCGATCCGCGTACCGGGCATCGGCCTGGTGAGCCGTCCCGATCTGGCACCCGCTGAAGACACCGAGTACAGTGCCGTTCGCTACAACGTGGTGCGTCAGGGCCGCGACGTGGCCGTGCTCGCGCTCGGCGATTTCTTTGAGCTGGGCGAGCGCGTGGCAAACCGCTTGGCCGCCGAGTACGGCATCGAGACCACGCTCGTCAACCCACGCTTTGCAACCGAGCTTGACCGCGAGTTCCTCGACAGCCTTGCCGCCGAGCATCGCGTCGTCGTCACCCTCGAGGACGGCATCTTGGACGGCGGCTGGGGCGAGCGCGTGGCATGTTATCTGGCATGCACGCAGTTGCGCACGCGCACCTTCGGCATCGCCAAGGGCTTCCCCGACCGCTACGACCCCAACGAACTGCTCGCGCAGAACGGCATGACGGTCGAGAACATGGCCGCCGAAGCCGTAAGGCTACTCAACGAGTAAGAAAACCTCCGCAAGGGAAGCGCCCCTGCGGAGGTTTTTGTTTTCACAGCTCAATTATCTCAATCTGTAACATCTAGGGCCCGAATTCCCGTCTAACTGTTACAGATCTAGATAAGACGTCTTAGTCCCAGACCTTTGTCTCAATCTGTAACAGATAGAGACCTTTTGGCCCTCCAGATGTTACAGATTGAGATAAAACAGTAAGGCATACCACTGCATCGGCCAGAACCACCACGAAGGTGCCTGTCCCTTTTTGGTAGGTAGAATAACCCATAAGGTAAGTATGTTTCTGAGTTATTTCGTGTTGACCCATTTGAGCGCGATGGGGTATAACTCTACTCAACCGCTAGGGATTTTATTGAGAAAGGTGTTCTACCATGAGCAAGAACCTCTCCCAGCAGGTCGTTCTCGACCGCCGCGGCTTTGTCGCCGCCACCTTCGCAACCGTCGCCGGCCTTGGTCTTGCCGGCTGCTCCGACACCAGCGCCGAGGCCGACAAGGGTTCCGCCGCCGGCTCTTCCAAGAGCTCCAATGATACCGAAGCTTCCACCACGCTCGACGCCAAGGCATTCGACAAGCTCGTCGACAACGGCCCCAAGGCCGATGACGATGCCATCGCCGCCAGCACCTGGGCCACGGCCGTCAAGGACGCCGGCGTCTTTAAGATCGGTGGCGTTCAGACTTCCACACTCTTCTCCCTCCTCAACGAGAAAGACGGCCAGACCCGCGGCTTCGATGCCGGCATCGCGCAGCTTCTGTCCAACTACATCTTGGGCGAGAACAAGGTCGAGATCACCCAGGTGACCTCGGACACGCGCGAGTCCGTCCTGCAGAACGGCCAGGTCGACGCTGTCTTTGCCACCTACACCATCACTGACGAGCGCAAGAAGCTCGTCTCCTTTGCCGGCCCCTACTACTACACCCAGCAGGCCATCCTGGTGCTCGCTGACAACGATGACATCAAGAGCGTCGACGACCTGGCCGACAAGAACGTTGCCGTCCAGTCCGGCTCCAACGGCCCCGCCATCCTGGAGGAGTTCGCCCCCAAGGCCAGCCAGCAGGAGTTCAAGACCGACGAGGAGGCCCGTCAAGCACTCCAGCAGGGCCGCGTTGACGCCTACGTCATCGATAACAACATGCAGCAGAGCGCCCTGGTCCGCGAGCCCGGTAAGTACAAGATCGCCGGCAAGCCCTTCGGCAGCAAGGAGCCCTATGGCATCGGCCTGCCGCTCGATTCCGACGGCGTCGCCTTTGTCAACGACTTCCTTAAGAAGATCGAGGACGACGGCACCTGGACCGAGCTGTGGCAGATCTGCATCGGCGACCGCACGGGCGACACCAACGTTCCCGAGCTGCCCGAGGTCGGTGCCTAAGCTCGCAAGCATGGCATCAGCCGCTGCGAAACCATATGGAAACGCACGATGCGCTTTATTGCGGTAAACTGTTTCCTCACAGAGTTGCCGGGGCTTCCGTACACACGGAAGCCCCTTTCCTTATCGGCGGGAGGTCCGCATGAGTCTCTCCGAACTCTGGTCGCTCTATGGCCAGAACTATATCGACGCGCTGCTAGCAACCTGGGGTATGACGCTTGAGTCGTTTGCCATCGCCATGGTGCTGGCCGTCGCCGTCACCGTGATGCGCGTGTCGCCGCTCAAGCCGCTGCGCGTCTTTGGCGACCTGTATGTCCAGGTCTTCCGTAATATCCCCGGCATCGCGCTGCTCATCATCGTCGTCTATGCGCTGCCGCCGCTCAAGGTCGTTCTGCCCTACCGCACCTGCGTTATCGTCGCCACGGTCCTTTTGGGCTCGGCCTTTGGCTCCGAGAACTTTATGAGCGGCATCAACACCGTCGGCGTCGGCCAGGTGGAAGCCGCACGTTCACTCGGCATGAGCTTCAATCGCATCCTCGCCAAGATTGTGATTCCGCAGGCACTGCGCTCGAGCGTGCTGCCCACGACCAACCTCTTTATCGCCGTCATGCTCACCACCGCGCTCGGCAGTCAGGTGCCGCTGCAACCGCAGGAGCTCACCGGCGTGGTGAGCTATATCAACACGCGCTCGCTCGGCGGCGTCGCCGCGTTCTTTATCTCGGCGCTCGGCTACCTGGGCACGGCCTTTGTGGTGAGCCACATTGGCAACTATATCGATAAGAAGGTGAGGATCCTCCGATGAGCAAGCATTTCTCCCCTGCGCTTACCATACGTGATGCGCTCTACGAGGCTCCCGGCCCCAAGATGCGCGCCAAGATTCGCATCGGCACCGCCATCTCATTGGTTGCCGTGGCGGCGCTCATCGCCTTGCTACTGCAGCGCTTTTATGTGACCGGCCAGCTTTCGGTCCACTATTGGTATTTCTTTACGCACCTCACCACCTGGAAGTTCCTGCTTGCCGGCTTTGAGGGTACCGTTAAAGTCGCACTCACCGCTGGCGCCATCGCGCTGGTGCTGGGCTTAGCCCTCATGCTCGGCCGCACGAGCGACATTAAGCCGCTGCAGCTGGTCTGCCGCGTACTCACCGATTTCTTCCGCGGCGTACCGAGCCTGCTGTTCATCTACTTCTTCTTTTTGGTGCTGCCCCAGTACAAGATTGCGCTGCCGTCGTTTTGGATGCTCACACTTCCCGTCGCGCTCGCTGCCGCCGGCGTACTCGCCGAGATTTTCCGTGCCGGCGTCAACGCCGTGCCGCGCGGCCAGGTCGAAGCCGCCCAGGCACTCGGTCTCTCCAAGGCCAAAATCACCTTTAAAATCGTGTTGCCGCAGGCTATTCGGTTTATCATTCCGTCGTTGATTTCGCAGCTCGTGGTCGTAGTCAAAGACACCACCGTCGCCTACGTGGTGAGCTACCCTGACCTCATGCAAAATGCCCGCGTGCTCATTACCAACTACGACGCCCTCGTGTCGGTCTACCTGGTTATCGCGGTCATCTACATCCTCATCAACGTCGCGATCAACAAGGCCGCTGTCTACGTTTCGCACAAGACCGGTGCGACCATCATCCGCTAACGCTTTACCATTTCGAATCATAAGGAGCCGACCACCATGGCACAGAGCACCTCTTCAACCGGCAATCAGCCGCTGATCGAGCTCAGACACGTCGATAAGCACTATGGCGATCTACATGTCCTCAACGACATCAATCTCTCGGTCGACCGCGGCGAGGTCGTCGTCGTGATCGGGCCCTCGGGCTCGGGCAAGTCGACCATGTGCCGCACCATCAACCGCTTGGAGACCATCGACTCGGGCGAGATCCTCATCGAAGGTCAGCCGCTTCCGCAGGAAGGCAAAGACCTTGCCCGCATGCGCGCCGAGCTGGGCATGGTATTTCAACAGTTCAACCTGTTTGCACATATGACGGTGCTGCAGAACGTCATGCTGGGGCCGGTCGATGTGCTGGGCGTGTCCAAGGAGGAGGCTCGTGAGCGCGCCATGGACCTGCTGAGCCGCGTGGGCGTGGCCGATCAGGCCGATAAGGTACCCGCACAGCTCTCAGGCGGCCAGCAGCAGCGCGTAGCCATCGCTCGCTCGCTTGCCATGCAGCCCAAGGCCATGCTCTTCGACGAGCCCACGAGCGCCCTCGATCCCGAAATGATCAACGAGGTGCTCGAGGTCATGGTCCGTCTGGCCCAGCAGGGCATGACGATGATCGTCATCACGCACGAGATGAACTTCGCCCGCCGCGTGGCCGACCGCGTCGTGTTTATGGCCGACGGCCAGATCGTGGAAACCGGCACGCCTGACGAGTTCTTCGACCGCCCCCAAACCAAGCGCGCCCAGGACTTCCTCAACTCCATCAAGGGTCACTAACCCAATTGCCACGCGGGCAAATTCATCAGTAACGTTTGCCCCGCGTCACCCCTGTGCCATGTCCACCCGGATTCGAAAGCCGCAACCATGATCGGAACCCGCACTTCATCGTCCTACACCCCGCATGTCGACGTCGCCCCCGCCGACCGTCCGCTCATCCTCGTCGCGCCGCGCTGGGAAGAGGCAGAGCCGTTTTTAACCGAGATGCTCTCCCCCAACGAGGAAATCGCAAGTGTCTTTGTCGATGCCATCCTTGCCGCTGGCGGCCTGCCGCTGCAGATGTCCATCACCGAGGACATTGAGGTCATCCGTCATTACGTTGATATCGCCGACGGCATCGCCATCCCCGGCGGCCCCGACGTCAATCCCAAACGTTGGGGCGATGATCGACCCTACGATCCCACCCTCTGCTGCGAGATTCGCGATAGCTTTGAGTTTAAGCTGGTCGGCGAGGTGCTCCGTGCCAAAAAGCCGCTCTTTACCACCTGCCGCGGCACGCAGTTGCTCAATGTCGCCACCGGCGGCACCCTGTGCATGGACGTGCCGAGCCTGGGCGCTCGCGAGGGCCGCACGCAGTGGCGCCACACCCACGTGCTCAACGACCCTGTGCATCCCGTCGAGGTCGTGCCGGGCTCGCTGCTGGAGCGCGCGGTTGGCGGGCACAGGCTGATCCAGACCAACTCCGCACATCACTGCTGCGTCGATCGTCTGGGTAAAAGCACGCGCTTGGTCGCCAAGGCAACCGACGGCGTTCCCGAGTGTATTGAGGTCGAAGGCCAGCCTTTCTGCCTGGGCGTGCAATGGCACCCTGAGTACACGTGGAAGACGCTCGAGACCGACTTTAACTTGTGGAAGTCGTTTGTCGAGGCAGCGGCAAAGGTCAAGCAGGCCCGTTAGTTCACGGACAGCACAACACAAAAGGGGCGCCCCGCCGGCCACATGGTCCGACGGGGAGCCCTTTTACCTATATGTAGCCGGCACACAGCCCAAGGCTCGCAAGCCCTTATTCAGCCGCCTCGCGCAGGGCCGACATCGTCGCCGCATATTGCTGCTGCAGCGCATGCATTCCCTCGCGTGCGCCGTCAACGGTATCGGCACCGCGCAGCGCCTCGGTCACCACGACCGCCGGCTCGTACAGATTATCGAATCCCAGGTTCTGGCTCACGCCTTTGAGCGTGTGCGCTGCCATAAACGCACCTTCGGCGTCTCCTGCCGCCATGGCGGCCTCCAGCTTGTACATGCTCTCGTCATCCAAAAACTTGAGGGCAAAGCGGCTAAGCATTTCCTCGCCCATCAGCCGAGCGCACGCGTCATCATAATTGGCGCCAATCTTCTCATACGCCTCACGCATGGAAATCATGGATTAAAACTCCTTTGGTCAAACTAAATCGTGGGAAACGCGACAACGTCGGCGGGGCGTGCCAACGTCTCGGCAATACGGTCTTGCACCTCGAGCAGGCAGTCGAGCA
>JAUMNV010000120.1 GCA_031295725.1 Collinsella sp.
TAAGCCGCAGAACATCATGGTGCTGCCCGACGGCAACATCAAGGTGATGGACTTTGGCATCGCGCGCGCCAAGAACAGCCACCTCACGCAAGACAACAACGTGCTGGGAACCGCCCACTACGTCAGCCCCGAGCAGACCCGTGGTCAGGACCTCGGCCCCACCTCGGATATCTACTCGCTGGGCGTCGTGATGTACGAGTGCGCCACTGGCCGCGTTCCCTTTGACGGTGACGACGCTATCTCAGTCGCACTCAAGCAGGTCAACGAGCTGCCTATTCCGCCGAGCCAGATCAACTCCGGTGTCGACGCCGACCTTGAGCGCATCATCCTCAAGTGCATGGAGAAGGATCCGGCAAACCGCTTCCAGACCGCCGACGAGCTGCGTCAGGTGCTCAACAGCTACCTGTCGGGCCGTGCCGTCAACGTCTCGGAGCCCACGCGCATCATCGGTGCCCCCGGTGAGCTGGGCGCCACCAAGACTCGCGAGCTGTCTGACTCCACGCGCGCTATGGTTCGCCCCGTATCGGGCGTAAGCGGACAGACCAACCCCCGCAGCGCCGTCTCGGGTTCCACCGGTTCCTACGAGGTCGATCAGCCCAAGTCCAACAAGAACAAGATTATCGCCGCCGTAGTCGCCGCAATCGCCGTGGTTGGCGTTGTGGTGGCCTTCGCCACCGGGCTCTTTGGGGGCGAGCAGGTTACGGTGCCCGATGTGCTTAACAAGGACCAGCAGACCGCTATCGAGCTGATCAAGGAGGCCGGCCTTGAGGTCGGAACTGTCGACCAGAGCTATAACGACGATGTCGGCGAGGGCAAAGTTGCCGAGCAGACCCCCAACGGCAACACTAAGAAGCCCAAGGGCTCCAAGGTTAACCTGGTGATCTCCAAGGGCCCCAAGCCCTCCGAGAAAGTTGAGGTTCCGCAGCTCGTCGGCCTAACCAAGGACCAGGCCGAGGCCGCGCTGGCAAGCGTGGGCCTGAAGGGCAACGCAACCGAGGAGGCCAACGAGGCCGACGAAGGCCAGGTCTTTGAGCAGGGCACTGATGCCGGCAAGGAAGTCGAGAAGGGCACGACCATCTCGTATAAGGTCTCCAGCGGTCCTGACACCACCTCCGTCCCCGATCTGACCGACATGACCGAGGCCCAGGCACGCAACGCTCTCGACATGGCCGGTTTTGGCGTCAACGTGAGCTACCAGGAGAACGATTCCGTCACCGAGGGCACCGTCATTAGCTGGAACCCCAGCGGCAAGCAGAAGCCCGGCGCCACGATCACCGTCGTCATCGCCAAGAAGTCCGGCAAGGCCAGCGTTCCGGGCAACCTGTACGGCAAGAGCATCTCCGCCGCCGTCACCGCGCTCAACAACGCCGGATTCTACAACATCGCATTCTGCGATCAGAACGGCAACCCCGTGAGTGGCAACGAAAACGCCACCGTGACGGGCGTCTCCCCCACTGGCAAGCAGTCCACCGACAGCACGATCACGTTGACGGTTTCGCTTTCTGGCTCCGATTCGGGCGACGATTCCGGCACGACTAACTAGTCGAGGACCCATCACCCGCAGCGGCTAGGGCCGCAAACATATTCGCTCAACGGCGCCCGCTTGCTCCCCCGCAAGCGGGCGCTTTATTTATCGACAGACCATGGCCCCTTAGCAACGCAAAGAGGCCCGCAAAAGCGAGCCTCCCAGGTGACAACAGAATATGTAATGCAGTAATTACTGGCCGCAGAACTTCACCATGATCTCGACCATGGACTCTTGCCTATGGACAAAATGTCCATAGGCAAGGAGATGAAAGAGTAAGGACAACGCCCTCTAAAAGAAGGCCGTATATGAAGATTGCATATCCCTTTTGCCTTCATATACTCAAGAAGCACCCCTCGAAGCGCTCCTGAGAGGCCCCCTTGGATGCAACCCAGGGGATCCAGATTCTGGTAGACATCGGCGCAGCAAAATCCTGCCGCGCAGGCACGAACGGACATCTTGACTCCTAACGCAATGCGGGGCGGCCCCAAGACACCCCGCCACGACAAAAAACTAGTTCTCGTAGACCAGCGGGTGGCCCCAACTGCCCTCGATCTTGCAGGTCTCCGCCGCAAAACCGGCAGCGAAGTCCAAGCTCTCGCGAATCGCGGCCTCGCCGCACTCGCCGGCCTTCTTCTTGGAAAGATAGGTGACCAAAAACGCCGTCAGCAGTGAATCGCCGGCCGCCATAGCGTCTTTGAGCTCCTCGGGCGCCACGGGCTTGATGCCCTGCTCGTAGAAGTTTTCGCCGTCATAGGCGACGGAGCCCTTGCTCCCGCGCGATGCGCATACGATTTGAGGGCCAAGGGCCTTCACCCACTCGAGCTTCGCCTTGATATCCTCCAGGGAAGCGTCGCCCATGGACATAAAGGCGTACGTCACAAATGGCGCAATCTGCCCGAAGTGCTCGTCGGTGGAGTCATCGGAGAAGTCGAAGCTGATAGGCACGCCGGCAGCCTTGATCTTGGGGAGCTCGCGCTCGGTGAAGCAGTAGTTGCCGCTGTGCACCAAATCGAAGCCGCTGACGTACTCGGCGGCGAAGCGGTCTATCACGTAGCGCATGTCGCCACGTATGCCGCCTTCATTGGAGCCCAGGAAGATACGGTCCCCGGTCTCGTCAACGGTCACGCGAGCGGCGCCGTTGACGCCCAGGACCTGCTGGCAGCGAAGAAGCTCGACGCCCTCGTCCTCGAGCGATGCTATAACGTGCTCGGCCTCCTCATCTGATCCGAAGATTCCCATGTAGGCGCTGCGATCGACGCCGAGCTTCTTGGCGAAGACGGCGAAGTTAACTGCATTGCCGCCGGGATACATGGTCTTGACGTGCTCGTACTTATCGACAACGTTGTCTCCAAAGCCAAGCACGCTTATAGGATAGGCTGCCATGGTTATCTCCATTCAGGTAAACCGCCGTGGTTACGGCGAGCAGACGGGGCGCGAGGGATTCGCACGTCTCAACGCGCCTCGCGCCCCGTTTTAAAATCGCTAGTACTTCTCGATGCCCATGTAACGACGCACGTCCGGGTGATGGTCGAACACCTTGCCGCGAGCGGAGCGCAGCTCACAGTTCATCGCGTAGAACAGGATTGGATCAAGGAACGCGCGAACGCTCGCCGGTACTTGGTCCATGCCGTACTCCATGGCGTCGAGCACCATAAGAGTGTCGGTATGGGTCTCGAGGAATGCGAGGGCGCGCTCATCCATGGCTCGGCACTCACTAGAAGACATCTGCAGGAAGTAGAAGACTCCGGGCTCGGTCACCTCGAAGGGGCCGTGGAAGTACTCGCCGGAGTGGATATAGGCGCAGCTCTGCCACTGCATCTCCATAAGCGAGCAGATAGCGAAGCCATAGGCCTGGCTAAACACGGGACCGGACCCCAAGATATACAGGAACTTGTGGTCCTGGCACAGGGCGGCAAAACGGTCGCAGAGTTCGGCGTTGACCTTCTCGCGAGCTGCAGGCAGGATCTGGTCCATCTTGGCGATGCCTTCGTACATGTCGGCAAGGTCGGCATAACCTTCCTGCTGATCCAGGAGCTCGGAAGCGAGAGCCAAAGAGATGCCGGCGGGCACCTCCGCCTGCGGAACTCCCTCGCCCCACGGATATACCCAGCACGTCCACTCACCGTTATCGATGCCGGAACCCGCGTTGTCCGTCTGCACGATAACGGTCGCGCCCGCCGCCTTGGCGATCGAGCACGCATCGATTACCTCGGGGGTGTTGCCGGAGTGGCTGCAAGCGATGACAAGGGACTTTTCGCCCAGGCGCTTGGGACGCATGATATCGAACTCGCGGGCGGTATACGCCTCGCTGGCAAACGTAGTCGCCTCGCGCTTGAGCAGCTCGTGGGCGGGCAGCAGGTCGATGAGGGAGCCGCCGCAGGCAACCCAGAAGACGCTATCGAAACCGCCCTTTTCAGCGATTGCGTCGGCGATAAGATCATGTGCGTTCATTGTTATTCTTCCTTTCGATACGGCGGACGAATCCGCCAACGTTTACTGCGAGTCTTCTCGTCAAGCGTGTTGACTTCCCCACGCGAATGGGAGCTACGCGCTAGTCGACAAAATACCTCTCGAAGGCGTCCATGTTGTGCCGGTCCGCTGCTGCGGGATCATCGAAATACCTTCCATCGGTGATCTCCTGGCCAAGATAGCCCTCGAACCCATGCGCGTTGAGGACGCGTACGAAATCGTCCATACTGTGCTTTCCATCGCCCCAAACCAGATGGCCATATGGGTCGCCATCAATGAAGCGCATGTTCCTTATGGCACCATCGCCAAACTCGGCAAACCACTCTTCAAGGCTCTCGCCGGCGACTCCCATAGCGGTAGTGTCCACCATTGGAGTAAGGTGCGGGCTGGCTACTTGGTCAAGCATGCGCCTGGCGTCCGCGAGTGTAACCACCAAGTTGCTCTCTTCCGGCCTCAGGCTCTCCATGCAGAGGGTCACGCCGTGCTCGCCGGCATAGTCCGCAAGAATCGCCAAGTGCTCGGCAGAGCGCTTCCAAGCCTCCTCGCGGTCCTCGTCCCAATCGCCCCAACCGGAGTTGATGGACATATACGGGGCGCCGAGCACCTCGGCGAGCTCGATGCCGTGCTTAAAGTAAGCGAGGCTCCGCTGCGCGTGGAGGGGCTTTCTGGCAGCGTACTGCCACGGATACACCACGTTCTCCGGACACAGGGAGCTCACGGAGAGTCCGCGGGACTCGATCTTGCGGCGAAGCTCGTCGGCCTCGAAATACCCCGTGTGGTCCAGCGTCACGTGCGGCTCGGCCGCCCAAAGCTCGATGGTTTTGAAGCCAAGGCGCTGCTGAGCATCAAGGAAGTAATCGAGCGACCACATGATGTAGTGAATGTTCATGCCGGCGACCTGCTCGCGACGCAGACGGGGTGTGGAAGCGCTTAAATCCATGCTGGGCACCTCCTACATCGGCAGTAGGCCGGAAATCACAGTCGCGACCAATCCGAACAGAACCATGAAGATAAAGAACTTCCAGATGGTCTTCCACCATTGCCCGAAGGAGATCTTCGCCACGGCAAGACCCGCGACGGTCATGCCCGCAACGGGGCTGATGGTGTTGACGGTCTGGTTC
This sequence comes from Collinsella sp., assembly GCA_031295725.1. Taxonomy (GTDB): domain Bacteria; phylum Actinomycetota; class Coriobacteriia; order Coriobacteriales; family Coriobacteriaceae; genus Collinsella. The sequence continues at coordinate 5,119 of JAUMNV010000120.1, forward strand.
GCAAACTGCAGAGCGGTGACGGCAGCCTCGGGATTGAGGCCCATAAGCTCGGTCAGCGGGCCCATGACGGGCATGGTGAGTGCAGCGAGGCCGGAGCTGGAAGGAACCAGCAGCGAAAGCAGGCCGAGGACGATGTACATGAAGGTGGTATAGATGAAGGACGGAGCGCCCGCAAGGAGTCCGACGAGCCAGTTAAGAATAGAGTCGATGATCATTCCGCCCTCTGCGACGACCAGGATGCCGCGGGCGATGCCGATGATGCAGGCTGCGTAGGCGAAGTCGGCGATTCCGCGGACGAACTCCTCCGCAATGGTCTTCTCGTCCAGGCCGCCGAGTATGCCGGCAAGAAGGCCCATGGCCAGGAACACCATGGAGATCTCGTCCATATACCAGCCCTGGGTAACGAGGCCCCACACGATAACGCCCATGCCGACCGCGAAATCAATGAGGACGAGCTTGTGGCGAAGCGTGAACTCCTCTTCGATAGAAGCATCGGTGACAGAGAACTCGATGCGCTTCTGCTTATCGTCCTCATAGGTGATGGAGGACTTGGGATCGAGCTTGACGCGGCGCGCGTAGCGCATGGCCCAGAAAATGCCCGCGGCGGTGAAGATGACCCACAGGATGGCGCGGAGCCAAAGCTGGGGATTTCCCTCGATGCCGATAACGCCCTGGGCGATCAGCACGTTGAAAGGATCAATAGTGGATGCGCAGTAACCAAGGTTGGGGCCGAGGAAGCAGATGATGAACGCGGTCATGGAGTCATACCCGATGCTCAGCATGATGGGGATGAAGATCGCGTAGAACGGCAGCGCCTCCTCGGACATGCCGAACGTGGTGCCGCAGATCGAGAGCAGGATCATGGAGATGGGGATGATCAAGATGTCCTTGTTCTTCAGCTTCTTGATCACGCGGCTCATGCCGGCGTTTAGGGCGTTGGTCTTGGTGACGATGGCGAACGATCCGCCGATCAGCAGGACGAACGCGACGACATCGGCCGCAGCCTGAATGCCCTTGGCGGGAGCCTGCAGGACGGCATCGATGCCCTGTCGCAGATCGACGGTCTCCCCCGTCTCCGAATCGGTGTAGACCTTGTCGACCTCTTGGTACGTTCCGGCTACGGCGACTTCTCGCTCGCCCGCGGCCGTCTGAATGGTCTGGCGGTCGAACTGACCCGATGGGACGATCCATGTGAGCACCGCGAAGAACACGATCAGCATGAACGCGATGGTGTACACATGGGGAAGCTGGAGATGGAATCTGCGCTTGGGCTTCTCCTGTTTGGCATCCGACATTCTTAACCTCCTGCCAGAGCAACGATGCTTGCCAAAAATCCTTCACGTATAGGCAAACATCTTAGGTTGTTCTATGTATAACCTGCATGAAGGCGTCGGTCAAGAAACATATTAGGTTGTTCTATAAGTGGTAACTTTTACGCGCTAAACGGACCTGCCGCGGCAATACGAGAACAGCGCTGTGTGAGACAGAGCCGCTAGATATCGAAGCTGTAGCGCGAACCCACGTAGTACTGTCTGCCATAGCAGAAGCGCTCTCCGTTGGAATCGAGAAAACCCGCGTTCATGAAGAACAGCGGCTCCCCTACTGGGACCTTGAGCTCGCGGGCGGCATCAATTCCCGCACGGGCGATCTCCAGCCTGCAGGGATCGGACGAGCAGGGATACCTACCCGTACGCTCCCCCACGGCCTCGAATATCGAACAATTGGAGAGACCGATATCTTTGAGAAATTCGAATCCATCGACAGGATAGTAGTTGTTCTCGAACAGGACCGGCACGCCGTCTGCGGTACGCACGCGTGAGACCAAGATGAGGTCAGAGCCTTCATCCAAGCCAAAGAAAGAAGCGAGGTCGCGATCGGCGGCAACGGTCTTGCGGGCAACGACGCGAGCGCCCGCCTTCATGCCGTTTTCAGCGCATGCTTGGGTAAAACTCTGAACATCGTCCTTCTGATGCACCTTGCGAATTATCTTTGTCGCGGTCACAAACGTACCACGCCCCTGCCGCTTGGTGAGATACCCCTCGCCCACAAGCTCCTCTATTGCGCGGCGAACCGTGACCCTTCCCACGCCGTACATCTTAGAAAGCTCAAGTTCCGTTGGAATCTGCGAGTCAACGGGATATGTCCCCTGTTCGATATCGCTCTTAAGCAAATCGAGCACCTGTTGATACAGCGGGGCGGAAGAGCCCCCATCCAGATGCGCATCCACAAAAACTCTCCCTTTAAGGCGTTCGCGATCTCAACGACTCCATTCTACCGCACACGGAAAAATGAGGTTAAACACATAGGGGCCCTGCATGTTTGAGCGGATCGGGAATCTGGTCGCTGATTTCGTCCGCATTTGCTTGCGAAAAACCAAAACGCTCCTCGCGCTTGGCGAACACGGTGAGGCCCGCCGCCTTGCACGCAGCGATCGATGATGCTCGTGTGATGTTGGCTTCCTTCCTTTGCTTGCGAGGCGCGTCACTCGTCCTGCTGAGCCGCGGGCCCATCGTTCGGCGTGGCCTGCCTGCGCGGGGCATGCCGGGAATTGATGTAGTCGTATGCGTAGGCGATCTCCGTGACGGGGACCTCCACGTGGTAATGGGCGGAAATGTCAGAGAAGCTCGTGCGGAATGCCTCGACGAAATCGTTGTGTTCATTGGCGAAGCGCTGCTCGTCTGCGTAGTTCTCGATGGGGCTTCTGGTCACGAGGCGCTCCACGAGACAACACAGGTGCACGTAGAGCCCCATGCTCACACGAGCGCCAATCACGTCTCCGGTGAGCTGCTGGAGCCGCTCTGCGGCACTCTCGATTTCGCCGAAGAGCTTGTTGGGGTTAAGGATTGTGATGGACTCGACCACGTTCCTGAGGGTCATGTTCTTGACGAGATTCTGGTGGAACGTGCGCAAGCTGTCAGCGTCGAGCAAGCGTGCGAAGGCGCGGTCTATCTGGGCCGTTCCTTCGCCGGCGATGAGTTCCTCGAGCGAAATGAACGGGACTCCATCGGCGTGCGGATTGTCCGTGCCGATGACCGAGCGCACGTTGTACTGGGAGAAGGCGGCATCCTCAGATCCGTTATTGGCGAGCTGCCGCCAGTCAACGGCGACAAGCCGCGCGGGGGACTCGCCAGGCAGGCTCTGCGCCACGAGATCGCGGATCCGCGCAGCTGCGTCAAGTCCGCCTTCGGAGCAGAAGACAATCGCGTCCGGTCGGGCGTTGCGCGCCACGATGTGATAATTACAGGTGCAAGCTGCCGCAGCATCGTCGAGAACCTCTCGCACGGAGCGACCCGCGATAAGTCCGGCGCCAACCTCCACCGCAAGGCCGGTAGAGGCGTTGTTGATGATGCCGAGCGTCATGCCGGAGGTGGATTCCATACTCTTATAAATATCCTGGAGCGATCCCATGTCCACGAGGATGACGACCTCGTCTGCGTAGGAGAAGCGGTCGATGATTTGCTGAAGAGGAACAGCGACGTCCGTAACCTTCTGGTCGTAGGGCATGTCGATGGCCTCGAAGACCCTCGTGTCAAGAATCCGATTGGCGGCGTCGGCGATGCTCGTGGCGGTCGAGTAGCCATGACTGAGGACGATACCGACGCTCCGACGACGCTTAGACGGGTCGAGTGCGAGTGCCGCATGCGCAAGGACGAGCAGACACGTGAGATCGTCGAGTGCGATGCCGAGCGTGGCCTTGAGTTCATCAGCGATGCAGGCGCAGACAGTAACGGCAAAGCGGTTGCGCTGGGCCACGACGCCGCGCATGCCGGAAAGCTCGCTTGCATGGGAGCTCTTCCAACGCGAGAGGCTTGCGGGCGGCCACAGCTGGAGGCAGATGCCCTGGGCGATTAGATGCGAGCTCTTTCGGGACAAATCGATCGAGTAGAGTTCGTTCACGGAAGTGACGACGCTGTCGGCGATCTGCTCGTATGCGTCGGACTTCGAGCGGCCCGGGTTTTGCCCGAACGCCAGGTAGTCCTCGAGGTCGCGGGCTCGCTCCACCAGCTGAGCGCTGCACGCGCCCCCATCAAGCGTGCCTTCGCGATAGCTCTCGTATGGCTCCAGCATGGCGTCGAGTACATGCCGTGCGCGGTCGTCCGCCTGGCTTTGGATACTCCGGGTGGTGTCGATGAGCTGCATGTCGTTCTCGCTGCGCTCGAGTGCGGAGCCGGCAAGGATTGCGGAGGGAAGCTGGTAGGTGCGAATCTCCAGGCTGTCACCCTTCGTGTCTAGATAGGCCTCGGCGCAACAGTTGGTGATGCAGTCGCGCAGGCCGCGTACGTTCTCCTCGAAGTTGGTGCCGGCGAGGGCTCGGAAGGCTCCGCGACTTATGAGGATGTCGCGTCCTATGCGTCGGCCCTCCTCCTTGAGGAAGTGGAGAGTCAGTTCCTCACGCTCCTCCTGGGTGCGCTCGCGCAGAGACGGCACCTGGGCGGACATGGGGATGCGACGCGTGAGGCTGCGGCACTCGGTACTGTCTGCCTCGTTTGAGGTGGCAAAGATAAGGCGCACAGCAGGGGCTGGCACAATGGCGCCCGCCTGTGCGGAGGCCCACTCCAAGAGCGCGTCCTGGGCAGCGGGTGAGAGGGCGTCGACGTCCTTGAGATAAACGATGCCGCCGCTCGCCCGATCTGCAGGCCCGCCATCTGCGCACAGGTCGTGAGTGAGCGCGCGGGCATCGTCTGCGTAATGCGAGCAGTCGATGCTCACAAGCTTGGCTTCCTGCTGCAGGACGCCGACGTTCTTGCCGTATTCGAGGGCAAGTTCGGCGAGTAGACCCTTGCCGGTTCCCGAGGCGCCACAGAGCAGGATGGGCAGGCCAGCTGGCGGGTACTTGAGCGCGGCGCAGAGCTGGCTGATGCAGGGCGCAAGGCTCAGCTCGTGACCGATTGCGCGGTCGAAGTCGAGTCGCTCGCCGTTTCCGAGCGTGGCGAAGAGCTGCTCGACCGAAGGGTAGGTGCTACGCTCAATGCGAGACTGGAAGAAGCGTTCGAGGGAGCGGCGGTGGAAGTAGCACACCGGTCGTGCCCCTGCTTTCACCACGAGGCCAGCGCGCACGAGCTCGTTGAGATACTGACTTGCCAGGCTGCGCGAGATGGCGAGCGAGTCGGTTATAGATGCCGTGGTGAAGTGGTCGAGACGGTTCTGGATGCGCCCGCCCCGCGTGCTGCCAAGCTCGCGCGTGATGCGATCGAGGTAGGCAAGCAGGTCTTTCTGTGTCTCGGGGATGTTCATGCGGCTGGTCCTCCTTTCGTCCCACACCTTACGGGCGGGGTGGTGCTCGGGACGGGTTGGCGCCCGCGTTTTGTCACGGGCACGTGAACTTCGGCACTCCATGATACATCTGTAGTGACATATGGCAACTTCTCGACACCTGCGCTCGACACAGCGAGCGGCAACAGCGCTGTCCGCCGAGCGCCTCACGGGCGTATCCCAACCGTAGGAGTGCGCTTTGCCACCTTTGACTGCCTCCCTGTCGGCAAGCGGCTCGCCGTTCGCTCCGTCTCTGACCACATCGCTCGAATCGGCTCTGCCGCCGGCGCTGTGGTGGCCGTCGTGCCCGCAAAGGTCATCAAGCAGGCCGACGAGGTCACCGCGGGCAAGGTCTCCCTCGTCGACGCACTCAGGAATCTGTAGGCGAGGCCCCTAAGGCCGCCTCGCTGTCGGCAGCCCGGGGCCATGTGCCATCAGGGCACAGGACGGGTCCGGTCGCCGGAATGCGGCCGGACCCGTTGTTCGCGTGTTTTGCTGGGGGAGTCGCTGTGGCGACGAGGTTCACTGGCTTACTTTTCCTGTTCGCGCAGCCCCTTCGCCAAGGCTATGTTGGACAGTTTGAGTTCGCCATTCGTTACCGTAACAGCAAGCGAGTGGCCGAACTTCTCGCAGACGCGTGTCGTGAGTGCGGTACCGTCGAGGTAGAGGACGAGGATGTTGTCGTCAACGATGAGCTGCAGGTGGTAAGAACGCCCGGACTCGAGCCAGACTGGCCTCCAAAGCCCCTTATCCATTACGCGGAACCACTTGTAACAGGGGCTCTTGTCGAACGAGAGCCGATTCGCGTCGAGGTCGAAGCGGTATTCGTACGACTCGTCGGTCTCGAGATTCTTGTAGGCTCGAATTGAGAAGTCGCAAGCGTCCCTGAACGTCACGTCTGCCTCGAAGCAGAAGATCTCGCCTGCGTTTTCGGTGATTACGCACTCCGTTCGTTCGTGGTCTCCGCGAAGCTCGATATCCGGGACGGCATCAGGGCACTCGAACGCATCCTTTATGCTTTGGGGAGGGCGAACGCCGAGGGTGCCATTGGGGCGCTGGTACACCTCATGGGGCATAAACGAGCCACCCCAAAGCCAGTTGGCCCGGTCATCGTCGTTCTCGCGCGTGGGGACCCAGCCGGACAGAATCCTGCGCGATCCGTCGAAGGCGGTCCGTCCGGCGTAATACGCCCTCCCGTCGAAGGCGTCATCTCTCGGCTTCTCCCACGGACCGTAGAGATCGCGGCTCATGCGGTAGACGATCTTGTTCTCGTCGCTGTACTCAGAGTAGACCAGGTACCACCAATCGCCAATTTTAAAAATGTCTGGCATTTCGAACATGGTGTAGAGGCCGGGGGCCCAGAAGTCGCCCTTGAACTGCCAGTGCTCGAGGTCCTTCGACGTAAAGTGAACGAGCCTGCCAGTTTGGAGGGTTTTGGAGGGGTCGTCTCCCTTACGCGTGCCCAGTACGAGGAGGTATTCCTTCCGGTCGTCATCCCATATTACGAAAGGGTCGCGCCAGTTGCGCCCATCGTATCCTGGCTGAGGCGTGAGCTCTACTGCAACGCCCGTCTTTTTCCACGTCGCATAATCATCCGAGCAGGCCTTCGCCTGCATGAGCACCTGGGACGTTTTGCCTTCTCGCAGGTAGTTGCGGTTGAACCCGGTATAGAAAGCGCGTACCTCCCCTTTTGCCTCGTAAACGGTTCCGGCGTAGATAAACTGGTCTTGGTCGTCTTCTCCGCCGTGGGGGATCGCCGTTCCGTGTTCCTGGTACGTCACGAAGTCCTGGGTGGTCGCGAGCGACCACCCAAAGGGCTGTCCTTCGGCAAGCGGAGCGGGGTCGCGCGTGTCACGCTGGTGGTATAGATAGAACGTGCCGTCCTTGCCGAAGGGCATGACGTCTCCCACCCACACGTCCTTCGGTTGGTAGAACAGGTGCTGGTTATTGGTCGGGACTTTGCGCATGTCTCGTCCTCCTTACTGTCGCGTCTTTCCTATTCGTCTTCTTCGTCAACGTCCGGAGTAAGATCTCCGAGGTAGACGAGCTGCTCTTTGGCTTGGGTGACGACATGCCTCACCACATCGGGAGTAAGCTGTCCGGCGTGGAGCGAGAGCTCGAGGGCCACGGGAAGGTTTACGCCGGTCACTATGAACGCGCCTCGCGGAGCCGAGCAGGCTACGAGCTGGTTTACGCTGCCCTGAAGGATGTCGGTGAGAACGAGGGTCTCGTCATCTTCGGCGATGCCCTCGAATGCGCTGGCGAGCTTCTCCTCGAGCGGGGTTTCGTCTGTAAACGCGCAGACAACCCTGATGTCGTGCCCCGGTCCTATGATGGCCTTGAGCGTGTCTCCGAGTCCGGCTGCCAGGCCGTAGTGCGATGCAATGATGATGTGCCTCATAATGCGTCCTTTGTGGGTTGGTCTAGCCCTAGGCTAGGCAGCAAGAATGCCGAAAGCCGCGCACACCCACGAGATGATGAGGATGCCGAGGACAATCTTGTTGATGCTGACCTTGCGCTTGACGAGGGCGTAGACGATGGCTGTGGCTATTACGGGCAGCATGCCGACCATGATTTGGTCGAGGATGCCCGTCTGGACGTCGAGCGTGACGTCACCCATGGTGAACGTGAGACCACACGAGACCTTGATGACGGTGGGGATGAGCGCACCGACGACCATCATGCCAAGTGCCGACGTCGACTCGGTGAAAACGGACATCTTCTCGGCAAGGGTCGTGAAGAGCTTGTCGCCGAACTTATAGCCTATGCGCCAGTCAAAGAGCTTCCATACGAAGATGGCGATGGCGACGGCGAGTCAGAGAAGCACGCCGACGGGGTTTCCCGCCTGTCCCATGTAGGCGGCGATGGAGCCGAAGATGGTGGGAATGAGGATGGCGAAGATCGTATCGCCGACTCCTGAGAGGGAGCCCATGAGGCCAATCTTAAGGTCTTGGACCGCGTCGATGGCGTCATTGTGCCCCTTGTCCTCCAAGGCTAGGCCGGCGCCGAGGAGCAGGCCGCTTACCTGGGGAGTCGCATTGTAATAGCGATAGGTGCTCAGAAGTGACCTGCGGTAGCCCTCCTCGTCTCCTGCATAGATCTTGCGCAGGGCGGGTTCGGTTGCGAACATGACCGCCGGGGCACACTGGGACTCATAGTTATAGATGGACGCGCCGAGCATCCAGCGGCGGCCGCAACGGTCGAGATCGGAAACGGTGAGGACTGGCTGGTACGTTCCGTCTGCCAGGCGGGTTGGCGCTTCGTTTGCCTTGGTGGCGTTAACTTCGTTACTCATCTTCCAGACCTCCAGCGTCGAGGGCGTTTACGGACGGATTGCTGTGCGACTTGTAGTACTCGATGGCCGCGGCGGCACCGAGCAGGGCAATGGGGAGAATGCTTATCTGCAGGTAGGCGGCCAGAACGAAGCCAACGATGGCGTAGGCGATGAATTTCTTCATTGGCATGAAGGACAGAAGCATCGCAAGGCCGACGACGGGGAGGATACCGGCGGCGATGGAGAGGCCGGTCGTGAACCAGGAGGGCATGACGGAGAGGAAAGCGTTGACGGCATCGGCGCCAAAGAGCAGTACGGCAAACGTGGGGATGGCCGCCGTAAGGCCATAGAAGACCGGACCGAGGAAAAGTACGCTCTTCATCTGCGAGTACTTGCCCTCTTCGGCAAAGCGCTGCGAGGTACGCCCGAGGAAGCCGTTTGCCGTCTTGGCGATGACGTCGAGCTGAAGGCCGAGCATGCCGACTGCGATTCCGGCGGCAACGCCGACGCTCGCCTCCTGACCCGAGGTGATGGCAACGACGGCGCCAATGATGGCGGCAGTGGGATAGTCGGGGACGGAGGCTCCTCCCATGGCCGCCACGCCCAGGCTCATGAGTTGGACGATGGCGCCGACGGCGAGGCCGGTTACGGGGTCGCCGAGCGCAAGTCCGACGAACCATGCTGGCGTGACGGACATGTTCGTGAGAATTTGTCCCGCGTTCTTCTCGGCTCCGTAGATGAAGGCGATGAGTGTAACGACGGCTATCTGGATGATGGATGGTGTCATAAGTTCACTCCCTTGCTAAAGCGTGATGATGCTGGAGAGCTCTACGGGCTTGTCGGCCGGCACATAGCGAACGGTGATGTCGCAGCCGGTGCCAGCAATCGCTCGATATGCGGGCAGCTCGTCTTTGGTGACGTAGGCGCGACTGCTCACCTGGACGGCGTCTGACCCCTCTTCGGGAAAGACTGTGCCTCCGACCACGAGTGTGGGAACAACCTGGCCCGTCTGTATGACGTCGAGGATGGTCTGGGGGTCTCGCGCCACGATGAAGACCGTGTGGTCGTCGTACTTGCCCGCCCGATAGTTCGTGAGAGCCGTCTCCTTGTTGATAATGGAGAGGGCGACTCCCGAGGGCTTTGCCATCCGCATGGCGGCCTTCTTGGTCGGGTCGTTGGCGACGATGTCATCGATGACCATGAGACGCTGCGGACGGAACTCGGGTACCCACTGGGTTGCCACTATGCCGTGTAGCAGGCGGTTGTCGATGCGTGCTGCGATGATGCTCATGTGATGTTGGCTTCCTTCCTTTGCTTGTGTGACGCGTTTCGGCATGGCCTGTGCCGAAGCGCGTCATTCGTCCTGCCGGGCCGCGGACCCGTCGTTCAGCGTGGCCTGCCTGCGCGGGGCATGCCGGGAATTGATGTAGTCGTATGCGTAGGCGATCTCCGCGACGGGGACCTCCACGTGGTAATGGGCGGAAATGTCAGAGAAGCTCGTGCGGAATGCGATCGAGGTAGGCTCTGTGTCTCGGGGATGTTCATGCGGCTGGTCCTCCTTTCGCCACACACCTTACGGGCGGGGTGGTGCGCGGAACGGGTTGGCGCCAGTGTTTCGTCACGGGCGCGTGCGCTTCGGCACTCCATGCTACATCTGAGTGGCATATGGCGACTTCTCGACACTCGCGCTCGACACAGCGAGCGGAAATGGCGCTGCCTGCCGAGCGCCTCGCGGGCGCATCCCGACCGCAGAAGTGAGCGCGAAGGCTCGTCGAAGTGCTGGGTGGGGGACCGGCGGTCTGGATACGCGGTTTCGTTCGGCGAAGGCGGCGAGGCGAATGGCATGGCGAACGTACGGGTTTGACGTGAACGGGTTGCCCGTGGCGGCGTGGTATCGGGAGGAGACGGTCGAGCAGGTGCTCGCGCCGCTGCTCGCCCGTCTCGCGCGCTCGCATCAGGAGAAGGGGTCGCAGGCCCATCTCGGCAACCCGGTGCGCATACGCTATTGCGACCGGGACGGCCACGTGTCGCGAACGGATATCGTCCGCCAGGTGGACGTCGCGCCGCGAAATGCAGACTCGCCTCAATCGTCGGTAAGGGGTGCCGCGGGCGATACGATGGAATCCACGGACCGCACCGCGCCGCCGAGATTGCGACGCGAACGCAGGCGATGCGCCCGAAAAACTCCTCCGCGCATGTAGGGCGAAACGCCAGATTGGAGCTCCATGAACGATTTCTCCTTCTACTCCCCCATCCGCTTTGTCTTTGGGCGAAAAGCGACCGACAAGGTTGGGGGACTCTGTCCGCCTCCGGCTACCGCTGAGCGCTCATTATCTACGGCAGGGGTTCCGCAGTTCGCTGCGGAACGCTCGTCCGCGTGAGGGCATCGCTCGATGCCGCGGGCGTGGAGCACATCGGGCTTGGAGGGGTGCGTCCAAACCCCGAAATAGGCTTGGCACGAGAAGGCGTCGAGCTCGCACGGGCAAACGACGCCGACATCATCCTGCCCGTGGGCGGCGGCTCCGTCATGGACTGCGCGAAGGCCATCGCACTGGGGCGGTATACGACGGCGACGTATGGGACTTCTTCCGCAAGCGCGCCGTTCCCGCCGACCGCATCGACGTCGCCTGCGTGGTGACCATCCCCGCATCCGGTTCCGAGGCCTCTAACTCCTGCGTTATCAGCAACGACGAGGAGCACCTCAAATGCAGCATTAACACGGACCTCAACCGCCCGGCCATCGCCTTCCTCGACCCGGAGCTGACCTTCAGCCTGCCCGCCCGCCAGACCGCCGCGGGAGTGACCGACATGATCGCCCATATCATGGAGCGACTCTTCTCCGGCGAGCCCGCCGTGGGCGTAACCGACAACATCGCCTGCGGGCTAGTGCGCGCCGCGAGGGAGGCGGCGCCCAAGGTGATGGAGAACCCCGATGACTACGACGCCCGCGCCGAGATCATGTGGGTGGGTACGCTCGCCCATAACGCCCTGCGCGACGGCGATTGGACCTGCCGCGGCCTTGAGCACGAGCTATCCGCACTGGACACCAAGATCACGCACGGCGCCGGCCTCGCCGTCATCTTCCCCGCCTGGATGCGCTACGTATGGCGAGAGCACCCTGAGCGCTTCCTGGAGTTCAGCGCCCAGGCCCTTGGCATCGAACCCATCGATTCGGACGCGGACGAGCTCGATGTGGAGGTAACCCCCGAGCAGGCAATCGAGTACGCGGTCGAAGCGACCATCGACGAGCTGCAGGATTTCTTCGTCTCGCTGGGAATGCCGCGCGCGCTATCGGAGTTCGGAGTCACCGAGGACGATATCGAAAAGATGATTCCGGGCCTCAAGATCAACCGCGGAGAGCTCTTCGGCAGCTTCAGGAAGCTCACGCTGGACAACGCGAGAAAGATTTACCGCAGCGCACTCTAGGAAACAGATGCCAGTCCCCCACGGGCGAGCAGCACGGCGGCCCCCGCAAACCAGAAACGGCGCCGCTCCCGCGACGCCGTCATATTCCCTGGTGCCCCCGGGCGGATTCGAACCGTCGACACCCGCTTTAGGAGAGCGGTGCTCTATCCCCTGAGCTACGGAGGCATGTTGTACTAGTGTAGCAGATTT
>JAUMNV010000125.1 GCA_031295725.1 Collinsella sp.
TAAACTCTCGACAGGAATGAAGCAGCAGGTAAAGCTTGCCATGGCGATAGCGACCGATTGCCCGTACCTCATCCTCGATGAACCGCTGAACGGCCTCGATCCGGGAAAACGGAAAACCTCCTGCGACGCGATGCGCAGCGAGGTGGCGCGGGGACGAAGCGTGCTCATCTCAAGCCATCTGCTCGACGACCTGGCAGACCTCACCAACTCGTTCTACTTCATCGAGGCCGGCACGCTCGTGGAAAAGACCGAGTCGTCCTCGCAGACGCTCAAGCAGGAATACCTCGATACATACGAGGGAGGTGAATGACATGAAACTATTTGAACAGCTGAAGTCCAATGCGTCGCGCATGGCTGTCTACGCCATCCTCGTGGCAACGGCTTTATGCGGAATCGCGGCACCCGTCTATGCGCTCAACGGGGAGAAAGGCGATGTCGAACCCGCGTACATGGCTTCGACGGTTAAGGACCGGTACAAAGCCTTCTCTGGAGACACGTTTTACGTAGCAGAGTACGACACGACCTACCGTCAGCTTCGCTACAACAAGAGATACGAATATCTAGGCCCAGAAGTAATCAGCTATACATCGGGTTGGTACCGCTCCAGCTATGGACACATAACCCAGTTCAAGTGTAACTACCGTGTGTACAACTAAAGCAACCCGGCCGGGACGAGGGGTGACGCAAAAGCGTCGCCCCTCGTTTTTAACCATGCCAACTGGACCTGGTTCAGGCTTCAATGCAAGAAGAAGCAGGCCGAGGATAGGAGACATTAAGGCTAATAGCCCGAACTCGTTGCCCGACCGTCACTATTAGTGACTATTAGACAGGACTTGCGGACGATACAGCTAATAGTCGGTACTTGCAAATCACCCGCGTGTACCGAAAGGTATGGCAGGAGAGGCTGCCGATACGCTGCGCGCTAGATGCCGATCGTGTCGATGGGTGCGATGGTGATGCCGTCCGGCGTCGTGTGGGTAGGCATCCCGAACCCGATGACGATGAGCTTAGCCGCAGGCGGTCTTTCCCCGCGCTCGACCAGCTTCCGCTCTAGGCGAAGCAGGTTCTCGGATGCCTCCGGCACCTGCGGGCTTCCTAGCTTGACCTTGACCGCGATCCATGACCCGTCGCGCCTGTGGACGATGGCATCGACTTCCAGATCGTCGGCGTCGTGGTAATGCGAGACGGAGGCGTCGTTGACCGCCGCATAGACCTTGAGATCGTGCAGGACGATGGACTCGAAGAGCAGGCCGAGGGTCTTCGGGTCGGCCGTCAACGACTTGGGATTCGCGCCGAGCAGCGCCACGGCGAGCGAGGGGTCCGCGAGATGTCGCTTAGCGCCCTGGCGCAACCTCACCGGGGATCTGAGCGCCGGGTGCCACGCCGGGATGTCGTCGACGATATTGATCCGTCGCAGCGCGTCCATGTAACTCGCAATTGTGTTCTTCGATATGTCGCCGTCCAGATCCCTTTCAATGGCTTTCGTGCCGGAAAGAGTCGACTCGTTGCGAGCGAGCGAGCAGAGCAGGGACCTGACCTTTTCCGGGTCGCGTCTCACTCCGTCGATTCTTGAGACATCGGATTCGCACACGCCATCGATATAGGCAGCCGATATCCGCATCGCTTCGGCGGTCGTCCTACCGACCGCCTGAGGCCAACCGCCGCGGCAGAGAATATCGGCAACGCCGCTGATGCCATCGATGGACCCGAGCGATGTTTTAACGGGATCGCCTGCAAACAGCGCACCGATCGAAACCGCACCAGACGAGACGCCAAGTTCGGAAAGCGTCATGGTGTCCATCCGCAGGCGGGAGATGCGCCCGACGCCGCTGTGCATCGGTCGGTCCGCATCGTTCGGCGTCGCCGAGCCGGTAAGGATAAACTGCCCTGGTTCCCCTCCCCTCGCATCGCACTCGAAACGCACTGCGTCCCATAGCTTCGGCTCCTCCTGCCACTCGTCGATGAGTCGCGGCGCCGCACCGGTTATCGCCTGAGCCGGGTCGAGGCGAGCGAGTTGAAGCGCCGCGAAGCCGCCAGCGGGATCGGAGAGAGAAAGCGATGACTCCGCAAAGCGGTGCGCCGTCGTCGTCTTCCCGCACCATTTCGGTCCCTGAACAAGTACCGCGCCGAAAATGACGAGGTCTCGTTCGATCAGCCGATCGACGCATCGGTCTATATATCTATTCACTAGTGCACCCCACTTCTTAAACAGAGAAATTATACTGTTTATCTGCTGCGTTGGGACAATTGCAGGTTGAACTATGAAGCTTGTACTAAAAGAAAGCCTATAAGAATGTAGGATGCATATAGCGCACGGGAGCGCTTATAGGCTTGGCAGAGCCGGCGCCCTGCGCGGATGGAAACAGTTTGGGGTTTTCTCCCAGCAGCTGAAGCCGCCCTAGTAGGGGCGGCTTCAGTCATTTAAAGGGATGAGCTCGTGCATCTCTCCCTTACCGGAATCAAGCCTTTCTGCAGCTACCTCTAGGTGTTTCTGGTTCTCTTTGCTCCAGAAAGGATCAATCTCCTCGACCGGGGTTCCAGTGATCTCGGTGACATCGTCGGCATCGACCTTGAGCTTTGCGACGATTTCTTTCACCACCCGGCGCCGTGCCTCATCTTTGATCTCCTCGCCGACCTCGCCAAACTCCATCGACGGCCCGTCCTTGCTCACCGGTCCATACATATGGATCCCCCTTTTTCAATCCATATATTGCGATGGATCTTCTAGAAATTGGGCAAAATCGTACTCATGCAACGTTGCATGAGTACACAATACACCGCATTATCGCGCTACGTTTCTTGCGGCAACGTAGAACCGGCAGTACTCCGGCTTGAAGACGAACTCAACAGTCCCGGTCGCCCCCATTCGGTTTTTAGCAACGATGACATTCGCGATGCCCTTGGCCGGACGTCCATCCATGTTCGCCTCTCGATCGTCGGCTGAACGGTCCAAGAACATAACGATATCGGCGTCCTGTTCGATCGAGCCGGAGTCGCGAAGATCAGACAACTGGGGCACTTTTCCGACGCGATTCTCAACCTGCCGAGAAAGCTGGGATAACGCAATGACGGGAACGTTAAGCTCCTTTGCGAGGATCTTGAGCGAACGGGAGATCTTGCCGATCTGAACGTTCCTGCTCTCGAACTTGCTTCCCTTGGGATCATCAACCAGCTGCAGGTAGTCGACGATGATGATTCCCTTTCCTTGCCCGCGAAGCATGCGCCTCGCCTTGGCGCGAATGGACGCGACGGTCGTTCCGGGCGTGTCGTCGATGTCGATTGGCAGAGCACTCACGGATGCCACGATGTTCTCAGCCAGGGCGCGGTCGCCCTCCTTGATAAGCCCATCCCTGATGGCTCCGATGGTCAAGCCACTTGAAGCGCCGGCCGACGCGCTCGCGAGTATGCGCTGTCCTATTTCGGTAGCAGTCATCTCCAGCGAGAAGAGGCATACCTTCGTACCAACGCTTGCGATCGATGTTGCCAGATTGATTGCGAAAGCACTCTTACCGACCGCTGGCCGAGCGCCGAGGACGATGAGCTGTCCAGGCTCGAACGAACCGATAAGCTCATCGAGCTTGGAGAATCCAGTTTTGACATGGTCCGTCGCTCCGCCCGTCCTGGTCGCCTCGGCGGAATCGAGGACGAGGCGTAAAGCGCTTTCCATGCTCTTGTAATCGCTTGGGACGGATTGCTCGGTCGCGGCGAGAAAGGTGTCCTGGACTGCTGAGATGTATTCCGCGGTGTCTATCGGCGGGTTATTGGTTAGCGACGTTACTTCAGCGGTCGCGGCGATGACATTACGGCGAGCGGTGTCACGGCGCAGGATGTCAACGTAGTGCTCATACGACGCCTGAGCAAAGTCGTCCGAGATGAGTTCGATGACGTATGCCTCGCCACCGACGGCAGCGAGCTTTCCGCTGCTCCGAAGCCCATCGATGACGGAGACGCAGTCGGCCCCGATACCCTTCGCATCAAGATCGCAAATCGCCTTGAAGATCGTCCTGTTCGACGGAGAGAAAAAATCTGACTCCGTGCAACTTGCCACGATTTCCACGCGTGAAACGCGGTTCGTCATGGCGGCGGCCAGCACTTTCTTTTCTGCTTCGATGTTGGACGGGAGTTTCGTTGGTAACGGCATATTTGGCCTTCCTACTGCGTACCAATGCAACGTTGCATTGGTACGCAGTTGAATAATTTGCTATTTTCTAGATATTTTCTAGAAAATATCTAGATTTATCCCTTAATGCGCACTGATGCAACGTTGCATC
>JAUMNV010000184.1 GCA_031295725.1 Collinsella sp.
GGCAAACTCGCGCTTGCCCCAGTGGCGGTCGGCCAGCGACTTTTGCTTGTCGACGTCCTTCTTGTTGTACTTGGTGCGCACGCAGTGCACCAGCAGGCGATGGTCGTTCACGCCGTAGGGCGTGCAGGTGACGAGCGTCACTTTGTCGGCGCCGGGCTCGATGGTCAGCGACTCCATCTCCTCGGGCAGCACCACCTCGGAGTCCACCATCTTGTAGGCGAGCGTCTTGTTCATGGTGTGCAGCAGCACCAGGTCGCCGGGCTCCAGCGAATGGATGTCGTCGAACATGCTCAGGTTGCGCATGCCCGAGTGCGCGGTGAGCACGCAATGCGTCGAGGTGCCGCCCACCGGCAGGCTCGTGCCCTCCAGGTGGCCGACGCCCGCCATAAGGACTTCCTCGCTCGTGCCGTGGTAGATGGGCATGCTCACGTCGATGGAGGGGATTTCGACCCAGCTCATCATGGGGTCGCGGTCAAAGATGAGCTGCTGGGCGTAGGGCTCGATCTGGTCGGCGGGGAGCTCGGTAGCCTCGCCCGCCAGCTGCTCGTTAAAGGAGCGCGCCTGGAGCAGGATGCGCTCGCGCTCCTCGGCAGACAGCGCGTCCACGGTGCTGGACACGGTGCTGATCTGGTTGAACACGCCCGAGGCCTCGAGCCGGTCCAAGATCCACGGCCAGGTCATAAGGCCCACGCCAATAAGGATGATAACGATGGTGATGAGCCGATCGGCCCAGCGCGGCAGTCGCTTGCGACGGCGTTTGGACTTTGGTTGAGGTTTGGGCTGAGGGCTTGAGCCACCGTTGGCCGCGGCGTTATTGCTCTTCATATGTTTGGCGCCCTGCACCATCGCCGGTCACTCCTCTACAACTCAAGTTGTCTAAACAAATAATAGCCGATTAGCGAGCTTCCACGCCGGACAACGCAGCCTAGCAGCATTGCGCAGTGCGAGTATGGGCCCGCATTTGAGTTTTCAAAATGTCCCGAATCGGCTGAGCGATTCGGGATACAATGTCAATAGAAAACGACGCACCCCGCGTAAGTGTACGAGAGCGCGGGCGGCCTAGTTTTCAGCTTTTGTTAAATGCCCGGGATCCGACCCCCGGGCATTCTTATTTGCGCTTTCGACGCAAATGCCGTCCACCGTCCGCACCGCGCGTGCGCCTACGGACCTTAAACCGAACTTCATACGAGTCAAGAAACGCGATGACGAACGTGCCCACCGTCGCGAGGGCGGCGAGCGCGTTAAGGAATTTCAGCATTTGGGGACCTCCGATCGAGTCGTCGGCCGCCCGCGCACGGGATGCGTCGCAAAGATATTTTACTGCGAGCGTATGCACCCGCAGCTGGTAAACGCGATTTTGACAAACATTTGTTCGATAGCTATAAACACGATTCCTCATCCAGCGGAACCTGGCCGCATTGTCCGGGTTTGCCCGACGTGTTTGCGTTTTCAAAATGTCCCGAATCGGCGAAGCGATTCGGGATACAATAACTACAGGAAACGACGCACCCCGCGTAAGTGTTCGAAAGCGCGGGCGGCCTAGTTTTCTGGTTTTGTTAAATGCCCGGGCCTCTAACCCCGGGCATTCTTATTTGCGCTTGTTGCGGCGCAAATGCCTTCTACCGTCCGCACCGCGCGTGCGCCTACGGACCTTAAACCGAACCTCATACGAGTCAAGAAACGCGATGACGAACGAGCCCACTGCCGCGAGGGCGGCGAGCGCGTTAAGGAATTTCAGCATTTGGGGACCTCCGATCGAGTCGTCGGCCGCCCGCGCACGGGATGCGTCGCAAGGGTATTTTACTGCGAGCACTCGCACTTACAGCTGGTAAACGCAATATTTGCAAACATCTGTTCGATATTCATACGCTTGATACATCGGGCAATGGAGCCTGGCTGCGTTATCCCAAAAAGAACGGGGCAGACTCCAGTGCGGAGTCTGCCCCGAAAAGAGAATGGCAAAGCAAGAACGTCGATGGACGAGAAAAGTGTCCGCAAGTCTCATGGCCATCACATCCCACCTGCCAAAGGGATGGGTGAGTGAGCGTTACTCCTGCTCGGACTCCTCAGCCTGCTTACGGCTGCGGATGAGGTGAGCCACGCCGATGCACAGCACCGCGCCACCAGCGATCCAAGTGAAGGTCACGCCGTTAAGACCGGTGAGCGGGAGGTTGGAGCCCTTCTTGTTCTTGACGGTGAGGGTGACGGTGCCATGATCAAAGGTCGGAGCAACGACAAGTTCGGGGCCTTCCTTGGACGCAGTAACCGTCAGGGTATTATTTCCCTCGTCTTGATTAAGGCCATCGGCTTTAATGGTGAAGGTGAAGGCGCCCAGCGTGTTGTAGCCTCCAAGGGTGTCGGTCTCCTTGACCGTGTAGGTACCAGCATCAAGGCCCTTAATATTAATCTCGCCGTTTCCATCGGTCGTGAAATTCCAGGGATCTTTGCCGAGGGAACCGTTCTCCTGGACATACTGAGTGCCAGCGCCCTCGTCGGCACCCGTGGCCTGGATGGTGAACTTTACGCCCTCGAGCTTGGTGGCCTCGTTAGCAGAGTCCTCCTTAACGAGCTTGAGCGCGTAAGTGTAGTCACGGACGGTATCGGGCACGGACTCGCCCTTGCCGTTGCTCATGGGATTGTTGAAGTAGATGAGCTTGACGCTGTTGGGATTACCCTCGCCGCCAACCACGACATTCTTCGCCTTCTCGTGGTCAAGCTTGGCGGTGTAGGTGACGACGACATGGGAATCCTTGGTAAGCGTCTTGCCCACGGACCGAGCAGCACCCTTAAGATCCGTAAAGGAAACAGTCAGCACCTGCCCAGTTACAGCCCCGGACTCGTCCGTAGTATTCGTGACACTCGCGGTGTAGTTGTTGACCGCCGTCACGGTTTCGTCATCAATCTTAACGGTAATAGAATTCTCATCCGCGGTCAGACCAGCGGAGAGCTCGTCGTGGAACTCATAGTAGTAGGTGTTGAACGTATCGATGTTCGCAGCCACAGTACCGGTCAGCTGGTAGTACACGGGCTGATCCATCTGGGAGTCGCCCTTGTCAGCCCAGTCGCTGCGGAGCTTGTCATTCTTGACCTTCTTCGTAACCGTGGGAATGCCAGTCTTCTCGGTCACGGTTACTCCAGTACCACCTACGACGGCGAAAATCGGCGAGGTGCCCGTCTGTTTCTTGTTGGAATAGTCTTTATTCGTACCGATGGAGTTATCATCTGTCAGGAAGAGATAGTAGCCAGCGCTCTCAGGCGTAAAAGAATCACCAGCATTGAACGCCGTACCTGACGGCTGCTCATTTTTCTTTACAATGGCGGCTATTTTATTAAGCAAGTCTCCGTTCTTAACAACGAGTCCCCTGCCGCTTTCGGACACATAGGTGCCCAACCAATCAGCAACGTCCTGAGCAGAAGGAGTTCCGGAAAGCTTCTTACCATTACTAGCATCGCTACGGATATCAGCAATAATCTGGTCCTTGGTGGTTTGCGTTATGGTATCAGCCCAATCAACATCAGATGTGACTTTACCATTTTCGCCGTCGTGAACTTTTGCCTTGAAGATTTGGTACGGAACGAAACGCGTCTTAGCGGTGCCCTTGTTGTTCTCGCTCTGCTCGATGATGATGCCATTTGCCGGAGCCGTCACCGGATCATCAGCAAACGCCATGGTCACCGGGGCCATGACTCCGCCGAAGCTCAGCGCTGCTGTGAGGCCGGCGGTTACTGCCAGGCGTGCGATGTTCTTACTCATGCTCATCTTCTTTTCCTCCGTTTTCCGTTTGGTTCTCATTCGATCGGTCATCATCTGTCTGTATCTTAGCATCTACTTCGCTACGTCTCGCCCCGCTCTCTGTGGGGCTGCCAGCTACTCTTTATGGCTGCCACCTCCCCGTTTGACCAGGAGCGCGACCACGATGAGCGCGGCTCCGGCGACCGCTGCGGCGGCCGCGGCGTACATTGCCATATCGCCAGTCGAGGGCATAAAGC
The DNA here is from genome assembly GCA_031295725.1 of Collinsella sp. Taxonomy (GTDB): domain Bacteria; phylum Actinomycetota; class Coriobacteriia; order Coriobacteriales; family Coriobacteriaceae; genus Collinsella. The sequence goes on from JAUMNV010000184.1 coordinate 3,991, forward strand.
CTCCGGTGGTAATGCTAGGGGGTGTGCCGGTGGGCGTGTTGATGAGCGACGCCTCCAGGCTGCCCGTCGACCCGTCCGCGCTGTCGGCGCGCAGGGGCGACTCGGCCGTGATGGTGAGCTTGGGCCTGGCGGCGGCCACCTGGTCGACGTCCAGGCCCTCGGCCTTGACCGTCACGGAGCGCGTGCCCTCGAAGGCGGTGTAGCCCTTGGGCGCCTTGAGCTCGCGGACCTCCAGCTTGCCCGAGTCCACGCCCGAGACGGTCACGCGGCCGTCCTCGCCCGTGGTGACGGTGGCCTTGCCCTCCGCACCCCACGTGCCGTCGGCCGCCAGCGTGCGGCCGCGGTCGTCGGCGATGCTCAGGACCGCCCCGGCAAGCGGCTTGTCGCCGTCGCTGCCGCGCTTGGTGAGCGCGAGATCCCAGGTGTAGGCGCACGCGTCGTCGCTCGGCGTGCGGGTGAAGCCGGCGTCGCCGGACTGGTCGGCAAAGGGAGAGCGCGGGTAGCGCAGATAGACCTCGTTGGGGTTGCCCTTCGCGATGCCGTGGTTGCACGCGCTGCTGAGCGGCGCGTTGTACACGGCGACCACGCGGGCGCCCGCGGTGAAGGCATCGGCCCCGCCGAGCGCGGCGATGAGGTCGCCGGTGCGCACGGTGAAGGTCTTGCCGTCGGCCGCTACCTTGGTGGCGCACTGGGCCGTGATGTCGGTCCAACCCTTCACGGGCTCGGTGCCGGCGCGGCCGTCCTTGCCGGCCGAGACGGCGTCGAAGCCGCCGTCCGCGCCCGCCGCCACGTACACGCGCATGCTCGCGGCCACCTTGGAGGGGTCGAGCCCCGCGCTCATGGTGTCGACGAACCGCACCGTATAGGTGTCGTAGGCCGTGAGGCCCGCCGGGACCGTGGCAGAGAGGCGCCAGTACAGGTCGTCGGCGACCGTGGCGTCGGCGGCCTTCTGCCAGGCGGCGGTGCTGTCCTCCAGCACGTGCTTGGCGACCTTGGGCGTCGCGGCCTTGGGCTTGACGGTGACGGCGCTGCCGCCGACCAGGGCCATGATCGGCGCGGTGCCGGCCTCGCCTTGGGCGATGGCGTCGTCTTTGGCGACGATGAGCCAGTAGCCGCAGGGCAGCTCGGCCGTCGTGCCCGCGTTAAGGCCCACGGAGGCGGCGCCAGAGCTCTGGAGGGAACGAGCGAGCTGTGCGCTCAGCGCGCTCGTAAGGTGAGAATCGGTGTTGAGCCACTCGGCAGCTTCCCGCGCGGTGGTCTTGGAATTGGGCATACCGGCGCTGTGCAGCACAGGCAGGACGGCGTCGCGCGCGGCGTCGCTTGCCCAGGCGAGGTCGGTGGCGATCTTGGCGTCGCTGTCGCCGTCGACGACGTTGGCGCTAAAGATCTGGTAGGCGTCGTAGCTGCTCGCCACGGTGCCGCTCACCGTGATGGAACCGGTCGAGGTCGGCGCGGCCTGCGCGGAAGCGGGGAACACAACCGCGCAGGTGCCGATCAGGAGGGTAAGCAGCGCAAACAAGATCGGGAAGGAGCAAACTTTCTTATTCACGACGCTTACCTCCCTTCGCATTCGCCTTGCGACGAATGTGCATCCAGGCCGCAGCAGCGCAAAGCACCGCCGCGCCGGCAAGGTACGTCAGAGTGA
>JAUMNV010000051.1 GCA_031295725.1 Collinsella sp.
ACACTCGATGGCCGTCAACGCGTAACGGACGGCTTGTGCTAGACTTCTAGTCTCACGGGGGCGTGGCGGAATTGGCATACGCAGGAGACTTAAAATCTCTCGCCGCAAGGATTGTGGGTTCGAGTCCCACCGCCCCTACCATGTGATTGCTTGCGAGCCCGTGTTCCCCAGGGATGCGGGCTCGCTTCTTTTAGATGCCGGTGAGACTCGAACCCGCGAGGGGGCGAGCGTTAAGCGGACGCGCAGCGTCCGTAGCGAGCCGGCGAGGGCGCCGACAGGCGGCCGAAGCCGGTGCGTATTTGCGCAGCAAATGCGCGGACGTCCCACCGCCCCTACCATATGGAGCTTTCGAGCCCGTGTCCCCAAGGGATGCGGGCTCGTTTCTTTTACACGCCGGCGGGGCTCTAAGTTGCGGTGGAATAGTTCCTGTTTTGGCAGTTTATCAGCCCATTTAGGAACTATTCCACCGCAACTTAGGTTGGTATTTACACATTTTCCGATGGAAAAACGTGGCTGTCTCGCACATTTTCCGATGGAAAAACGTGGTTGTCTCGCACATTTTCCGATGGAAACGACCAAATGGCCTTATACTAGCCGAGAGGGTTGGGAGGCAATATGCAGCGACAGCTTATGAGTGAACTTATCGCTTGGAAATCAAGGGCGAATCGCAAACCTCTCTTGCTTAGGGGAGCCCGCCAGACAGGAAAGACTTGGCTTCTTAACGAATTCGCAAGCCAGCAGTATCGAAACGTCATTCGTTTTGACTTTATGCTCGAGCCGAGCACACGCTCGCTGTTCGATGGGGACCTCGACCCCAAGCGCATCATCTCCCAGATAGAACTCCTACGTGGCCAAACCGTAACGCCGGCAGACACGCTCATCATCTTCGACGAGATCCAAGAGGCGCCACGCGGGATCACCTCACTCAAGTACTTCAACGAACTTGCACCCGAATACCACATCGTGGCAGCCGATTCCTATATGGGCCTCGCGCTCCGACGCGAAAACGAGTCATTTCCCGTCGGCAAAATCGACCAGCTCACCATGCGTCCCATGGGGTTTGCCGAGTTCGTTCGTGCCGTCGACGGCAACCCGCTCGCCGATGCCATCCTTGCCGCAGACATGAACCTTCTGGCAAACGTTACCGAAAAGCTCGAGCGCTTGCTCAAGGAACACCTTGTTGTCGGCGGTATGCCCGAAGTTGTCTCCGCTTTCGCCGAGACACGCGACTTCATCGAAGCCCGAAGGCTTCAGCAGCAAATCATCGAGGCTTACGAATCCGATTTTGGCAAACATGCACCCGCCCGCATCGTCGAGCGCATGAGGTTGGTTTGGAAATCCCTTCCCGGCCAGCTTGCAAAGGAGAACAAGAAGTTTGTCTATGGCGCCCTTCGTCCCGGAGCGCGCGCACGCGATTTCGAGGAAAGCCTCCAGTGGCTCACGGACTACGGAATCGTTCATAAGGTGCCACGTGTCTCCGCTCTAAAGGCGCCGCTCTCGAGCTATGAAGACCTCTCGGGCTTCAAACTGTTCTGCATCGACACCGGCATCCTCGGAGCGCTCTCCGGTCTCTCTCCGGCCATCGTTCTTAACGGATCCGCTGTTTTTACCGAGTTCAAAGGCTCGCTGACCGAGCAATACGTCGCACAGGAGCTTTTGCTCCAAGGCAATACTCCCGCGTATTGGTCCTCTACCTCCGGCAATGCCGAAACCGACTTTGCCATCGACCATGCGGGAACCGTGCTTCCGCTTGAGGTCAAGGCAGCAGAGAACCTTAAAGCGAAGAGTCTGAAAATAGCCTGCGAAAAATTCAAACTCGAGCGTTGCGTGAGGAGCTCCCTGGCGGCATATAGAGACGAGGGCATGCTCGTCAATATTCCGCTTTGGGAGATTGGGCAGATCGACAAGCTGGCATAGGCGCTGTGGGGACGCCCCGCGAGGACTGTCCCCAGGTGCCGGCTGTTGAGTTGCGGTGGAATAGGGACTGTTTGGTGCCCGAAAGGGCGATTGTAGTCCGTATTTCACCGCAACTTATTTAGAGGGTGCTGAGAGTGGGGGTCCAGGCGATGGTGGGAGTCGCGCCGTCGAGAACCTCGTTGATGGTGGCGGCCATGCCGGCGAGTAGGCTGTTCTCGCTTACGGTGAGCGTCTTGTAGCCGCCGGCACGCATGAGTTCGCGGATCACCACGGCGCCAGCCAAGATCACGCCCGCGCGTTTGGGCTGTACACCCGGTAGCGCGGCGATGCCTTCCGCGTCCAACACAGACATGCGCTCGATAGCGGCCGAGACCTGCTCCAGCGACAGCTCGCGTAGGTGAACAAAGCTCGAATCGTACGGTTCCAGCTCGTGGACCAGAGCCACCAGCGTAGTCACCGTGCCACCCACCGCGACCAGACGCTCGGCGCGCTCAAAGTCGCTGGGCAGGCCTTCAAAATAGGCGGCGAACTGCTCGCCTGCCCACGAGGCAGCGGCAGCAAGCTCGCCGCGTGCGGGCGGCAGCGCCGAGAAAAACCGCTCCGTCACGCGACGGCAACCGATGTCCAGTGAGCGCGTTCCCTCCAGCGCAAAGACCCCGCGCTCAGGCGCATAGACGCCCGTCGCGAGCTCCGTGGAGCCGCCACCCGAATCGGCGACGATGATGCGCTCGCCTGCAAAGTCGTGCGCTACGCCAAAAAACGTCAGGCGCGCCTCAACCTCGCCCGGAATCACCTGCGGTTCGAGCCCCAGATCGCGCAGGTCGTCCAGCAGCAGGGCAGCATTGGACGCATCGCGTGCGGCGCTCGTGCACGTGGTGCAGATGCACGCGGCCCCAAAGGCACGGGCTTCGTCCACAAACATGCGGCACGCAGCGAGCACGCGCTCAACGGCCGCCTCGCAAAAGCGCCCCGTCGCGTCCACGCCCTCGCCCAAGTCGGTGATCTCGGTATGCTTGGACGATTCCACGATCGCCCCGGCCTCGACCTGCGCCAGCACCAGTCGCGACGACACCGTTCCCAGGTCGATCGCGGCTACCTTATAGCGTTTGCAATCTGCCATTGCGGGCTCCCCTCCGGGCGCTATTTGCCGTTGGACACGACCGTCTGGCCCTCGACGCCGTTAAACCCAAACAGCATGTCGAGCGCTTGGATGTACCACGGCGCGTCCTTACCGACTTCTTCGATTTCCTTGGCAACTTCGCTGGCCTTCTTGGCGTTCGACGACTTCTGGCTCGACGAGGCATCCGAATCGCCGTCCAGGCCCTGCACTTCAATCCTCTTCTCGCCGGGCATCACCAAGCCCAGGTCCTCGGATGCCGCATCCTTGATACCCTCCTCCGAGAGCAGCTTGTCGACGCTTTTTTGCAGCCCATCATTGTATTGCTCGCGAATCTCGACCTGCTTGGCCAAGATGTCGTTCGAGCGTTTTGCAACGTACAGGTCGCGCACGGGGAAATACAGGCTCACGAGCGCCAGAGCCACCACGATACCGATAAACAGCGGACGCAGAGAGCCATGCGTAAAGTCATAGATTGCCTTGACCACCGCGTTGTCGTTGGCGAAGTGCATAAAGTCCGAGCCCGAAAGACGGCTCGAGGGCCTGCTCGACCTGTCGTGCGTTTGAGCCGAGGGATGCGACGCATGTGTCGAACGTGCCGGGCGCACCGGCCCATCTGCCGAAGTATTCACTTGAGCATTGGGGCGCGAGGTACTTGTCGGGCGCTGCGTGGAGCGGTCGGCGCCGGCGTAGGTGGACCCACCGAGCTGCACCGTGCGCGCACGGCGAGGCGACGGCTCACGCGAACCGGCGGAATAGTACCTGTTGTCGTAAATCTGATCCATGTGCGCCTTGTGCGGTTGAGGTTTGTTTGCGCTAAGTATTCTAGTTATAGCACGAGATCCCGCACCGCCTTCGCCAGCCTTTGCTCGACATAAAAAAGGCGCTGAGCCATATGGCCCAGCGCCCACAGCGCTTTGCGGCGTCCAGCCAAGGCGGGGTGAAACCGAATCAGCCTCCCCCTCGCCAAATTCGCCCGTTTAGCGAATGTTGTAGAACGCGGCCTTGCCGGCGTAGCGCGCGCTGCCCTCAAGCTCGTCCTCGATGCGGATGAGCTGGTTGTACTTGGCGATACGGTCGCTGCGGCACGGGGCGCCCGACTTGATCTGGCCGACGTTGACGCCCACGACCAGGTCGGCGATCGTGGAGTCCTCGGTCTCGCCGGAGCGGTGGCTCACGATGCAGGCGTAGCCGGCCTCCTTGGCGGTCTCGATGGCCTCGAGCGACTCGGTGAGCGTGCCGATCTGGTTGACCTTGACCAGGATCGCGTTGGCGGCACCCAGCTCGATGCCCTTCTTGAGGCGCTCGGTGTTAGTGACGAACAGGTCGTCGCCCACCAGCTGCACCTTGTTGCCAATGCGGCGGGTAAGCTCGACCCAGCCGTCCCAGTCCTCCTCGGCCATGCCGTCCTCGATGGAGATGATGGGGTAGGTGTCGACGAGCTTCTCCCAGTAATCAACCATCTGGGCGCTCGTGTACTCCACGCCCTCGCCCTTGAGCTCGTACATGCCGGTCTCGGCGTTGTAGAACTCGGTCGAGGCCGGGTCCATGGCGTACATGAAGTCGACGCCGGGCTTAAAGCCGGCCTTCTCCACGGCCTTGGTGATGTACTCGAACGGATCGGCATTGGTCTTGAGGTTGGGCGCAAAGCCGCCCTCGTCGCCCACGCCGCCGCCCAGGCCGGCCTCGTGCAGCACGCCCTTGAGGGTGTGATAGACCTCGGCGCACCAACGCAGGCCCTCGGCAAAGCTCGGGGCGCCCACCGGCATGATCATGAACTCCTGGAAGTCGACGTTATTGTCGGCATGCACGCCGCCGTTGAGAATGTTCATCATAGGTGTGGGCAGCAGGTGGGCGTTGACGCCACCCAGATACTGGTACAGCGAAAGACCCGCCGACTCGGCAGCGGCGCGGGCAACGGCCAGCGACACGCCCAGAATGGCGTTGGCACCGAGCTTGGTCTTGTTGGGGGTACCGTCCGCGGCGACCAGCGCGGCATCGACGGCGCGCTGGTCGAAAGCATCGAGGCCCACGACGGCGTTAGCGCACTCGTTGTTGACGTGCTCGACGGCCTGCGAGACACCCTTGCCCAGATAGCGGCCCTTGTCGCCGTCGCGCAGCTCATATGCCTCAAAGGCGCCGGTCGAAGCGCCCGAAGGCACCATCGCGCGGCCGAAGCTGCCGTCCTCGAGCACGACCTCGACCTCGACGGTGGGATTGCCGCGGCTGTCGAGCACCTCGCGACCGTAGACATCCAAAATATCGCTCATGTTGTCTCCCTCTCACTTGGAAACGTAGTGAATGCAAGCGACCGGCTGACCGTGCACCGTCGGTGCGTCTCCGTAAGTTAGCCATGTCGCACTTTTTGCATTATGCCCTAAGTTAGCCGAGGGA
>JAUMNV010000117.1 GCA_031295725.1 Collinsella sp.
GACCCATCGAAACACATCTCCACCGTTCCTTCAACTGGGAAAACGGCGCCCCCGGACCCCAGGAGGGGCCGCGGGGGCGTTCGGCTAACTGCGGGAGCGAGCCATCAGCTCAATGTGTTCGGTTGAGATCAGAAATCAACCTTTGCCGATAGTCCCTCTTTTTTCAAAATGTCGCGCACCTCGTTCTTAGTAATCGGCTTTTCAAACAACGAAAGCAAAGCGAACGAAAAATCATTAACCGCACACATTCTATGGGTGGCACAACTCAGCAGTACTCTTAACCCCTCTTTTGAGCGTCCGACTTCTTTCACAAACGAACTTTTAACCAATTGAAAACCATTATCGTGCATTACATAATCGGCATCGATATTTGTATTCAGCAATCCATAATGCAACAGTTCTTCTATCGCCCTTGTCAGCTCGAGGTCGCCCTGATCAAGGATAAGAGAAATGCTACAATCGGCCTCCAATAAACGGGCCAACTTAAGGTATACCAACTGGGAAACAGCATAGACATGATGGTATTCAGAATTATAGAAGTAGGCAAATGGCTCAACGAGCACGACAGAGGTCTTGGAATCCAGCCAGATTCGATCAGCTGGATTTAGACTAGTTAGCCGTCGCTTTACTTTGGTCAAATGTCCCTTATACCTGACAGCGTGAATAGAATCTAGGATCCAGGTCACCTCTGAAATATGAAGCCGCTGGGGCAAGTCAATTGTGTCGCTACCGTTTATGACCTCTTGCATATAAAAATCAATATGATGCTCATCAGATAAGGATTTTGCTTCATTTAAAGTTAAACCAGTGCCTGAAACATAATCCACTTCGAGGCGCAAATCCTCATATTGGGACTTCGGCATTACAGAGACACCATACTTATCGGGATGATTCCAAACATCCGACCCCATAACGAGACCAAAATTCGTAAATCCTCTCGTGGAATATGGAACACCACATACCTGTTTTGAATAATTCAAAACATTCTCTGTATAAGCTAAGGTGTTCAGAGCCTCTTCTTTAGTTTCGGTCGGGAAGCCAATCATAAAGAATAGATGAACAGGAATACCCGCATTGAGACAATCATGGATATTGCGATCAATCCAATCAACTCTCGTGTTCTTCTTCATTAGATCAAGAACTCTTTGGTTGTATGACTCGAGGCCAAACTGAATCTGCCTACATCCACTTTGGTATATCTTGTTGAAAACGTCTGTACTTAGGGTTGGAGAGAACCTCGTTTCTCCATGCCAGAAAAACGTTTTTCCCGATGCGTTTATTTCATCCGCGAGTTGCTCCATTCTTTTGCCTTCGAATGTTTCATCCACAAAAGAGAAAACTCTCGTGCCGTATTTTTCATTTAACCGACACATTATTTCAAATACTCTCGATATAGGCATCTTTCGGTAACAACCACCGGTAGCACCGGGAATGGTGCAGAAGGCGCAATGATTAAAACACTGCCTAGAGGAATAAACCGGCAATATTAACTCAGGCATGAAGTATTTAGAAAGGGCGAAGCCATCGAAATCGGGAACTGTATCGTTGATAAATGTTTGCTCAATCCGATGGTTTTTATATATCTTTCCACCTTTAGCATGGCAAAGGTTTGGAACACAGTCGAGATTGTCATCACCGGAGTCAAGAGCCTCAAGAAGACGTGCAAGCGGCTCTTCGCCGTCATACATCATTATCGAATCAATGTATTCAAAAAAGGGATGCCATTCTTTCATGCAGTCATCTGCTAAACGAGTAATGTAATTGCCGCCCAATGAGACGTGTTTAACAGATGGACATTCTTCTTTAATCAGTTTCGCTAACGTAACTGCAGAAATCAATTGGAAACAGCCGCTCACCGAAATCCCAATAAACTCAATTTTTTCCCTCTGAATACGCTTAAGAAAGGCAGTTTCATAGAAGGAAATAAACGGATTATGCAAGGTATCCGCAAGCGATTTCATTATTTCTGGTGTCGAATAATAATCATAGGGCAGATCTATGGAGTTGAACGTGTATTTAACTCCATACGAGACGTGATTTATGATATAGAGTGCATTTCTAAAAATGTTTTCAGCATATTGTCTTTCTTTTAGATTAAAGTATCTCTTCGATCTGAAAATATCTTTTGCCTCGTCAACATTAAGTGCTGACTTTTGTATCAACTCGATTGTTAATTGAACATTCGAACTAAACGAATCCTTTGATTCCCGATACCTTTTACAGCACTCTTCGACATGTCTAAAAGATAGGAGGTCATCGTAAAATTCCACGTTTAAGTCAACAATGTCAACTTTATATTGTTCAACCTCTTGAAGATATGACTTCAAAACAGGCAAGGCAAGATACGGCCCCACTGGACTCCATCCTGGGGGAAATACTAAAAGCGTTTTAGGCATATCAACGTCACATCTTTCGCAAATAATTCAATTGAAACGCAGCTACCATCATAATTGAAAATACACCAAGTCCTGTAACGAGAATTGAGAACATCGCGGTGCTCGTGAACAGCGAAACAAGGAGTGTTGAAATAACAACAGCAACCGATTGCAAAGACTCCCTAATTGAAAACAGGCTTATCGATTCAGATTCGTCTCTCGCCAAATCCTGCAGCGATGTTATGAGAAGCACATCTTGAATGGCGTTTCCGGCACCGACGATAAAAAGGAAAATAAACGATATCCCAGACGCATAACGATAGCCAAACGCCAGATACGCACCGAGCGCAAGATACGTCACAAAACAATATGATTTAACGCAATCGGAACCACTAATTAAACGACCATATATTGTATTTCCGAACAACAGTCCGATTGTAAGACTACTCTGAAGGAATCCATATTGTATCGATGACGAGTCAAATTGCAATTGCGCTATAGCTGGCAAAAGAGAATTCAGAGAGCCGAATGCCACGCCACTAGAAATATCGATTAATAGGAAACCAATTGCCAAGTGCTTCGCGCTAAGATCACTAAATGCAGTCCTGTTTTTTTCATTTTTGCTTATCCCCTCTTTATCATTAACCTCGATAACCGACGGAACATCTCGCAGCAACCAGAACGACGCGGCAAAAGAAAGCGCGTCTAATGCAAGAACAGCCTCCGCCCCAAATTGAGCGACAACAAAACCGCCGGCAACTGGCCCCAGAACCATCATCAAATTCTGCAGAAACCCAAACGAATTATTAATTACGTCGCGATTGATACTATTCGTATTGGCTCTTAACAACGAGTAAAAGCAGGGCATTTCAACCGTTCGGCAAAGCGATACCGCGCACGTAATAGCAAACATACTCCATTTACTATCAACAAAAATATAGCAAACGAATAATCCCGCGCGAATTAAGTCTGCCAATCTCATGGCCTGCAGTGTCCCGATACCCATCTTCTGAGGCAGCTGCGCGAGCGAAACTGAAAACAGAGAGGGGGCAAATCTGCAGCAGACCATCAAAGCAGTTGCAGAAACATCGTGAGTTACCTCGTAAATCAGCATTGGCAAAGCAATATTCGCACACCAATTGCCTATTTCGCTTATCCCTCTAGCAATATATAGGACCCGAACCGGATGGCTAGCTCTCAATACCGTGAACATCACGATTAACCTCGTATTTCAGGCCTCGTTCATCCCTTAATAGGAATCCATAATCAACCAAGTACCGCCTCAACACGGCATAATCAGGATAGAGCTGTGACAGCACACGATTAACCTGAAGCTCCGTATAACTTGTATTTAATTCAAAGAAAGAGACGGCCCATAGCAGCATGATTCTTTTATAGCTTTCCTTTTTTGGAATTGAAACCAGCTCGCCATTCTTGAGAAATCGTTTTTTAAAGTCTATTAGCTCATCCATTCACATCCTCCATTTCATACGCATCTAATACTAAAAATGCATACGCTTTAGGTCATCGCATTCGGCTTCTTTATTCGAACTAAACTCGAACTAATCTAAATGATTTGCTCAAACACTCTTCGAAAGCTCGTTTTTCACTCTGAGTAAAATGCCCTTCCCAGTCAGTCCACGAACAGGAAGGCAACTCACAGCGAGCGGAGTCGAAGCCCTCTGCCGTCGGTCGTTCAAAATGCACGACAACCTTTTCGATATCCTCATCTGCAATCAGGTCAGAATGAACGACCTCGGTACCGTCTTCGAATGTCATATACGGGTACATCACGTAAACCACCTCGCAATCGTAAATCCAGTTTAGCATCAAGCTATTGCACCAAAGACAGCAAGCCCCCTTGATGAGTTGATGGTATCTGTTAAATGTCACGTACGATTCACATCTGGTGGGTACCCTGATGGCTACACGAAACGAAGCAGATTTACACCGGGAGGACCCCGTATGACAACCAAGTACACCGACGCGCCGCGCACGCGCGTCATGACGCCGGCATCGCTCAACAACGGCGTGCACGAGAACCATTCCATCGGACAGACCATGGCCATCGCGCCCAAAAAGGGCCTGTT
>JAUMNV010000129.1 GCA_031295725.1 Collinsella sp.
CGAAAAAAGCTCAGAGAAAGTGCTGGTAGGGGAGTTGTTGAGCTTTTCGACAGCTTTTGAGCAAAAGAAACTTTGTGGCTATTGCCGGCGATTGCGTTGTCGCGGTCATGGCGGTGCGGGATGCTGGTCGTAAGCGTCGAATGCTCCGATTTTGGAGGCCAGCATGGATCTGTTTCTTGAGACTCCGCAGCAACAAGCTGAGCGCATGCTGCGTCAGCAGCAACGACTCATGGAGATGCAAATGCAAGGGGCGGCAGCCCAGCCCTTTGCGCAAAATGTCGTGCCCGCTGCTGTACCTGCAGCTGTGCCCGGGTGCGAATCGGCACCAGAGGCCTATTCCGTACAGCAAGATTCATATGCGCAGGAGCTCGCGTTCGACAAGCGTCGTGCGCGTCGTCGCCGTGTGGGCCAGCGCTTGCGCACATTGGCGATGATCGTGCTCATCCCGTTAGGGCTTGTGGCCATCTTTCTGGCATCGTATGCCCTCACGTGCATCCTCAACGGCGCATCGCCCAACGAGGTGCTCCAACATCTAGCGGCTCTCGGCCAGCGCCTAGGCGATGTCGTAGCAACCATTCGCGCCGGCTGGGAGAGTTAGCGTTTGTCACGTTAGGACTTCTGGGGTGTAGGGATTATCGCCATGAGTAGAATCCTCACATCCTGGGAATCCTGTCATGCGACTGAATAGTATTATTGATGATGAATAATAATAGAAAATGCCATGTTAAGGTACTTAACGACATCCTTGGAGGATCTGTCGTCGTCGCCTTCGGAGCGGAGTTATCAAGAGATGGTCTGTGCATACAGGCAATACAAAAAGGAGGTGCTCGGTTGAATCTGACCTTTGAGGGATTCTTAAAAGGCTATTGCCGAGAGCTATCCGGACAGCAATCGCTCAGTTTTAGAAAACTGGTTAAGCAAGCGACGACGGTTGCGCCGCGCGTGGCGGAGCCCCTGTTTTTGCTCGCTTTGGCACAGGGTAAAGCCGAATACGTTCTGGGCTTATCCGAGGGTTCGTGGATGGAAGAGGGTTACCGAGGCGTTTTGTCCTTGTACGCCCAAACGGGTAGCCTGGCATCTCTATGCGCCGAGGATAAACTTCCTAATCGTTATGCCAACGTTTGGCGTGCGTATAGAGCGGTGAAGGAAAAGCCAGTGGCGGACAGAAGGATCAACGCCCTGATGCGAAAAAGAACGTTGGGAGCGCTAGAGGAATCGGGCGTAACGCGCTACGGTCTCTGCCGCGATTTGAATCTGAATAAGGGAAACGTGTACGCATATTTAGCCGGTGATGACTCAAAGGTGAGCAGGGAGACGGCGCGCCGCATTATGGAATATGCGGAGGAGAGGGGCGCCCAAGAAGGGACCGGGCGCCCGGTGCGTATGGCGGGGTAAGATTGATCGCGGTTTTGATTGGTGCTCGATTGGGTTTGTTGGGCGGAGTTTATGTCTGCTATTGATATTGTGCTTGTTGTGATCGCCTTGGTGGCGGTGGGGGTTGCTGTGGCTTGCGCCCTCCAACTCAAGAGCCTGCGTGCCGAGTTGCGGGAGCGTGGCGACAGTAGCGCGGAAACGCTGGCAGCACTCGAGCAGGCTAACAAAGCGCTCGATGCCCTGAACGTCGCGCTGGCCGAAACCCGTCGCACGGCCAATGCCATCGCGCAGCAGCAGACGACCGATGCGGCCGTAGAGCAGCAACGTTACCTGACCATCGCGCGCGAGTTCTCGCAAGCCGGTGACCGGATGGATGATCTGCGCCGCGAGACCGCCCAACAGCTCAGCGCCAATCGCGAGGGCATCGAGCATCGCCTGGACAAGGTGCGCGAGACGGTCGATGCTCAGCTGGGTGCCATCCGCGAAGACAACAACGTGCAGCTCGATCAGATGCGCGCGACGGTGGACGAGAAGCTCTCTCGCACGCTCAACGACCGACTTTCGGCATCGTTTAAGCAGGTGAGCGACCAGCTCGAGGCCGTGTACAAGGGCCTGGGCGATATGCAATCTATCGCCACCGGCGTAGGCGACCTCAAGCGTGTGCTGGGCAATGTAAAAGCGCGCGGCATTTTGGGCGAGGTACAGCTGGGTGCGATCCTGACGGACATCCTCACACCCGACCAGTATCTGGAAAACGTTGCCACTAGGCCCGGCGCCTCGGAGCGCGTTGAGTTTGCCGTCAAGCTGCCGGTAGACGAGGGCGATCCCGTGCTGCTGCCGATCGACTCCAAATTCCCGGGCGACGCGTACGAGCATCTGCTCGACGCCCAGGAGTCGGGCGATGCGGAGGCCGTTGCCGCAGCGCGCAAGACGCTCGATATGATGGTGAAACGCGAGGCAAAGGACATCTGCGAAAAGTACCTGAGTGTGCCGGCAACGACCAACTTTGGCATTATGTTCGTGCCGTTTGAGGGGCTGTACGCCGAGGTTGTCAGTCGTCCGGGACTTATCGAGACCCTGGGCCGCGACTATCACGTCAACGTTGCCGGTCCCAGCACCATGGCGGCTATCCTTAACAGTCTACAGATGAGCTACCAGACGTTTAGGCTGCAAAAACGCACCGATGACGTGCTGCGCGTGCTTTCTGCCGTCAAGGCCGAGCTGCCGCGCTATCAGGCGGCGCTGCGCCGCGCCCAGCAGCAAATCGAGACCGCGGGAAAGACGGTCGAGGGCATCATCACCACGCGCACCAACGTCATGGAGCGCAAGCTCAAGGACATCGACGCGCTGGAAGACGCCGACCAAGCTGATGAGATCTTGGGACTCACGCCCGCGGGCCTTCTCACAGATCAAGAAGACGAGGAATAATTACAACAAGACGGTGGGGCGCCGGCGCAAACGCGGGCACCCCGCTGCTTTTCGCATCGTGCTTGCCTGAAGTGCGCTTTAGTATGCAACAATGACGTTTAGCCCCGCCAGATGTGAAAGGAAGCCCATGTCACAGAGAAGCACCAGTCCGCTCAAACGCTCAACCGTGCGCCGCACGCTACAGCGTTTTTGGGACGTCACGCGCACGCAGCCGCTGATCGTCTTTCTCTCGGTGCTCTCGTCGGCGGGCTACATCTTTTTGCTCACGTTTGCCAACACCTACGTGATGGCGCTTATCGTCGACCGCGTCCAGGCCGGCCCCGTGGCGGGCGACCGGGTGTTTGAGGTCTTTGGCCCCTACATTCTGGCGCTTGTGCTCGTTAACCTGGTAGGCCAGATCCTCTCCAAGCTGCAGGATTACACCGTCTACAAGCTCGAGATTGCGGGTAACTATCACTTGGCGCGCCTGTGCTTCGACACGCTCTCCAATCAATCCATGACATTCCACACCAGCCGTTTTGGTGGATCGCTTGTGAGCCAGACGAGCCGTTTTATGAGCGGCTACACGGGGTTGGTGGACGTGACGGTGTATTCGCTCATTCCCACTATCACCTCGGTTGTCTGCACGGTGGCGGCGCTCGCTCCGGTGGTGCCGACGTTTACCGTGATCCTGGTGGGCATCATGGTCGTCTACATCGCGTTTGTCTGGCTTATGTACAAGCGCATCATGCCGCTTTCGGCCGCGACGTCCGCCGCGCAGAACAAGCTGTCGGGCGTGCTTTCCGACGCGGTCACGAACATCCTGGCCGTCAAGACCTGTGGGCGCGAAGACTTTGAGCGCGACCTGTTCGATGCTGCCGACCGCGCCGCGCGCGACGCCGAGACGGTTTCGATGCACGCCATGATGCAACGCAACTTTACGACCTCGGGCCTTATCGTCATCACCATGGCCGTGGTGAGCGTGTTCGTCGCGGGCGGCAACGCGTGGTTTGGTATCTCTGCCGGCTCGCTTGTCATGATTTTTACCTATACGTACAACCTCACCATGCGTCTGAACTACGTAAGCTCCATGATGCAGCGCATTAACCGCGCGCTGGGCGATGCGGCCGAGATGACGCGCGTGCTGGACGAGCCGCGTCTGGTGGCAGACGACGAGAACGCTCCCGAGCTCAAGGTGGGCGAGGGCGCGATTGATTTTGAGCACCTGAGCTTTGCATACCGCGACGCCGCGGCGGGCGAGAGCGTGTTCGACGACCTGACGCTCCATGTGGCGGCGGGTCAGCGCGTGGGCTTGGTGGGCAAATCGGGCTCGGGCAAGACGACGCTCACCAAGTTGCTGCTGCGCCTGGACGACGTACAGGGCGGTCGCGTACTCGTGGACGGTCAGGATGTCTCGCGCTGCACGCAGCAGAGCCTGCGCCGTCAGGTTGCCTACGTGCCGCAGGAGGCGCTGCTGTTTCACCGCTCCATTCGCGAGAACATCGCCTACGGCCGCCCCGACGCCACCGACGAACAGATCCGCGAGGCGGCCCGCTTGGCCAATGCCCTGGAGTTTATCGACCGCCTGCCCCGGGGCTTTGACACCATGGTGGGCGAGCGCGGCGTTAAGCTTTCGGGCGGTCAGCGCCAGCGCGTGGCCATCGCCCGTGCCATCCTCACCGACGCGCCGATTCTGGTGCTCGACGAGGCGACCTCTGCCCTGGATAGCGAGTCCGAGGCGCTGGTGCAGGAGGCGCTTGAGAACCTGATGCGCGGCCGTACCTCTATTGTGGTGGCACATCGCCTGTCCACCGTGGCGGCGCTCGACCGCATCGTGGTGCTGGCGGACGGCGAGATTGTCGAGGACGGTACGCATGCGCAGCTTGTCGAGGCAGGCGGCGAGTACGCAAGCTTGTGGGGCCGCCAGACCGGCGCATTTTTGGAGGCGTAAAGACCCCATACGTGGGACAATCGTGCCCATAGGTAAGTTATGCCGCTGATCCGAGGAGTCGTTATGCCACGCGAGACCAATGCCGCCAAGCGCGAGCGCGCCGTTGAGGTGTGCGAGCGCCTTAACCGTCGCTATGGCCCGGTTGAGTGTTTTTTGGACCACGAGAATCCCTATAGGCTGCTCATAGCGGTGTTGCTCTCGGCGCAGACGACCGACGCGCAGGTCAACAAGGTGACGCCGAAGCTGTTTTCCCAGTGGCCCACGCCCGAGGCCATGGCGGGGGCGAGCGTTGCCGATGTGGCAGATACCATTAAGTCGCTCGGCTTCTATAAGAGCAAGGCCAAGCACGCCGTGGAGGCCGCGCAGATGATCGTCGCCGATTACGGTGGCGAGGTGCCGGCCGACATGAAGGAACTCGTCAAGCTGCCGGGCGTTGGGCGCAAGACGGCGAACATCGTGCTCAACGTGGGGTTTGGCATTGTCGAGGGCATCGCGGTCGATACGCACGTCAACCGCATCGCGCACCGTCTGATGCTGAGTCCCAAGACGCACGCCAAAGAGCCGCTCAAGACCGAGCAGGATCTGCTCAAGATCTTGCCGCACGAGTATTGGGAGTCGGTCAACCACCAGTGGATCACCTTTGGCCGCGAGATCTGCGATGCCCGCAAACCCAAGTGCGACGAGTGCCCGCTGGCAGATCTTTGCCCGAGCATGCGCGTTTTGGGGTAGCTGTTTGGCGTGCGCTGGCGTGTTCACCTCATGCGCTACCATGATAATCAATACTTTTGACGCACGACCCGCCGAGCTTGCCCCGGCGGGCTTTTGGCGTTGCGATGCCGGAGGAACAGCATGCTCATTCACCGTATAGCCGCGCAGCTCTACACTGCCGAGGCGCTGCAGACCGTCGAGGCCGGACTCGATGCCGGCGAGGAC
>JAUMNV010000174.1 GCA_031295725.1 Collinsella sp.
GGCGACCAGATCGATCTTCTCGTCCTCGTCACCGTCGGGGCCTTCGCCGCGCTCGATGATCTGGATGCCGTCGATCTCGTCCTTCTCGTCCTTCTTTTGAATCAGACCCATATCAGTTACTCCTTGTTAGGAAACATAGTCTTCAATAGAATACGCCCGACAGAGTGCCGGGCGTATTGATTCTTAGGTTATACGCAAACACTTAAGTACTATTTAGGCGTTTGCAGCGTGCATACCTTAGGCCAGGTGCGCGATAACGGCATCGGCAAAGGCCTGCGTGCCCACGGCGCCCTCGACGGAGCCGGTCTGGGCACGACGCACGTCACCGGTAACCTGCTCGCCCTCGTCGAGCGTGGCAGAGACGGCGGCGCGAATGCGATTGGCCGCGTCGTTCTCGCCCAGGTGATCGAGCATCATCGCAGCAGAGAGGATCTCGGCCGTGGGGTTGGCGATATCCTGGCCAGCGATATCGGGCGCGGAGCCGTGCGTTGCCTCGAAGATGGCGCAGTCGGCACCGATGTTGGAGCCGGGGGCCATGCCTAAGCCGCCTACCAGGCCGGCGCACAGGTCGCTCACGATGTCGCCGTACAGGTTGGGCAGCACCAGGACATCGAAGTCGTTGGGGTTCTGGACCAGGCCCATGCAGGTGGCGTCGACAATCTTGTCGTTGAACTCGATATCGGGATAGTTGGCGGCCACCTCGCGCGCCACGCGCAGGAACAGGCCGTCGGTCGCCTTCATAATGTTGGCCTTGTGCACGGCCGTCACCTTTTTGCGGCCGCAGCGGCGGGCATACTCAAAGGCATACTCCACAATGCGGCGGCTCTTGGCGATGGAGATCGGCTTGATTGAAATGGCGGAATCAGCAGCGAAGGTCTTCTGGCCCGAGCGCTCGACAAGCTGCGAGAGCTCCTCGACCTCGGCAGCCCCCTCATCGAACTCGATGCCGGCATAGAGGTCCTCGGTGTTCTCGCGCACGATGACCAGGTCG
The DNA here is from genome assembly GCA_031295725.1 of Collinsella sp. Taxonomy (GTDB): domain Bacteria; phylum Actinomycetota; class Coriobacteriia; order Coriobacteriales; family Coriobacteriaceae; genus Collinsella. The sequence goes on from JAUMNV010000174.1 coordinate 992, forward strand.
ACGTCGCGGAAGCGCGAGCCGTCGCCCGGCTGCGACAGGCAGGGACGCACGCAGGCGTACAGGTCAAAGTACTTGCGCAGGGCAACGTTAACGCTGCGGAAACCCGTGCCGACCGGCGTGGTGATGGGACCCTTGATGGCGACCTTGGTCTCGGCGACCGCATCGAGCACGTGCTGGGGCAGCGGCGTGCCAAACTCGTCCATGACGCCGGCACCGGCCTCCTGGACGTTCCAGTTGATCTGGACACCGGTGGCCTCGACCACGCGGCGCATGGCCTGCGTAATCTCGGGACCGATACCGTCACCGGGAATCAGGACTACATCGTGCGCCATAATCTGTTACTCCTCGTTTTCGGCGTCGTCAGATTTTTTAACGCTAGCACGCTTCTTCTTTTTGGAGAGATCCAGGCCAAAACGTTTAACAAGCATTTCGCAAATCTCACTCGAACGGGCCTTGAGATAGCTGCCCTTGCCGTTCTCGGCGTCGAACTTAAGGCGCAGCGCGAGCTTCTCGGCGACCTCGGCGTCAATCTCGCCCTGGCCAAACTCGTACAGGCAACCGAGCATGTCGCGATACTCGAGGTCGCCGTGGTAGCACTGAATGGCCTCGTCCAGGATGGGCCAAGCCTCGCGCGAACGCTCGACGCCCGTGGCGCCCCACACGCACAGCAGGCGGAAGGCGGCATAGCGCAGCGTGGAGGAAATCTCGTCGAACAGTGCGGTCTCGGCACCCTCAAAGGCATCGCCCAGCTGCTCGGGGCAGGTGGTGGCGAGCGCCGTCAGGGCATCGAGGGCCTCCCAGCGGGTCTGAGCCTCGGGACGGTCGAGTGCCTCGATCAGCGCGGGCACGCAGGACACGACGCGCTGCGGATCGCGCTCGGCAAGCAGGTGCAGCACGCGGGCGGCAAACTGGCGGATACGGCGCGTGGGGCAGCCGAGCTCCTGGACCAGGCGGTCGACGGCGTTCTCGTTCTCCTCTGCCAGCTGGAGCTGTGCCAGCTCCTCGTCGGTGAGCTGTTCTTCCTTGTTTACTGCCATAGTTACCTCTTCTTACTATTTCTTAGCGTGCTTGCCAGCACCCTTGCTGTCATCGGTGACCGAGATGAGCTGTCGGTCGGCCGCGCCATTGCGACGTGCACGGCGGCGCTCCTCGGCATCGCCCGCGTCGGCGGCGGCGCGGTGTGCCTTGTTGACGTTAAAGACCTCGTCGTGCTTGCGCCACGGACCGACGGACTCGCCAAAGCTCATCTTTAGGCCGGCGATAAAGCCGCCGAGCCAGCCGATCGGCGCAAACTGCACCAGCGGGAACAGCGAGAACACCCAGGTCAGCAGGACGACTGCCGCCGCTCCCACAAAGTTGGCAATCCAATAGTCGCGCTTGGTGATGACGCGTTTTTCACACGCCCACTGGCCGCACAAAAAGCCGATGTAGATCGCAAAGATAAAGAGCACCAGCGCGAGCACCACGAACGTCCAGTTCATGGGCGCTACTCCCCGTGATGGTGGCCGCAGCAGCACTCGTGGCCGTCGTCATGGCCGTGGCCGCCGCAGCACTCGTGGTCCTCACCGTGATGGTGACCGCAACCGCACTCATGGTCGTCGCCGTGCTCGCCGCAACCGCAGCCTTCCTCGTGAGCACCGTGCTCCTCGGGACGATACTGCGACCAGTCCAGACCGGCGGCGATGGCGTCGGCCTCCTCCTTATAGAGGACCGTGACGGCCTGGGTGCCCAGTTTGGCGCCACCGATGGCATCGAGCATGTCGTAAAGCGTAAAGGCCACGTCGGCGCCGGGCAGCGCGAGCTCGCGGTCATCGGCGTAAGCGAGCGCCAGGCGCAGGTCCTTAATGAAGTGCTCAACCATAAAGCCGGGCTTGTAGTCGCCGTCGAGCGCCTTGGGGGCCAGGCTCTCCATAGCGCCGGACTTGCCGGTACCGCCCAGAATCATCTGGCGTGTCTTCTCCAGATCAAGGCCGCTCAGCTCGGCAAACGCCATGGCGTCTGCCATGCCGACCATGCAGGCGCCCAGCGACACCTGGTTGGCGAGCTTGGCAGCCTGGCCCTTGCCGGCGCCGTCGAAGCAGCAGATGGTTGCCGCAAAGGTGGAAAGGATATCACGGACCGGAGCAATGTCGTTCTCGGTGGCGCCCACGATAGCCGTGAGCGTGCCGGCGATAGCTCCCGACTCGCTGCCGGTGACGGGGCAGTCAAACGCCATGCGGCCGGAAACCTGGGCAGCCTCGGCAATGTCGCGCGCCAGCTCGGGCGAGCTCGTGGTGAGGTCGATCAGGACCGCGCCCGGCTTGGTGCACGCGAGCAGGCCGTCGCCCGCCAGGTAGAGTTCCTCGACCTCGGAGGGATAGCCCACCATGGTAAAGACGACATCGGCGTTGGCCACGGCATCGGCCGGCGTATCGGTCCAGACGGCGCCGCGCTCGATAAGCGCGGCAGCCTTGGACTTGGTGCGATTGTTGACCGTGACGGGATAGCCGGCGTCCAGGATGTGGCCGGCGATGGGGGCACCCATGATTCCGGTGCCGATGAATGCGACGGAGAGCTTGTTTGCCATGAAACCTTTCCTTTTGGGTTGGGTGTTGTTACCAGGTTGAATACTCAGTGCCAGCGTTTGGGCTGCGGGGCGCCTGTGGTCGTAGCGCCTGTCTACTCACCGCGCACGCGGCGGGCGATGCGGTCGGAAAGCGAGGCTTTCTCGGCACGGTTCTTGCCCCAAAACGCGCAAGCCACCATGCCGGGGCCCACGTGCGAGCCGATGGTAGGACCGACGGAACTACGGATGATGGTAACGTCGGCGCAGCCTTCCTCCTTGCGGATGGCGGCCTCGAGCCAGTCACCGTCCTTCTCGGCATCGGCCGTCATGATGGCGATGGGCATGGTGCGGTCGGGCACGTAGTTCTCGCGGAACGACTTGAGGATGGACTTGAGCGCCTTCTTGCGGCCGCGGTTAACGCCGATCAGCGACAGCGAGCCGGCAAGGTCGTAGGAGAGCTCGGGCTTGACATCGAGCTTTGCCGTGAGCTGCGCCGCCGCGGGCGGAATGCGGCCACCGGCAGCCAGTGCGTCGAAGCTCTCAAGCGTAAAGTAGCCGTGGACGTAGGTCTTTGCCTCGTTTGCCCAATCGACCAGCTGCTTGGCGGTCAGTCCCGCCGAGCGTTGACGGACGGCCTCGAGCGCCAAGAGCGCACCGGTCGCGCAGGGCAGAGCGTTGTCGACCACGTAGAGCTCAAAATCGGGATACTCGGCGCGCACGGCGTCCGCCGCCTGGCACGCGGAGTTGTAGCTCGACGACAGCGCCGAGGTAAAGCACAGGTAGACCGTTGGTGTGCCCTCTTTGGCGCACTCGGTAAAGAACTCGATATAGCGACCGAGCGACACGGCGGAGGTAGACACGCGAGCGCCGGCGCGCATGCGGTCGTAGAACGCCTTAGGGCTCATGCTCGACCAGATGTCGTCTGTGCGCTCCTCGCCATCGATAATGAAAGGGAAACCCAGGATATCGACATCGAGGTTCGCGGCGACCTCGGGGCTAAAGTCGCAGCAGGTATCGACGACGATGCGGCAACGGTTCGAATGACCGGCGGATGCGGCCTTGTCCATCAAAGCGACTCCTTACGTAAAAAGGCGGCCACCCGCATGGGATGGCCGCCAACCGTTAACTCATGCAAGTTAACGTATTTTACTCGTCAAGTGTTTCGATGCGGGGCTTGATGATGCCATATCCACCATTCTTACGGTGATACACCACATTGATGAGACCGGTCGTCGCGTTCTCGAACACGTAGAAGTCGTGGCCCAGCAAATCGGTCTGCACCAGCGCCTGCTCCTCGGTCATCGGGGTGACATCGATGACCTTCTCGCGGACGAGCAGGTCGTCGTCCTCCTCGGGCAGCAGCAGGTCGGCCAGATCCTCAACGCGCTCGACCGGCGCGACATCCGCGGCACTGGCACCACCCTGGCGGTTGTCCACGACCTTGGTCTTGAACTTGCGCAGCTGGCGGGTGACCTTATCGGCGGAGAGGTCGATGGCAGCATACATATCTGCGCCGTGCTCGGCAACGCGAATCACCGAACCGCGGGCACGAGCCGTGACCTCGACGATTGCCGGGTTGGGGTTCGAGGGGTTCTTCTCATAACGAAGCACGACGTCGACTGTCATGGGCTCGATGTCGAAAACCTTGAGCGCCTCGCCGATTTTCTCATCCACATGCGCACGCAGAGCATCGGTTACCGTCGTCTTGCGTCCAGAAACCTTGATATCCATACGTGGCTCCAATCTGCCTCGGGGACTTACTGTACTGGCTATGTACCCATTGCCGTGCATTTAATCACGCGATTTCCCAAAGACCCGAATAACGACTGCTTGATACCGCATACCGAAGTCTCGCACTTTTCCGTGGCAAAGTGCGCTATAGGAAGGCGTCGGCAAAGCTAGTTTTTCTCCTGGAAATCAGCTTTTACCTGCCGTTTTTACCAAAATAGAAAAGCCGGGCTCCCCTATTAGGGAGACCCGGCTATGCGTGTTGAAACCGTGAAGAAGTGCCTCGTTCAATGTATGGCAGGCGCCACCCCTACCAATAACTAGCTATTGAGCTTGTTGATGTCATCGTCGGTGATGGTGCCCTCCTGGCTAGACGACGGGCTGTCGCCGTTGTTATCAGAGGCGTCGTCATCGGAGGACTCGGTCTCGTTGGACGTGGAGTCGGATGCCTGCACATTGGCCCCCGAAACGGTCTTGGCGGTAAGGTCATAGGGCATCTGTCCGTACCAGACGCAGTGGACTGCCTCGAGCGTGCCATCGACCGTGATGCCATCGAGGGCATCGCTCGCGGCACGGCACAGCTCATCGTTAGAGCTTAGGCCTGCGACGCCAAGCGTGGAGGGCGCCTCGAGCGTACCGACATAGGAGATCTGGCTCATCAGACGCGCGAGGTAGCCACCAGCCGTGGAATCACAGATCACGTAATCGACCTCGCCCGACTCGAGCGCCTCAAAGCACTCATTGATGTTGGAGAAGGTCTTTTGGTTGGCGGTGATGCTTTGCTTGGCGAGCGCCTCCTGCGAGGCCGAGGAGGTCTGAACGCCCAGGGTAGCGGTGTTAAGCGTTTCGGTGGAAACGCTCAGCGACTCGCCGTCGCTGCTCTTGCCGAATACGGCGGCGGCATCGTACAGACAGGTGCCAAGCGAGCTGATGTCGCCGCCCGCAGACTTGATATCGCCAATGAAGATGTCCGCCTTTTTATCGCTGAGCGCGGAATCGGCCGAGGACGCATCGACAAAGGCGACCTTGAGACCCATGCGGCATGCAAGGGCACGAGCGGCATCGACCGCATAGCCCGTGAGGTTTCCGTCGGCATCCTGCATGGCCTGCGGTGCGTCGGACGCATCGAGAGCGACCGTCAGGGTTCCCGGCGTGACCAGGGCATCGTCCGATACCGTGGGGGTGACGGTCTCGCGCTCGATCTGGTCGATCGTGGGCGTCGTGAACGTGGACAGTGGATTGAACGCGCATCCACTCAGGCCCAAAACGGCAATGACCGCCGCGGTCCCAGCACCCAACCGAGCCGCATGCATCAAGCTGCCCCTCACCATGTCCACTACCCTGCCTTCTGTGTCGTATACGATCCGTGCCCCGCACGGAATATCGGGTTGTTCCCACCAGCTGACCTGGTATTTGACCCCACACTTGCGCACCGGGGCGTTTGCTCGGGAGGCCGCAGCCACCTTCACGACTGACCCGCTCGCCCGCGAGGCGGTATTGCCCCAAAGAAAGTAGAACGGACGGTGCGGCTTACATCTAGGACGCGCCATGATCGCGCCGCGCGCACGCGGTCGCTTACGTGGATCCCTTTGACCGCGTCTGTCTTGGACTAGGATGGGCATTTCGTCCGTCCGCAACCACAGCCTGGCAGGAACGTAGCGCATTATAGCTAAGTTCAAGCTATAGTTTAAGGTTAGGGACGTTATTCGCATCGCGAGTACAGATTTCGCAGGTCGGGACGGGCCGCACGCGCTCTGATTGAGCCCGTAGCTCCCCATGGAGAGCCCCGACGCGCTCGTCTTGGGGCGCGTGGCCAAAAAATAGCAAATATGAGTACTGTTATCAAATTAGTGGCAGGAATTTTTGGCTCTGCAAACAGTTTTCACTCTCTATAACGTCAGATTGATGCCAGGGTGTTCCACATTTGTTTAATATCTTTCTGATTTACGCCATCTTCTAGTCCCAAAATCCCTGATTTTGCTGTTACCGAATTTGTAGCAGTACTCATATTTGCTATATTTTGGCCAGAGCATGTATTCAACCCCCTGTTTCAGAGCATTGCTAGGCGGGTTTAAGCCCAAAACACGCCCGCAGCGTGTTAAATAGCGCCTCTTGTTTCTTTCTGCAAGCGTCAACACGGTTGCGATATCGCTTACCCATACGTTGGTGGATGCGCCATGCGAGCGCTTCCATCGCTTCCATGTCGCAGAGCATTTCGTTGTTGACCGTCGCGACCTCGATTCCCATAGTAATCAAGCCCGTGTTGCGTTTTTCATCATGGATACGTCCCCTCCGGGAGGAATGGCCCAGCTCACCGTTGTATTCCAGGTCAAACCGGGCTGCTTCCTGATGGGCATCGCAAACCGCATACGGCATCCCCGAGATCGCCTGCGCTCGGTCGTTGAACTCGATCTTGTGGTCGGTCTTAAAGGGACCGCAGGCAAATCCGCCATAGGAAAACGGAAGCGAAAACATGGCAAGCATGATGCATTCCATGGGTGAGCGCAGGTTTTCCGACAGAAAGGGGCACAGCCGCCGCAGCTGCTTGGCCGCGCTCCCCTTGCATGCCGCAAGGTAATCTGCCAGGCGATCGGGCGTCAGCACTGGCTCTACCTCAAAGTAGCCCACATCTGACGGCTGGTCCTTGTCCTTTGCAAGTCTATTCGTAACAGGCGAGGTGTAGGGAGGCAGATACTTCCCGCGGTCACTCAGCGAAATCTTAGAACACAGCTCCTGGGCCAGGGCAAATGCCTGGATACAGCCGACTTCGCGCGCAACGGCGGCACAGAGGGCCTCGGGAGACAAGCTGTACACCCCCGGCTCCACCTCCAAAATCGAAGCGTCCGGCAGGCCTGTAGAACAAACGGACCAGCTTGCACCAGGCATGCGGCGACGCTGCTTTGCAGACCCCACCAGTAGGCACAGGTCTTCTTGAACCTCGCCACTCACGACCCCGATCCTCACCAAATCGGAAAGATAGATGTCCTCGGCCGAGGGCGACGATGCGCGCAGCACACGGCACTCTTCATCGGGAGCGAGGTCCCTCCAACTGATGTAACCCATTTGTCGGCGCTCGGCGCGCATCATGCGTAGCGCCGAGGCGCCAGTTAGGATTACGGAAGCCGCTAGCTGCTCTTTTGTCGGTTTGTTGCACCACCTGATTGTTACCGCCACATGAATCACCCCTACCAAACGCGTGCGATAGCGA
>JAUMNV010000179.1 GCA_031295725.1 Collinsella sp.
GGCGACCAGATCGATCTTCTCGTCCTCGTCACCGTCGGGGCCTTCGCCGCGCTCGATGATCTGGATGCCGTCGATCTCGTCCTTCTCGTCCTTCTTTTGAATCAGACCCATATCAGTTACTCCTTGTTAGGAAACATAGTCCTCAATAGAATACGCCCGACAGAGCGCCGGGCGTATTGATTCTTAGGTTATACGCAAACACTTAAGTACTATTTAGGCGTTTGCAGCGTGCGTACCTTAGACCAGGTGCGCGATAACGGCATCGGCAAAAGCCTGCGTGCCCACAGCGCCCTCAACGGAGCCGGTCTGGGCACGACGCACGTCACCGGTAACCTGCTCACCCTCGTCGAGCGTGGTAGATACGGCGGCGCGAATACGATTGGCGGCGTCGTTCTCGCCCAGGTGATCGAGCATCATCGCAGCAGAGAGGATCTCGGCTGTGGGGTTGGCGATATCCTGGCCAGCGATATCGGGCGCGGAGCCGTGCGTAGCCTCAAAGATTGCGCAGTCGGCACCGATGTTGGAGCCGGGGGCCATGCCTAAGCCGCCCACAAGGCCGGCGCACAGGTCGCTGACGATGTCGCCGTACAGGTTGGGAAGCACTAGGACATCGAAGTCGTTGGGGTTCTGGACCAGGCTCATGCAGGTGGCGTCGACGATCTTGTCGTTGAACTCGATATCGGGATAGTTGGCGGCCACCTCGCGCGCAACGCGCAGGAACAGGCCGTCGGTCGCCTTCATGATGTTGGCCTTGTGCACGGCCGTCACCTTTTTGCGGCCGCAGCGGCGGGCATACTCAAAGGCATACTCCACAATGCGGCGGCTCTTGGCGATGGAGATGGGCTTGATCGAGATCGCGGAATCGGCGGCGAAGGTCTTTTGGCCCGAACGCTCAACGAGCTGCGAGAGCTCCTCGACCTCGGCAGCGCCCTCATCGAACTCGATGCCGGCGTAGAGATCCTCGGTGTTCTCGCGCACGATAACCAGATCAACGTCGCGGAAGCGCGAGCCGTCGCCCGGCTGCGACAGGCAGGGTCGCACGCAGGCGTACAGGTCGAAATGCTTGCGCAGGGCCACGTTGACGCTGCGGAAACCCGTGCCGACCGGCGTGGTGATGGGGCCCTTGATGGCAACCTTGGTCTCGGCGACCGCATCGAGCACGTGCTGGGGCAGCGGCGTGCCAAACTCGTCCATGACGCCGGCACCGGCCTCCTGGACGTTCCAATTGATCTGGACACCGGCGGCCTCGACCACGCGGCGCATGGCCTGCGTAATCTCGGGACCGATACCGTCACCGGGAATCAGGACTACATCGTGCGCCATAATCTGTTACTCCTCGTCTTCGGCGTCGTCAGATTTTTTAACGCTAGCACGCTTCTTCTTTTTTGAGAGATCCAGGCCAAAACGTTTAACAAGCATTTCGCAAATCTCGCTCGAACGGGCCTTGAGATAGCTGCCCTTACCGTTCTCGGCATCGAACTTAAGGCGCAGCGCAAGCTTCTCGGCAACCTCGGCGTCGATCTCGCCCTGGCAAAAATCGTACAGGCAACCGAGCATGTCGCGATACTCAAGGTCGCCGTGGTAGCACTGGATAGCCTCGTCCAGAATGGGCCAAGCCTCGCGCGAACGCTCGACGCTCGTGGCACCCCACACGCACAGCAGGCGGAAGGCGGCATAGCGCAGCGTGGAGGAGATCTCGTCGAACAGTGCAGTCTCGGCGCCCTCAAAGGCATCGCCCAGCTGCTCGGGGCAGGTGGTAGCGAGCGCCGTCAGGGCATCGAGGGCCTCCCAGCGGGTCTGCGCCTCGGGGCGGTCGAGCGCCTCGATCAGCGCGGGCACGCAGGGCACGACGCGCTGCGAATCGCGCTCGGCAAGCAGGTGCAGCACACGAGCGGCAAACTGGCGGATGCGGCGCGTGGGGCAGCCGAGCTCCTTGACCAGACGGTCGACGGCGTTCTCGTTCTCCTCTGCCAGCTGAAGCTGTGCCAGCTCCTCGTCGGTGAGCTGTTCGTCTTTGTTTTCTGCCATAGTTACCTCTTCTTACTATTTCTTAGCGTGCTTGCCAGCACCCTTGCTGTCATCGGTGACCGAGATGAGCTGTCGGTCGGCCGCGCCATTGCGACGCGCACGGCGGCGTTCCTCGGCGTCGCCCGCGTCGGCGGCGGCGCGATGAGCCTTGTTGACGTTAAAAACCTCGTCGTGCTTGCGCCATGGACCAACGGACTCGCCAAAGCTCATCTTAAGACCGGCGATAAAGCCGCCGAGCCAGCCGATCGGCGCAAACTGCACCAACGGAAACAGCGAAAACACCCAGGTCAGCAGGACGACTGCCGCCGCTCCTGCAAAATTGGCGATCCAGTAGTCGCGCTTGGTGATCACGCGCTTTTCGCACGCCCACTGGCCGCACAAAAAGCCAATGTAGATCGCAAAGAGAAAGAGCACCAGCGCTAGCACCACGAACGTCCAGCTCATGGGCGCTACTCCCCGTGATGGTGGCCGCAGCAGCACTCATGGCCGTCGTCATGGCCGTGGCCGCCGCAGCACTCGTGGTCCTCGCCGTGATGGTGGCCGCAACCGCACTCGTGGTCGTCGCCATGCTCGCCGCAACCGCAGCCGTCCTCGTGAGCACCGTGCTCCTCGGGACGATACTGCGACCAGTCCAGACCGGCGGCGATGGCGTCGGCCTCCTCCTTGTAGAGGACCGTGATGGCCTGGGTGCCCAGCTTGGCGCCACCGATGGCGTCGAGCATGTCGTAGAGCGTAAAGGCCACGTCGGCGCCGGGCAGCGCAAGCTCGCGGTCGTCGGCATAGGCGAGTGCCAAGCGCAGGTCCTTGATGAAGTGCTCAACCATAAAGCCGGGCTTGTAGTCGCCGTCGAGCGCCTTGGGCGCCAGGCTCTCCATGGCGCCGGACTTGCCGGTACCGCCCAGGATCATCTGGCGGGTCTTCTCCAGGTCAAGGCCGCTCAGCTCGGCAAATGCCATGGCGTCTGCCATGCCGACCATGCAGGCGCCCAGCGACACCTGGTTGGCGAGCTTGGCAGCCTGGCCCTTGCCGGCGCCGTCGAAGCAGCAGATGTTTGCCGCAAAGGTGGAAAGGATATCGCGGACCGGCGCGATGTCGTTCTCGGTAGCGCCCACGATAGCCGTGAGCGTGCCGGCGATAGCACCCGACTCGCCGCCGGTGACAGGGCAGTCAAACGCCATGCGACCAGAAACCTGGGCGGCCTCGGCAATGTCACGGGCGAGCTCGGGCGAGCTCGTGGTGAGGTCGATCAAGACCGCGCCGGGCTTAGTGCACGCGAGCAGGCCGTCGCCCGCCAGGTAGAGCTCCTCGACCTCGGAGGGATAGCCCACCATGGTAAAGACGACGTCGGCGTTCCCCACGGCATCTGCCGGCGTATCGGCCCAGACAGCGCCGCGCTCGATAAGCGCGGCGGCCTTGGACTTGGTGCGGTTGTTGACCGTGACGGGATAGCCGGCGTCCAGGATGTGGCCGGCGATGGGGGCACCCATGATTCCGGTGCCGATAAATGCGACGGAGAGCTTGTTTGCCATGAAACCTTTCCTTTTGGGTTGGGTGTTGTTACCAGGTTAAATACTCGGTGCCAGCGTTTGGGCTGTGAGTCGAGGGCGATTACGGACGCAGCGCTTGCCTACTGACCGCGCACGCGGCGGGCGATACGGTCGGAAAGCGACGCCTTGTCGGCGCGGTTCTTACCCCAAAACGCGCAGCCCACCATGCCGGGGCCCACGTGCGAGCCGATGGTGGGACCCACGGAGCCGCGAATGATCGTGACGTCGGCGCAACCCTCCTCCTTGCGGATGGCGGCTTCGAGCCAGTCACCATCCTTTTCGGCATCGGCCGTCATGATGGCGATGGGCATGGTGCGATCGGGCACGTAGTTCTCGCGGAACGACTTGAGGATGGACTTGAGCGCCTTCTTGCGGCCGCGGTTGACGCCGATCAGCGACAGCGAGCCGGCCAGGTCGTAGGAGAGCTCGGGCTTGACGTCGAGCTTTGCCGTGAGCTGCGCCGCCGCGGGCGGAATGCGGCCGCCGGCAGCCAGTGCGTCGAAGCTCTCGAGCGTAAAGTAGCCGTGGACGTAGGTCTTTGCCTCGTTTGCCCAATCGACCAGCTGCTTGGCGGTCAGTCCCGCCGAACGCTGGCGCACGGCCTCGAGCGCCAAGAGCGCGCCGGTCGCACAGGGCAGAGCGTTGTCGACCACGTAGAGCTCAAAGTTGGGATACTCGGCGCGCACGGCATCTGCCGCCTGGCACGCGGAGTTGTAGCTCGACGACAGCGCCGAGGTAAAGCACAGGTAGACCGTGGGCGTGCCCTCTTTGGCGCACTCGGTAAAAAACTCGATATAGCGACCGAGCGACACAGCCGAGGTGGACACGCGGGCACCGGCGCGCATGCGGTCGTAGAACTCCTTAGGGCTCATGCTCGACCAGATATCGTCCGTGCGCTCCTCGCCATCGATGATAAAGGGGAAGCCCAAGATATCGACATCGAGGTTCGCGGCGACCTCGGGGCTAAAGTCGCAGCAGGTATCGACGACGATGCGGCAGCGGTCAGAATGGCCGGTAGATGCAGCCTTGTCCATCAAAGCGACTCCTTACGTAAAAAAGGCGGCCATCCGCATGGGATGACCGCCGGCCGTTAACTCATGCAAGTTAACGTATTTTACTCGTCAAGTGTTTCGATACGGGGCTTGATGATGCCATATCCACCATTCTTACGGTGATACACCACATTGATGAGGCCAGTCGTCGCGTTCTCGAACACGTAGAAGTCGTGGCCGAGCAGATCGGTCTGCACCAGTGCCTGCTCCTCAGTCATCGGGGTGACATCGATGACCTTCTCGCGGACGAGCAGGTCATCCTCCTCCTCGGGCAGCAGCAGGTCGGCCAGATCCTCGACGCGCTCGACCGGTGCGACATCCGCTGCGCTGGCACCGCCCTGGCGGTTGTCCACGACCTTGGTCTTGAACTTGCGCAGCTGGCGGGTGACCTTATCGGCGGAGAGGTCGATGGCGGCGTACATATCTGCACCGTGCTCGGCAACGCGAATCACCGAACCGCGGGCACGAACCGTAACCTCGACGATTGCCGGGTTGGGGTTCGAGGGGTTCTTCTCATAGCGAAGTACAACGTCGACCGTCATGGGCTCGATATCGAAAACCTTGAGCGCCTCGCCGATCTTCTCATCCACATGCGCACGCAGAGCATCGGTTACCGTCGTCTTGCGTCCAGAAACCTTGATATCCATACGTGGCTCCAATCTGCCTCGGGGACTTACTGTACTGGCTATGTACCCATTGCCGTGCATTTAATCACGCGGATTCCCAAAGACCCGAATAACGATTGCTTGATACCGCATACCGAAGTCTCGCACTTTTCTGTGGCAAAGTGCGCTATGGGAGGGCGACGGCGACTTTGGTTTTGCACCTAAAAAACGTCTTTGACCTGCTGGTTTTATGGAAACGAAAAGGCCGGGCTCCCCTGTTGGGAGAACCCGGCAATGCGTGTTGAAACCATGAAGAGGCGTCTCTCCTTGCGCATAGGAGACTCCACCCCTAGCAATAACTAGCTATTGAGCTTGTTAATGTCGTCGTCGGTGATGGCGCCTTCCTGGCTGGACGATTTGTCCTCGGAGGATGCGGTCTCATTGTCGGAATCGGAGGACTCGCTGCCGGAGGACGTGGTCTCACTGGACTCAGAGTCGCCCGGCTGCACGATAGCGCCCGAAACCGTCTTAGTGGTGAGGTCGTAGGGCATCGTGCCATACCAGACAGAGTGGACCGCCTCGAGCGTACCGTCGACCGTGATGTCGTCGAGGGCATCGCTCACAGCACGACACAGTTCGTCATTGGACGAGAGGCCCGCAACACCAAGCGTCGAGGGCGCCTCGAGCGAACCGACATAGGAGACCTCGCTCATCAGGCGTGCAAGGTAGCCGCCGGCCGTGGAGTCGCAGATTACATAGTCGACCTCGCCGGACTCGAGCGCCTCAAAGCACTCGTTGATGTTGGAGTAGGTCTTTTGGTTGGCGGTAATGCTCTGCTTAGCAAGCGCCTCCTGCGAGGCCGAGGACATCTGAACGCCCAGGGTGGACGTGCTAAGGGTATCGGTGGAAACGCTTAGCGACCCACCATCTCTAGTTTTACCGAACACGGAAGTGGCATCGTACAGGCAGGTGCCGAGCGAGCTAATGTCCCCGTCCGTGGAGTTAATCTCGCCGATAAAGATATCGGCCTTTTTGTCGCCGAGCGCGGAACCTGCCGAGGACGCATCGACAAAGGCGACCTTAAGGCCCATGCGGCTTGCGAGGGCGCGGGCGGCGTCAACCGCATACCCCGTGAGCTCGCCGTCGGCGTCCTGCATGGCCTGCGGCGCATCGGAAGTATCGAGGGCGACCGTCAGGGTTCCGGGAGTGACCAGGGCATCGTCCGACACCGCCGGCGTGACGGTCTCGCGCTCGATCTGGTCGATCGTGGGAGTCGTGAACGTAGACAGCGGGTTGAACGCGCATCCGCTCAGGCCCAAAACGGCGATGACCGCTGCGGTCCCAGCACCTAACCGAGCCGCGTGCATCAAGCTGCCCCTCACCATGTCCACTACCCCGCCTTCTGTGTCGTATACAATCCGTGCGTTGCGCGGAATAACAGGTTGTTCCCACCAGCTGACCTGGTATTTGACCCCACACTTGCGCACCGGGGTGTTTGCTCGGGAGGCCGCAGCCACCTTCACGACTGGCCCGCTCGCCCGCGAGGCGGTATTGCCCCAAAGAAAGTAGAACGGACGGTGCGGCTTACATCTAGGACGCGCCATGATCGCGCCGCGCGCACGCGGTCGCTTACGTGGATCCCTTTGACCGCGTCTGTCTTGGACTAGGACGGGCATTTCGTCCGCCCGCAACCACAGCCTGGCAGGAACGTAGCGCATTATAGCTAAGTTCAAGCTAAAGTTTAAGGTTAGGGGCGTTATTCGCATCGCGAGTACAGATTTCGCAGGTCAGGACGGGCCGCACGTGCTCTGATTGAGCCCGTCGCTCCCCTATGGAAAGCCCCAACACACCCGTCTTAGGGCGCCGTGGCCAAAAAATAGCAAATATGAGTACTGTTACCAATTTAGTAGCAGGAGTTTTTGGCTCCGCAAGCTGTTTTCACGCTCTATAACGTCAGATTGATGCCAGGATATTCCACATTTGTTTAATACCTTTCTAATTTACCCCATCTTCCAGTCCCAAAATCCCTGATTTTGCTGTTACTGAATTTGTAGCAGTACTCATATTTGCTATATTTTGGCCAGAGCATATATCCAACCCCCTGTTTCAGAGCATTGTTAGGCGGGTTTAAGCCCAAAACACGCCCGCAGCGTGTTAAGCAGCGCCTCTTGCTTTTTCCTGCGGGCATCGACACGATTCCGGTACCGCTTCCGCATACGCTGGTGCATGCGCCATGCGAGCGCCTCCATTGCCTCCATGTCGCAGAGCATCTCGTTATTGACCGTCGCGACCTCGATTCCCATAGTAATCAAGCCCGTGTTGCGTTTTTCATCATGGATACGTCCCCTCCGGGAGGAATGGCCCAGCTCACCGTTGTATTCCAGGTCAAACTGGGCTGCTTCCTGATACGCATCGCAAACTGCATGCGGCATCCCCGAGATTGCCTGCGCGCGGTCATCGAACTCGATCTTGTAGTCGGTCTTAAAGGGACCGCAGGCAAATCCGCCATAGGAAAACGGAAGCGAAAACAGAGCGAGCATGATGCACTCCATGGGCGAGCGCAGATTTTCTGACAGGTAGGGACACAGCCGCCGCAGCTGCTTGGCCGCGCTCCCCTTGCATGCCGCGAGGTAATCTACCAGGCAATCGGGTGTCAGCACGGACTCGACCTCAAAGTAACCGACATCTGGCGGCTGGTCTTTGTCCTTTGCCAATTTGTTCACGACAGGCGAGGTGTAGGGAGGCAGATACTTCCCGCGGTCACTCAGTGAAATCTTAGAGCACAGCTCCTGGGCCAGGGCAAATGCCTGGATGCAGCCGACCTCGCGCGCGACGGCTACGCAAAGGGCCTCGGGAGATAGACTGTACACCCCCGGTTCCACCTC
Source organism: Collinsella sp. (assembly GCA_031295725.1). Taxonomy (GTDB): domain Bacteria; phylum Actinomycetota; class Coriobacteriia; order Coriobacteriales; family Coriobacteriaceae; genus Collinsella. Next base: position 8,118 of record JAUMNV010000179.1, read on the forward strand.
TAGAATCGAGCCGGCGGGCAACTCGGAGCATACGGACCAGCTCACGCCAAGAATACGGCGGCGCTGCGCTGCAGACCCTACCAGCAAGCACAAATCCTCTTGCACCTCGCCGCTTGCGGCCCCAATCCGCACCAAATCGGGAAGATAGATGTCCTCGGTCGAGGGCGACGATGTGCGCAGCACACGGCGCTCTTCATCGGGATTAAGGTCCTTCCAGCTTATGTAGCCCATCTGCCGGCGCTCGGCGCGCATCATGCGTAGCGCCGAGGCGCCAGTTAGGATTACGGAAGCCGCTAGCTGCTCTTTTGTCGGTTTGTTGCACCACCTGATTGTTACCGCCACATGAATCACCCCTACCAAACGCGTGCGATAGCGA
>JAUMNV010000200.1 GCA_031295725.1 Collinsella sp.
CAAACCCCATCCCCTCTCAATCAACCCGTAAGGTCTACTTACTTGTGATTAGTAGGAAAGCTTCCACATGTAGCGACGCATGGTCAGCGGGTGCTGACGGGCCTCGGCGATCTGGTTGCCGTACTCACGCATAACGGCGAGGTGCAGCAGCGGGTTGAAGTAGGTGATGACGCTCGCGGGCACGGCGTCAGCCAGGCCGTAGTCCTTGGAGTCGATCAGAGCGACCTTGGCGCCCATGCGCTTAAGGAAGGTGAGGGCGCGGGCGTCCATCGGACGGGTAGCGCCATCGGACATGAAGAAGACATAGGGCTTACCCTCGGTGGAAACCTCGAACGGGCCGTGGAAGTACTCGCCGGTGTTGTAGGCGGCGGCGTCGATCCACTGCATCTCGGTGAACAGGAAGGCGGCGTGAGAATAAGCCATCTTCTCGGAGGCACCGGAAGCCATGAAGTAGATCATCTTGTCGTCCTTGAAGTCCTGAGCGAACTGCTTGGCAAGACCCTTGCAGGACTGAGCAGCGTTCTCGCAGAGCTCGAAGACGTTGGTGAGGCCGGTGATCATGTCCTCGTAGTGGTCATAGCCCTCGGTCTGCTGAAGGATCTCGACAGCAAGAGCGATGGCGTAGCCGGGCTTCTCGCACTTGGCAGCGAAGTTGGCGTGGAAGCCGTGAACGATGACGTAGTCAGCGTCGACGGTCAGAGCGGAGCCAGCCTTGTTGGTGAGGGAGACGACCGGGCAGTTGTGCTTCTTGGCGGTCTTGTTGGCCTCGACGGTCTCGGGCGTGGAGCCACCGAGGGAGCAGGTGATCACGAAGGTGTGCTCGTTGACCCAGGAAGGCGTGTCGTAGTTGAACTCGTTAGCGGTGAAGATCTGAACGTTCAGCTTGTCCGTGTTGTTGGCCAGGAAGTACTTGGCGGGGTAAAGGTCGGACATGGAAGCGCCGCAGCCGACGAAGGCGACGCTGTGGATCTCGTGGTTGGACAGGACGTCAGCGACGATCTGCTTAGGGAGGTTAAGGTCGATCTCGTACATCTGACACATTCCTTTCGATTTTTGCGGCGCCACATTGCCGGGCGCTCGCAGGGTTACCGTGATTTGGACCGAGTCGCCGGCCCGTTGAGGATGTGACAAAGGGACTGCCCCTTGTCACGTATAGGGATGGAAGCCTGCCTGGGGTATGGGATGCCAGGCAGGCCCCCGGGGGAAAGCGGTTAGACGCTTGGTCGCGACTAGGCCAGGATGCCGGCCGCGGAGAGGGCGATGCCGCCCACGATGGCGATCACGAGAAGCCAACCGGTGTTGACGTTCTTCTTGATGAGCCAGTACATAAGGCCGGTGAGGCCAAGGGAAATCATCTGGGGCATCATGCCGTCCAGGATGTCCTGGATAACGACGGTACCCTCAGCGAACTGCAGCGGGGTGGTAGCGCCGATCAGCGTAGCGATCATGCCGCCCACGGACATAAGACCCACGATGCCGCAGACATACATGAGCTTCTCCATGAGGTCGCCGCCCTGAAGCTTGCTCAGGTACTCGTGGCCGCCCTGATAGCCCATCTTGGCTGCGAACCAAGTAATCAGCACGGAGGGGACGATGGAGATGAGAAGGGCCAGGATCGGGCCCATGATGGAGCCCTGCTGAGCCAGCTGAACGCCCAAGCCAAAGGCGATAACGCGGATGGTGCCCTGGAAGAAGGAGTCACCGATGCCGGAAAGCGGGCCCATAAGGGAGGTCTTGACAGCGTTAATCGAATCGGGGTTGAAGTTCTCGGGATCCTTGGCGTACTCCTCCTCCATGGAGGCGGCGAGGCCCAGGATGAAAGCGCTCGTCTGCGGGGTGCAGTTGTAGAACGCCATGTGACGGTGGTAAGCCTCTTTCTTAGCAGCAAGCTGCTTGGGGTCGGACTCGTCCGGATAGAGGCGATCGAGCGTGGGAACCATACCGTAGAGGAAGCCCATGTTCATCTGACGCTCGTAGTTCCAAGAGGCCTGGATGGCCCAGGAGCGCCAGAAGAACTGGCTGACCTTCTTGTTCAGGGACACGTCCTTGGTTGCGGTTGCCATAGTGTGTTCCTCCTTAGTCTTCGTCGTCTTCGAGCGGATCGTAGTCGGAATCGACACCGGCGGCTGCATGGGAACCGTTAAACTTGAAGCCCATGAAGACGACAGCCAGGCACACACCGATCAGAGCGACCGCGATGACGGACAGGTTGAGGTAAGCGGCGAGCAGGAAACCGATGAACAGGAACGGAGTCATACCCTTCTTGATCATCATGGTGAGCAGCAGGGCCAAGCCGTAGGCGGTCATGATCTTGGTCGAAACGTTAAGACCAGTGGACAGCCACTCGGGAACCATGTTGACGATGGCCTGAACCAGGTCGGTGCCAACAAAGACGGCGAGGAAGATCGGCAGGAAGTACATGATGGCGTACAAACCGGAGCCGGCGCAGATGTGCATACGGTAGGCGGTCTTGAACTTTCCGTTATCGATCGCGTTATCTGCCACATGGGTGAGGACGGCGATGATGGAACGGAACACGATGCCGAGAAGCTGACCCAGGACGGCGACCGGGATGGCGATCGTCATGGCGGTCTCGGCGGAAGCATCGGTCAGGCACGCAAAGGCAGCGGCCACGATGCCGCCCAGGACCATATCGGGCGGAACGGCGGCGCCGACCTGCACCAGGCCCATGGACACGAGCTCGACGGCGGCACCGACGGCAAGACCGGTGGGCACATCGCCCAGCAGCAGACCGACGAGCGTAGCGCCAACGAGGGGCTGCTCGAAGTTAAGACGACCGAGCAGGCGGGAGTCCCACATGCAGAACACGCCGACGAGGCCGACGAGCACCGCACTGATGAACGTATTCATACCCTTCTCCTTTCAGTCAGGCAAAAGCCTGGTTGATTACAGCTTGGCGTCGATGTCGACGCTCTGATACGTAGGGGTCTGCTGGACGTAGAGCTTGATGCCCATGTCGAGCAGCTGGTTGACGTCGGCCTTCTGGGTGGCGTCGAAGAAGACGGAGCTGTCCTTGCCGCCAATCTGATCGGCACCGTCGTGGTTGGCGGTGGCGCCCAGGTTGATGGCGTCGAGCTTGTAGCCCTGGCAGAACTGCAGCATCTCGGCCGTGTTGCCAAAGACGAACATGACGCGCTCGCCGAGGGTGTTGAGCTTGTCCATCTTGGCGAGGGCACGCTCGACGGTGAAGACGTTCAGGCGCACGCCCTGGGGCTTGGCCAGCTTAAGAGCGCCCTTCTTGATGTCATCGTTGGCGGCAGCGTTGTCGACGACGATGATGCGCTCGGCCTGAACCTTGGTGGTCCAGGTAAAGACGACCTGGCCGTGCAGCAGACGGTAGTCAAGACGTGCGAGGACGATCTTGGCGGGACCGGAGATGTGACGGGATGCCTTGGCCTTCTTGGCGGGAGCCGCGGCGGCCTCGACCGGTGCGTTGGGGTTGGTCAGACCGGTGCGGGCCTCGTTGATGAGGGCTGCGAGCTCGGCACCCTTGACGGGGACGGGGCTCATAGCAAGCGTGAGCGCCAGCGGGATGTTGAAACCGCTGACAACCGTGAACTTCGTGCCGTTCTTGGAAAGCTCGACCATGTTGTTGTTGACCGAGCTGCCGAGCATATCGGTCAGCACATAGACGGTGTCGTCCGCGTTGAACGTGGCGATCATGGCGTCCACCTTATTGGTGATGGGCTCCTTGTCGTCACGAGCAAGCGACACGACGTGGACGTTCGACACGTCGCCGAGAACCATCTCGAGCGTGTCTTTGGCGCCTGCGGCCAGGCCGCCATGAGATGCAAGAATGATCTGATTCATCTAGCCTCCTCCTTTTCGTTATGGTCATTATAACGTCTTATACGTTGCGGATATTGCTAATTAGTATAAAGACCGTTCGCGGGTGAAAAACGACCGTTGACGGGTTTAACGTACTCGTAACGTTGGCGCAGGGAAGGCCGGCGCTGGCCAGGCGGTGCCCGATCAGACGCCGCGCCAATCCCTTATCGCACGAAGTACCAGGGGCTTTCCTGCACGGTGGGCTCCAGCGCGATGCCGGTGCGCTCCTTAAACAGATCCATGTCCTGCGATTTTTCGGTCCACCACACATTGGGCTTAAAGGTCATGCTCTCAATGACATGACCGACAAACACACTGTTGCGCAGCTTGGAGAAGTCGGTGTTCATAATCAGGATGGACGCGAGCACCAGCACGATGCCCAGGACTTTGATCGCGCCGGCGGGCTCGGCATAGACACCAATGCCCACCAGTACGGTGACGACCGTCTCGAATGACATTACGACGGGAACTTTCGACGTCTCGAGCCCCATGGATAGACCCTGCATATATAAGATATAAGCCACGGCCGTGGGGATGAGTCCAAAGCCAAGGAACAGCAGCAGCAGCTGTGGCGACATTGCCGCGGCGACATCCGGCCACGGAGCCGCGATAGCCGCCATAACCGCACCGCCAAAAACAAAGCCCCAAAACGTGACAGCCAGCGGGTGGACCGTCTTGGTTGCTATTCGGCTAAACACCGCGAGCGACGCACCGCAAAAGCCTGCAATCACGCCCGACGTGACGCCCCAAACCGAAAAATGAAAACCGGAAAGGTCGCCATTGGTCACCGCAAGCACGCAGCCAACGATGTTAAAGACAATGGCAACGAGCTTGTTGGGGGTCACGTCCTCGCGATAAAGCACGCGGCCGAGCATGACGCCAAACACCGGCGAGGTGTAGAGCAGCACCGAGGCCGTGGACATGCCCACCTCGCCCATGCACTCGTAATAGCAGGTGTTGGCGGCGGCCAGACCGACGATACCGACAAGCGCGCAGGGAACAAGCTCTTTAGGGCTTGCCTTGAACAGGGCCAGCGGGCCCTGAGCCACGGTAGACCCCTCACCCGGACGGCAGCCCATAAACATCAGGACCGGCGCCAAGATAAGCGCTCCGACCAACAAGCGAAAGGCAGCCATGCTCTGGGACGAAACGCCCATGGCCGAGATGCCGTTTACAAAGATTCCGATGCTGCCCCACATAAGCGCGGCGATCAGTACCAGCACATAGCCCAAATTGCTTTTCTTCAACGCAGCCTCCTCGATATTGTTTCCAATATGTTTCACACTACGTTATAGTCGTTATATACATTTTTCAAGACACAAATCGGCGAACGAGGAAATGATTCCCAGGAGTGTCCCCAAGTGCCGGCACAAAAGGAACGTCCCCAAGTGCCAACCACGGCAACGCCGACGTTTTGGCAATGTCAGCGAGCGCCCGTCATTTGAGCCAAGGCGCCGTGAAATGAAAAGGCGCTGACCTTCTGGTCGCGCCTTTGAAATTGAACGGCAGATTGGCCAAATGCCGGGTGCGCAGCGTCGGCCGGTCCGCCGTTCGGTAGAACGGCGGAACCAATATCCCCTAGTAGTCCAGCTTCCACATGTAGCGGCGCGTCATGTAGTCCTTGTGGGTGACGGCAGAGAGCGCGCGCATATAGACGTTGTTGAGGATCGGGGCAAAGATCAGGTGGTTGAAGTACTCGCTCACGCTGTCCTTGATGTCGTTGAGGCCGAGCTCCTTGGCGTCGAGCTGATAGACGCGCTCGCCACCGTACTGGTTGACAAAGCGGATGCCGCGCTCGTCGTTGCAGCGGCTGCGGCCGACGCTGATGAGCTGGAACAGCGAAGTGCGCTTGTCCAGAATCTCGAAGGGGCCGTGGAAGAAGTCGCAGGTGTTGATGGTGCAGGAGTCGATCTGCAGCATCTCCTGCACGTTGCAGATGCTAAAGACGTAGGCGGCACCAAAGAGCGGACCCTGAGCCATGACGTTGATGCAGGGCTTGTCGGCGTTCTGCTCGGCCCACTTGGCAGCAAGCGGACGGGTGTACTCGACGGCCTTGCGATAGATGGGGTCGACCAAGTCGAAAGCGGCCATAGCGGTCTCGTACTCGGCATAGCCCTCGGTCTGCTGCGTGAGCTCCATGGCGATCATGGTCACGACGGCGGAGTTGGTACGGCCCATGCAGGACTCGTCGACGGCCAGGCTGTCATACTGGATCTTGTAGTCGCAGACCTCGGTGAGGCCGGACTCGTCAACATAGATGGCGATGGTGCTGGCGCCGTGGTCCTTGGCGACCTGGGCGGCGACGATGGTCTCCTTGGTGCCGCGCATGGACACGACGACGGCCAGGGTGTTCTCGTTGACATAGGCGGGCGTGGCGTGCACGAACTCATTGCTGGTGTAGCTGGAGCTCACGACCTGCGTGGCCTCGTGCTCCATAAAGTACTGGGCAGGATAGTTGCCGCCGTTGGATCCGCCGGCGCCAATCCACACGACGCGCTTGATGCCGCCCTTGTCTGCCTTGTCAGCCAAAACCTGGGAGACGACATCCTTAACCTGTTCCTGAGTAGTCATCGTGCATCAGCCTTTCTTCTCGTTTGATGCTCATCACAGGCATACAAGTTACATACATGTTTTGGCTATGTCGACTAGTTGTATGCTATATTTGTCTTAGAAATTTTGCTGATGCGGTTTTCGATAACTAGCTACCAGCAGTTTTGTTGTTGTATTGGATACATGCTTAATTAGATTCGCATACAGGTTAGATACAGGTTGATCGCATGAATGCTTCGTCTAAAAAGAAACTGGCCCAATACGAGCGCTTGGCGGGCATGCTGCGTGACCGCATAGCTGCCGGCACCTACGCACGCGGAGACAAGCTGCCGTCCGAGATGGAACTCATGGACGAATCGGGGCTGTCGCGCAGCACCGTGCGCCATGCCCTTAAGGTGCTCGTTGATGAGGGTCTGGTTCGCACCGAGCGCGGGCGTGGTGCCTTTGTGGCCGACACGCCGGCACTCCACGAGAACAACCTGGTATTTTCGAGCTATACGGCGCAGGTACAGGGTCGGGGTATGAAGCCCACCACGCGCACGGTGGACTCGGGCTTTACCAAGGCGGGCGGCAGCATAGCTAAGTTCTTTGATGCCGCCGTGGGCAGCAAGCTCGTCAAACTTGTCCGTCTGCGTTATCTGGACGATGCGCCACTGTGCCTGGAGACCACCTATCTACCACCGAGCTTCGAGGCACTCATCGATCGCGATATCAACGGTTCGCTCTACGCCACGCTGCGTCAAGAATTCCATCGCGCGCCGGCACAGGGGCACAAGACCTTTGAGGTGTGCTACGCCTCGCAAAACGAGGCGTTTTTGCTCAACGTTGAGCGCGGGCAGGCGCTGATCCTAATCACCGACTACGTCTACGACACCGACGGCCGCCCGCTCCATGTCTCCAAGCGCATCCAACGCACCGACCGCGCCAAATACACCGAGCCCATCGGCTAACCTGCCAAAATAAGCCTGTCCCTAAATGGTAGGTTTGGGGAGGTCGGGGAACCAGGTTGGCTTGGGTTGGTTGGGCGGGCGCTCGGCTAGGACCAACTCCATCCAACACATGTCGTACCAGCGGCCGAACTTTTGGGCGCAGCGGTCAAAGGCGCCCACCAGGCGATATCCCATATGGGCATGGAAGTCCTGACTGTTGTGCGTCAGATACTCGTCGTCCTTGTCGTGCGGCACGGCGATGAGGGCGCACATGTTGGTGATGCCCATCGCAATCAGACATTGCTTGAGCGCATCGTGCAGCTTGCGGCCCAGCCCGCCGTGGCGCACGTCGCGCGCCAGGTAGATCGACGTCTCGACCGACCAGTCGTAGGCCTCGCGGCTGTTGAGCGGACTCACATAGGCATAGCCTACCGGACGCCCGTCCAACTCCATCACCAGATACGGATAGCGCTTGAGCGTACGCTCGATGCGCCCGGCGAACTCCTCAACGCTCGGCACCTCGTATTCGCAGGTAATCGCCGTCTGGCGCACATACGGCTCATAGATGGCAAGCAACGCCGGCGCATCATCGGGCGTCGCCAGGCGAATCGTCGGCTCGGACATCTCGGTCATACAACCCTTCTCCCCCAAAAGCAAAGACCGCCCTGCGCCAAACCCAGCGCAGGGCGGCCCCTCGTCATTACATCAGGCTACAGGACAGCCGCCAGCGCGTCGATGTCCTCCTGCGTCGTGGCCCAGCTGGTGCAAAAGCGCACCACCGTGTGGGTCTCATCGTACTTTTCCCAGTACTCGATCGAGGCATGCTCGCGAATGCGGGCCATGTCCTCGTTGGGCAGAATCACGAACTGTTGGTTGGTCGGCGTCTCCAAGAAGAACTGGTAACCGCGCTCGTGCAGCACACGACGCAGCGCCTGAGCGGTCTCAATCGCCTGGCGACTAATCTCAAAATACAGGCCATCGGTAAAGAGCGCCTCAAACTGGACACCCGTCAGGCGGCCCTTGGCCAACAGCGCGCCGTGCTGCTTAATGCGCGGAATAGGATGCGCCGGAGCATGCATGCCGCAAAACACCACGGCCTCGCCGCACAGAGCGCCGCACTTGGTGCCGCCGATGTAGAACACGTCGCACAGCTGCGCCAGCTCGGGCAGGGTAATGTCGCACTCATCGGCCGCCAGCGCATAGGCCAGGCGAGCACCGTCCACAAACAGCGGAATCTCGCGCTTCTGGCACACCGCATGAATCGCCGCGAGCTCGGCCTTGGAATACAGCGTGCCGTACTCAGTCGATAGGCTCACGTACACGGCGCCCGGGAACACCGTGTGCTCGTAGCTCTCGTTTTCGTAGAACACCTGGATATAGTTCTCAAGGTCCTCGGCGTGCATCTTGCCCTCGTAGCCGGGGATGGTGAGCACCTTGTGGCCGCCAAACTCGATGGCACCCGCCTCGTGGCAGGCGACGTGGCCAGTCTCGGCAGCAACGACGCCCTCGTAGGGCGCAAGCAGCATATCAATCACCGTCGCGTTGGCCTGCGTGCCGCCCACCAGAAAAAACACGTCGGCATCGGGGGCCTGGCAGGCCTCGCGAATAAGTTGCTTGGCGCGCTCGGTATGCGCATCGGTACCGTAGCCGGGCTGCGGCTCCATGTTGGTATCGACGAGCGCCTGCAGCACCGCCGGGTGTGCGCCGTGGGAATAATCGTTGTTGAACGCGAGCATGGCAATCCTCTCTTACCGGGTATCGGCCAGATGATTCAAACGGAGCTATTGTACGCCGCTGGGATAGGCAATGCGCGCGGCAAGGCACTCAAGTGCCAGTACCAGGGCAAAACCGCAGCTCACGTCACTCAAAAAGTGCGCTCCGATCACGATGCGGCCAAACGCGACGAGCGCCGCGACCACAGCCGCCGTCCAAAAGACCACACGACGGCACGACGGCTTTTCCTTAAAGGCCGTCGCGGGAAGCCCGGCGAGCATGAGGCCGATCGCCGCGTGCGCCGTGTGTCCGCTCGCAAACGACTTGAAGCCGTCCTTGGCTACACCGGCGGCAATATAGGCCCACTTGTCGGGGTTGCCGATCACCCACCACGGCTGAAACTCGAGTCCCTGCGTCACCTCGATCACGCGCATGCGCGGGCGCGACCACAGCGGCTTGACAATCACGTTGAGGATGATGGCCTGAGCGACCCACACGACAAGCACCATCAACGCCCAGCGCGTGAGCTCGTCGGGCTTGGTCGTGCGCGTGAGGCGATAGACGATAAGGTTGGCGACGATGACCAGCACAAACGTCAGCACCAACTGAGCCGCGATGAGTTTGCCGCCAACCCTCAGAGACGAAACGATCTCGTAGCCGGTCAGGCCAACGTTGACGAGGATGCCGAGCACGGCGAGCCATTTGCTCCCTCTGGAATCGGGACGCACCGCGCGCACGAGCATGACGCCTGCGACGCTTGCCGTCAGCTCGAACGGCAGCTCGCCGGCGGCCTCGATAAAGCGACCGTACATGCTGCCGATGTTGAACAGCGCGCTCGAGATCTGATAATCGAAGAAACTGCCTACGCCCAGACAAAGGCACAGGACAACCGCGATCATGGCGACATCTTTCTTATAGATGTATCCGAACATGCTTTCCTTTCGATGGAACCAGAGTGCCCAAATGGGGCGTTTGCAGCGTCGACCCGTTAGTCATCATCACTAGCACCCAACTGCTGCAGCAGCATGAGCGCCGCGGCCACCGGGCCGGTGCCGTCGTTGGCGTCGAGGCCGCGACCCAGGCCGCTGCCCGCACCGGCGCCCGCCTTGTAGGGCACCGACAGCTTGCGGCTCTTGGGGAAGTTCACCGCGCCATAGCGGGTCTTAAGCTCAAAGGCCACCTTCTTGGGCACGTCGACGCCCAAAAACGTGATGCGGCCGCCACTGAGCGTGACGCTCTCGAGCCCCAGGCGCTCGCCGCGAATGCGGATTCGTGCGCGATTGAACAGGTTGAGCCCCGCCAACGGCAGCTCGCCATGCGCGGCCTCGGTCTCTTCTTGCACCTCATCGATGCTCTCCAGGTCCTGGGCCGCTGCGAGCTTACGGTACACGAGCACGCGCTGATCCACCGCCGGCAGGTACTCCTCGGGCAGGAAGTAGTCGGCCGGCAGGTTAATGCCCACGCTCGCCGCCTCCACGCCGGCGTCGTCATCGCCGCGCGCCTCGGCCACGGCCTGGCCCAGCATCTGCGTAAACAGGTCAAAGCCCACACTCGACAGGTTGCCGTGCTGCTCGGCTCCCATAAGCGAGCCGGCGCCGCGGATCTCTAGGTCGCGCATGGCGATGCGCATGCCGCTGCCCAGGTCCTGGAACTCGGAAAGTGCGGTCAGACGCGCCGTCGCCTCCTCGGTGAGCGGCAGCTCGCCCGGGAACATAAAGTACGCATAGGCCTGCGTGGCAGAGCGGCCCACACGGCCCTTGAGCTGGTAGAGCTGCGCCAGGCCAAGGCGCTGCGAATCCTCGATGATCAGCGTGTTGGCGGTCGCGTTGTCGATGCCGCTCTCCACGATGGTCGTGGCGATGAGCACGTCGATCTTTTTGGTCGCGAACTCAATCATCACGTCCTCGACCTCGCGCGGGCTCATCTTGCCGTGCGCCACGCCCACGCGCGCCTCGGGCGCGGCCTCGTGCACGCGCGCCACGGCGTCGTCGATGGTCTTGACGCGGTTGGACACGTAGTACACCTGGCCGCCGCGACCCACCTCCAGGCGAATCGCCGCGCTCACCACATCGGGGTCGTACTCCCCCACGTGCACGATCACGGGGCGACGCCCGGTCGGAGGCGTGGTGATCAGACTCATGTCGCGCACGCCGCTCGTGGCCATCTGCATGGTTCGCGGAATAGGCGTTGCCGAGAGCGTGAGCACGTCGATCTGCTCGCGCAGATTCTTGAGCTGCTCCTTGTGCTGCACACCAAAGCGCTGCTCTTCGTCGATGATCACCATGCCCAGGTTCTTGGGGTTTACATCGGCAGAAAGCAGACGGTGCGTGCCGATGAGCACATCAATCGTGCCCTCGGCAAACGCCTTGAGCGCGCGCTTTTGCTGCGCCGGCGTGCGGAAGCGGCTGAGCACCTCGACCTCCAGGCCAAACGGGGCAAAGCGCTCAAAGAAGGTCTCGTAGTGCTGCTGGGCAAGAATAGTCGTGGGGCAAAGCACCATGACCTGGCGGCCGGAGTCAACGCACTTAAACGCCGCGCGCAGGGCGACTTCGGTCTTGCCAAAGCCCACGTCGCCGCACAGCAGGCGATCCATGGGCTTGGACGCCTCCATGTCGGCCTTAATGTCGGCGATGGCCTCCAGCTGGTCGCGCGTCTCGTCGTAGGGAAAGCTCTCCTCCATCTCGATCTGCTCGGGCGTATCGGGCGGACAGGCGATACCGGTAATCGATGAGCGGCGCGTATACAGATCGACCAGGTCGAACGCCAGCTTTTTGGCGTTCTTGCGCGCCTTGTTGGTGGCGCGCGTCCAGTCGGCTGTGTTGAGCCTGGTCAGGCGCGGCTTGTCACCGTCGGGACCGACGTATCGCGTGATACGGTCGACCTGCTCGAGCGGCACGTAGAGCTTGTCGCCGTCGGCATATTCCAGCAAAAAGTAGTCGCGCTCCTTGCCGCCCACTTCCTGGCGCGCGATCTCGCTAAAGAGCGCGATGCCGTGAGTGGCATGCACCACGTAGTCGCCCGGCTTAAACGGAAACGTGATCTGCGTAATGTCAACCTTGCGGCGGCTGCGCGCGCGGTTGGCGTCCATGCGGGCGTTGAGGTCGGCGATCGAGAACACGGCCAGGTTGGCATCGGGCACCACCACGCCCTGCGGCAGGGCGGCATCGACAAAGGTCACGCGTCCGCGCGAGATGGTGGGCACGGCGGCACCGGCGGCAGCCTGGGCCGCGCCCGCCTCGAGCGAGCGGGCGTTGAGCGCGTCGACCTTACGCTCGCGAATGGAAGCGTGGGCCTCCTGGCGTGCGGCACGGTCGGCAGAATCTGCCGCTGCCACGCGTACGTGCTCGCCAATGACGCCTGCATTTTCGGGCGCCGCGGTCAGCGATTCCTCAAAGGTAATGCCCTCATCGCCAAAGGTGAGCTCCATCGACTCGCGCGCACCGCGGTCGGGGATGGCAAACACGCAGGCATAGCGCTTGCCCACGACCTCCTGAATGCGCGTCATAAAGCGATTGTCCGAGCCCGCAATGGCCGGCTGCTCAATCTTGAGCTCGGCCGTCACCGCACCGCCGGCACGAATGAGGCTCACGTAGTTCAGGCGCTGCTGGGCACCAAAATCGAGCTGTTGAGCGCGCACGTACAGACCGTCCAGGCGGTCAATCCCCGCCTCGCCGGCACGGGCCTCGATATCCTCGTAGGCGCGCAGGCAGTCGTCGAACAGCGAGCGCGGCTCGGACAGAACCACGAGTGCCTTGCCGCTCACGTGCGCCAACGGGCTTACGGTCTGGCCGTACATCACCGGCAAAAAGCGGTCGAGCTCGGGCGTGACGATACGCGCATCCACCATCTCGAGCAGCGCCGCCAGTTTGCTGTCGTCCTGGCTGGCGCGATAGAGCGCCACATGCATGTTGTGGACGGCCTCGTCGGTAAGCGCCAGCTCACGGCAGGGAAAGATCTCGATGCTGTCCTCATTGCCGATGGTCTGGCCCGTGGAGCTCACCATGCGGCGAATGCGATCGATCTCGTCGCCGAAGAACTCAATGCGTACGGGCGCCTTCTCCTGCGCGGGGAATACCTCGACGGTGTCGCCGTGCACGCGGAACAGGCCGGGCGCGTCGGCGGCGCCGGCATTGGTGTAGCCCATGCCCACTAGGCGCTGCGGCACCTCATCAAAAGGAATCTCCTCGCCCACCGCAAAGGTCGTGGACTCCCAATAGCGGCTCTCGACCGGCGGCACGCAGCGCAACAGCGCGCGGGCCGAGGCAACCATGATGCAGTTGTCCCCGCGCACGATGCGCCCCAGAGCCTCGCAGCGCTGCGCCACCACGGCATCGTCGGGCGCCTGCTCGCGCCACGGATAGTCCTTGCGCTCGGGAAAGCGGCACACGCGCGCCAGGCCCACGTAGGCGGCAAGGCTGCGCGCGGCGCGATCGGCCGCATCCTCGCCACTCACAATGTAGACCGTCGGGCGCGGACGGCGCGCAAACTGGGCGGCCGCCATAAGCGTGCGGCCCGACTGCGACACGGCCAGCGTCACGTCCTCGCCGGCATCGAGTCCGGCCTCGACGGTCTGCAGCGCCTCGGCAGTGTAGAGCTGCGCGGCTATACGGTGAATGAGCATGCTGTTCCTCCGGCATCGCAACGCCAAAAGC
>JAUMNV010000193.1 GCA_031295725.1 Collinsella sp.
GGGCCATGGCGACCACCCCTTCGACTCGAATTCTTGACGGCCTGAACAATCGTCAATATCGGTCGGAGGGGTGGCTTTGTAAAGCCGTTTGTCTCCACCCGCGTAGCGGGTGGTTTAAAGCTGGCCGCTGCGCGGCCAGCGGACTAAAGTCTTGAAAACAAAAACCACCACAAAGGCCTCCTTTGTGGTGGTTGAGCATCAGAAGTGAATGTGTCGCTACTTGGACAGCTCGTCGGCGAGGGCCTCGATCTGAGCGCGCGAGGCGTCGTTGAGCGAACCCAGGACGGTCACTTTGTTCTTCGTCAGGGTGATGTCCTTCATGCCCTCGAGCTCCTTGGTCATAATCTTGGCCGCTGCAGGCGCCCAGGAACCGGACTCGACAAGCGCCACGGTACGGTTCTGGTAGGCATGCTCGGCAAGTGTGTGGATAAAGGTGCTCATGAACGGGAAGATCTCGCCCTGATAGGTGATGGAGGCGAGCACCAGGCGGTCGTAGCGGAACGCGTCCTCAACGGCCTCGGCCATATCATCGCGAGCCAAGTCAAAGACGGAGACCTTCTGGCCGCGGGCCTCGAGCGCAGATGCGAGCTCCTCAACGGCAGCTTTCAGATGGCCATACACGCTCGCATAGGCAATCGTGATGCCCTCGTCCTCGGGCTGATAGCTCGACCAGGTGTTATAGGTGTCGAGGTAGTAGCCCAGGTTCTCGGTCAGCACGGGGCCGTGGAGCGGGCAGATGATCTGGATGTCCAGGTCGGCGGCCTTCTTGAGGACGGCCTGCACGAACTTGCCGAACTTACCGACGATGCCAAAGTAGTAGCGGCGAGCCTCGCAAGCCCAGCCCTCGGGATCCTCGATGTCGTTGGCGCCAAACTTGCCAAAGCCGTCGGCACTAAAGAGCACCTTGTCGGTGGACTCGTAGGAGAAAATCACCTCGGGCCAGTGAACGTTGGGAGCGCCGATAAACGTTAGGCTGTGGCCGCCCAGATCGAGCACATCGCCCTCTTTGACGACCATTTTGCGCTCGGGGAAGTCGGTGCCAAAGTAGTTGACCATCATGCGGAAAGCACCCATGCTGGCCACGATCTGCGCCTGGGGATAGCGCTCCATAAAGGCAGCGATACCGGCGGAGTGATCGGGCTCCATGTGATGGACGACCAGGTAGTCGGGCGTACGTCCATCGAGCACGGCCTCGAGGTTGCCGAGCCACTCGTCAACAAAACCACCATCGACCGAATCGGCGACAGCGATCTTTTCGCCCAAGATAACGTAGCTGTTGTATGCCATACCGTTCTCGGACACATCGTACTGGCCCTCGAACAGGTCAATGTCGTGATCGTCGACGCCAACGTAGCGGATATCCTTGGTGATCTCCATCAGGCAAAGCCTCCTAGATAGACAAAATAACCCGTCTATCATAGCACTCGCCTTCATAGCCACGGCTATCCGTCAGCATCCTTACCGATTGTAATTGAGGTGGAATATACTGCCGTTGACCTGCACAAACTATGCGCGCAGTATCGCCGTGCTATGTCGAATAATGAGCTGGCCGGGAATACGGATGGCAACGGTTTTGCCCGCCGTACCCGCCTCGGGAACCGCATGCTCAAACACCTCGCGTCCGCGCTGATGTAGATCGAATCGCACGGTCGTGAGCTCGTTGTGTGCCACAAAATCATCGAGCGAATCGTCGACGCCCACCACGCTCACGTCCTCGGGCACGCGCAGGCCGCTATCACGCAGCGCGGCAATCGCGCCATTTGCCATCTGATCGTTTGCCGCATAGATCGCCGTCATGGTGTGATCGTGCTCGGCCAGGTACCTGCCGGCCTCGTAGCCGCTGTTGGCAGACCAGTCGCCCTCGAGCGGCTCTGCCGGCTCGATGTGTTTACGCTCGAGCGCATCCTGCCAACCGGCGCGACGAAATTGCTCGTCGACCGAGAACGACGGGCCGCCGATATAGCGAATCTGCTCGTGCCCCAGCTCAAACAGGTGATCCATAAGCAAGAGCGAGCAGCCGTAATGGTCGGAATCGACCGTGGTCACCCGCGGGTGCGCGTACATGGTAACGATGACCGTGCCAATGCCCGGCAGTGGATCAAACGTCTCAAAATCGGGCGCCATGCGGCTCATGCCGATGATGATGCCGTCCACCGGCAATGCGGCCATACGACGCGTGGCCTCGGCAAGCGAAAACTCCTCGGTCTTGGACATCTCGACCAACGTGATGGCGCAATTATGCTCGCGAGCAGCGCTGGCGATGCCGTCGATCATTGAGAGGTTGCCAAACTTGGTGACATCGTTGACGCACAGGCCGACCGAATGGTAGCGACCGTCGCGCAGCGAGCGACCGGCATAACTCGGACGAAAGCCGAGCTCTTGCATAGCGGCCTGCACGCGCTGGCGCGTCTGCTCGTTAACGTTGGGCAAGCCGTTGGCGACGCGCGAAACCGTCTGCTGCGAAACGCCGGCAGCGCGGGCGACGTCGGCCATGGAGACCGGACGCGTA
>JAUMNV010000044.1 GCA_031295725.1 Collinsella sp.
AAAATCTACCTTGGTTAGCGCAGCAGCTCGGTGAGGTTGCGCTTAAAGCGGGCCCGGTCTTCGCTGGTAAATGCCGCCGGACCGCGAGTGCGACCGCCGGCGCGGCGCACCTTCTTTTCCTCGTGGCGAATAAACAGTTGCATGTCGATGGTCGCCTTATCGTAGACGCGCCCGCGCACGCCGATGGCGGCGGCATCGCGCCCGAGCACCATGCTCGCCAAGCCAATGTCCTGCGTCACGACTACGTCGCCCGCCTGCAGGCGTTCGACAATGGCAAAGTCGGCGCTGTCGGCGCCAACGCTCACATCGAGCGTCGTGACCCAAAATCCGCGTCGCGCGTGCTCAGCATCGCGCGGGTCGTCGCGGCGAATGTGCCGTTCTAGGTTTTGCGTGCTGTTGCCGGCGATAACAACGGCGACGCCCGCCCGCCGCGCGCAGTCAATCGACTCGCGCGTGACCGGGCAGGCGTCTGCATCAATAAAGAGCGTTCGTGGCATCTAGTGCACCAGTTTGCCAAATTGAGTAGCACGAACAATCAGCGTTACGCCAAACACCAGCAGTGCGGCGCCGCTAAAGATGACGAGCATCTTGGCCGACCACAGCGGATAGATAAACACGAACATGCCGGCGATGATGGAGAGTGCGCCGCTCAGGATGGCGAGGGCGCGGTTGGACGAAAGCTCGGACTCCAGAATGGACATGACACCTTCGACAATCCAGCCAAAGCCGGCCACGATAACCACCATCGTGGTGAGCGTCGCGGTCGAGAAGGCCTGGTTGCGCAGGATTATGGCGCCGCCCAAGATAATGAGTAGGTTGGAGATGATGCTCGTCACGCGCCAGCCGGTGGGCAGCAGCGGCTCAAAAATGGTAGTGAACAGCCTGATGGCAGCAGTGATTACAAAGTAAAAACCCAGGACAGTCGTCAAAAAGACGAGGGACTTGGCGGGTGCAAAAAGCAGCGCGATACCAGCAATGAGCGCTAAGACGCCCGTGATGGCGTAAATCCAGCGCACGGCCTTGACGGCTTTGCCCGCCATGCTTTTCTCGTCAAATCCAAACTGGCTCGATTTTTGGTCATCGTTCTTAAAGATGCCCATAATGTCTCCTTTCCGTGCGGCGTAAGCCTTGATCGTTACAACCAGTATCGCCTAAAGGCGCTGGCGTATGGGTCGGAGAGGGCGAAACGTAACCCAAAGGCCCCGAATTGTTTCCGTTGTTCCCCACGTTGCGATTTTCTATTCAACAGGTGTAGAACATTGCAGCCCTGTTCGTTATTGCCTACGTTTTAGGTTAGATTTTCCTAAGGACAATTGGCTTGTATTGGGGGTCCCTATGAACGAAGCAGTTCCCGAGGCGCCGTCGAGTGTCGAATCGATGGCAGAGCAGGGTTGCGAAAAGCTCGGCTTGGAAGCGTTTGATGCGCTGGTCCGTCGTGCCCGTACGTGCCGCCGTTTTGACGAGTCCATGCGCGTGCCGCGTGAGTTTTTGCTCGAGCTGGCAGAGCTGGCTCACCTGACTCCCTGTGGTGCCAATGCTCAGCGTCTTCGTTTTCATGTGGTGAGCGATGCCGAGGATTGCGCGCGCGTATTTGATGAGCTCGCGTGGGCCGGTGCGCTTAAGGATTGGCCGGGTCCTGCCGAGGGTGAGCGCCCGACCGGCTACATCGCGATTTTGGCCGAGCGCGCCGTTCCGGGCAAGCCCGCCGCTCCCATTACCGAGGTCGACACGGGCATTGCCGCGCAGACGATGATGCTCGCCGCCCGCAGCGCCACGCCCGAGGTGGCAGCCTGCATGTTCAAGGCCTTTACGCCCCACGCGATCGATGCCATGGGGCTCGATAACGACAAGTATGAGCTCAAGCTGATCATGGCGTTTGGCGTTCCGGCCGAGACACAGGTGATCGATGCGATCGATTCCAACCCCGACGGCTCCATCAATTATTGGCGCGACGAGGCGCGGGTGCACCACGTACCCAAGCGTCCGCTTGCCGACGTGCTGCTGTAGTTGTGCGTCGTTGCGGTGCAATCCGGCGGCAAAATCACCACAAAGGCTCCTGTCCCCTTTGTGGTGGTACGAGGGGAGGGTGTGTGGCAGATCTGTATTTGGTGCGGCATGGGCAGACTGAGCTCAATGTGCAGAGCATTTTGCAGGGCTGGCACGATTCGCCGCTTACGGCGCGCGGGCGCGAGCAGGCGCTGGCGACGCGCGCGGCGTTTGAGGCGCGCGGCGTGGCCTTTGACCATGTGTATTCCTCGCCGTTGGGCCGGGCGCGGCATACGGCCGAGCTTATCGTTGGCGAGGGACGTTCCATTGAGCTGGTCGATGACCTGCGTGAGTGGCATTTTGGCTCGCTGGAGGGCACATCAAATCGCGAGATGCCGCCGCAGCCCTGGGGCGATTATCCGGTGGCCTTTGGCGGCGAGTCGGAAGTGCAGCTTCAGTCGCGCATGGTCGCGGCGCTGTCCCGCATCATGGCCAGGCCGCAGCACGACTGCGTGCTGGCGGTTTCCCATGGCTCAGCCTGCCAGGAGTTTCTTGAGTATGTGACTGGCGAGGGGGAGCTACCCGACAACGGTGCCGTGCTTCATTTTGGCTATTGCGACGGGGCGTTTTCGCTCTTGGGTTGGTAACGAACGAAAGGACCCCTATGAATAAAGATCTGTATCTGGTCCGTCATGGACAGACGATATTCAACCTTAAGCGCATTATTCAGGGTTGGAGTGACTCGCCGCTTACGCAGTTGGGTTGCGACCAGGCGGCGCGCGCCGGCATGTTTTTACGTGCGCGTGGCATTGAGCCCGATCATGCCTACACCTCCACGCTTCATCGCACCGAGCAGACTATCGCCAACTTGTGGCCGGGCTTGGCGTACGAGCGCCTGGACGGTCTGCGCGAGTGGTTCTTTGGCGACTTTGAGGCCGAGCGCGTGATGCTTATGCCCGAGCGCCCGTGGCGCGACTTCTATTGCCAGTTTGGCGGCGAGGGCCAGATGCAAGTGCGCGAGCGCATGGTGGCGACGCTGATCGAGCTTATGCAGCGTCCGGACCATACGTGCGTGCTCGCGGTAAGCCATGGCTCGGCCATCAAGGAGTTTATGGATCACGTGAAGGGTGCGGCGGCCGACGAGCGCGATCGCGTGCCGGGCAACTGCGCGGTGCTGCACTTTGCGTTTGACGACGAATCCGACACGTTTGAGCTGATTGAGATTTTTACGCAGGAGGATTACGCACGCGAGCTGGGGCTTGAACCGCTCGTGGCGGCAGCAGGCCCGCAGCGGGGATAACGTGAGCGTGGCGGCACGGGTCGCCGGCATAACTTCTCGACGCAAAAGGGGCGGAGATGCATGTACCTGCTGCATCTCCGCCCCCTGTTTGTTGAGCTGCCGATTTTTGTGCTGGACGGTCTGGTCTTGCTAGAACCGCGCGACTTGGTGCGTGAGCAGACCCGTCGGAACCTGCGGCGCGCCGCCGCTGACCTGCGCGGCGGGGAAGAGCGCAGCTACGGCAAAGTTGAACGGCTCCTTGCCGGTGTACGTTCCGGCGGCACGGGCCTCATCGGCCAGCAGCTGCGACGCCCCGGCCAGCGCGGCAGCGTAGGCGGGGTCGTCGGCCAGTGCCAGCTCTGGTACTTGGTCGAGCATGGCACGGATGGCGGCAACAGCGTCCTCGCGCTTGACCTCCCACACGCGGTGCGTAATGCCCGCGGGGTCGGTGACGGCGTAGAGCGAGGCGCCCTCTTTGGCAGCGCCCAGGATGATGTCCATGACGGGCGACGCCTCGTAGGCGAGCGACACGGGGCGCGGCTGAACTTTGAGTTCGGCGATCGCGCGCGCGGCGGCGGCCACGTCGGCGCTGGCATCGCCCTTGCCGCCCGCAAGTACACTCGTCGGGCAGATCGCCACGACACCCGTCACACGTCCCGGCTCGCCCGAGCATTCGTACACGTAATACGCCGCACCCGGGTCCTTGAGCATCAGACCATCGGCAATGGCTCCGCGCAGGGCATCGTTGCCGCTTAGGATGCTGCCCATTGCAGGCAGCGCCTCGAGCACGCGGTCCTGAGCCGGGCGGATGCAGGGAAACGGAAGTGCTTTCATGGGCGGTCCTAACGCGCGAGTCGGTTTGTTCGCGGCTTATTATGCCCCAACTTGGCCGCTCGCGTCCCAGAGCACGTTATCGGCGAGCGCGATTAGCACCTGCTGACAACGAACGATATCGGCGTGGGGCACATATTCGTTGGGCTTGTGCGCGAGCGCGAGCGACCCGGGACCGTAGCTCATGCAATTGCGGTTACCTGTCTTGCCGGCAATGACGGCGGTGTCGGTGTAGCCGGTAAAGAAGCCAACGGTCGTGTCCGCGTCCGTCACGTCATCGGCGGCACGCTTGAGCGCTGCTAGAAGGGGAGAGTTTGGGTCGCGCTCGATGGCGGGGCGGTCGCCCGTCACGACGTAGCTGCCGTGGCAACCGGGAACCGCGGCTTCGGCGACGGCGATGGCCTGCTCTACCATGCGCGTTACGGCGGCCGTATCGGTCGGCGGGGTCAGGCGCATGTCGACCCAGACTTTGGCGCGGTCGGGTACGACGTAGGGGCGATATCCGCCCTCGATTTGGCCGAACGTGATGGTCGAAGGCCCCAGCTCATCGTGCGCGGGCAGCGCCACAAACGCGCGACGGAGCGAACACACGACCTCGGCCATGGCGGCGACGGCATCCGCGCCCTTCCAGGGCCGGCTTGCATGCGCCGTCACGCCATCCATTTCAATCTCGAACCACGTACGCCCCTTGTGCGCCACCTGGATCTGTCCGTCGGTGGGCTCGGTGTCCAGTACCCATTCGCGCGAACCGACCCAGCCGGCATCGATGGCTGCCTCGGAGCCTCGCATAAAGTCTTCCTCGTCGACCGAGCAGATGAGCGAAAAGCCGCGGCGGGGCAGCGCGCCATCCGCCGCCACGCGCTCGAGCGTATGGACCAGTGCGGCAATGGCGCAGGCCAGGCCACCCTTCATATCGCAGGCGCCGCGGCCGTAGAGCTTGCCGTCGCGCACGACCGCCCCGAGCGGCGTAATGTCCGCGTCCCAGCCGTCGCCCAGCGTAACGGTATCCATGTGGCAGATGTAGACGAGCCGTGGCTCGTCGCTCAAACCGGGCACGGTGACCATGAGATTGCGGCGTCCGGTCAGCACCTCGAGTTCCTCAACCTGCACGGCATGGAGCACCGGATGACTCAACCGCTCCAATTGAGCCTCAACCAACACTTTGATATAGCGTTCAATCTCGCCCTCATACGCACCTGGGTCGGAACTGTCGATCCGCACGAGCCCTTGCGTAAGCCGCCAAGCAAAATCTGTATCAACCATAGGCACCTCACAGATAGTTAGGTCAACATACAAATTGTATGTCAAGAAGCGGCTTGGTGCATTTAATGGAGCGCTCACAAAAACGGGGGCGCCTCTCGTGCGAAAGGCGCCCCCGCGGGCATTCAATGTCAGTGACGGGCAGGCCACATGGGGAACTGCCCGTCAGATCAGCCGGCGCTATTTGATCACGCGCACGCGATACATCGACGGAATCTGCTTGAGCGCCTCGATGGTGCTGCTGTCCAGGTGCTCGTCGGTGTCGAACATGGTGTAGGCGTTCTCGCCGGCAGACTCGTTGGTCATACGCTGCACGTTGGCATTGTCCTTGGCCAGGATTGCCGTGATCTGACCGATCATGTTGGGCACGTTGGCGTGCAGGCAGGCGATGCGGCTTGCGGCGCGCGCCTTGCCCATGCTGCAGGCGGGGTAGTTGACGCTGTGCGCGATGTTGCCGTTCTCCAGGTAATCCTTGAGCTCGCTGATGGCCATGTCGGCGCAGTTGGCCTCGGCCTCGCCGGTGCCGGCGCCCGAGTGCGTGGTGATAAACGTGTTGGGCATCTTGACGGTCTTGGGCGTGGCAAAATCGCAGCTAAACCAGCTCAGCTTGCCCTCGCGCAGGGCGGCGTCGACGGCATCCTCGTCAATGATGGTCTCGCGTGCGTAGTTGATGAGCACGGCGTCCGGGGCCAGCAGGTTGATCTGCTCGGTGCTGATCATGCCGATGGTGTCGGCCTTGCTGGGCACGTGCACCGTGAGGTAATCACAGCCGCGGCAGAGATCTTCGAGCGTGCCCACGCGCTGCACCTCGCGGCTCAGCACCCACGCGTGCTCAACGGAAATGAACGGATCGTAGCCGTAGACGTCCATGCCCAGATTGACGCAGGCGTTGGCGACCTTGGAGCCTACGTTGCCCAGACCGATGACGCCGATGCGCTTGCCCTTGAGCTCGCGGCCCACAAAGGCCTTCTTGGCCTTCTCGGCGTCGACCTGGATCTCGGGGTCGTCGGCGTTGTCGCG
>JAUMNV010000035.1 GCA_031295725.1 Collinsella sp.
CGCTCTTCGGAATCCTGGCGAAGCTGCTTCTGAATTCGCTTTTTCTCTTCTATAAACCTTCTGAGCACAAACTGTCTCAGGTCCTCTTGCATGATTTGAAAGTCTTTTGGCAGACGCGAGGGGCGTACGCCCTCTTTCCGCTGGATTGCTTCCATGACCCTAACGAAAGAGCTGGCATGCATAAAGGAATAACGACTGACGGTGATGATTCCGTACCCCATGGACGCAAGTGCATTCTTGCGCTCCTCATCGATGGCGCGGTCTTCTTCCGCGTCATGATAAAAACCGTTGTATTCAATGTCTGTGCGAGATTTCTTTAGATACGCATCCATAAAGAACTTTTTGCGTCTCGTGAGATTCTTTGCGGCAGCGGTGACCTGTACCTCGTAATCGGTCTCAATTCCCTTAATACCAAGCCCTCCTTCGCTTTTGGGCAGCGTTAGCATCATGACAAAGGCTGTTTCCATAGGAGACCGGCATCCGTCGCGCACACATTGGATCGCCTTTCGGGCAAGAGCCAGACCGTCGCATCTGGTAATGGAATTAAAGAACTGTTTCAATCTCTCGGTCGAGGTGAGCGCGAAACGCTCGGTATAGGAGGTGGGAGAGTCGGTTCCAAGGGAATAAGCGCCGCATAGTTCAAAGTAGTACTCCACCAGTTCGCGAAAAGGAAGATAGGTGGCGGCCTGAAGTGCGCAAAGCTCAACGCCAACAATGAAGATGCCATCTTCAAGCTCTATAAAGCGTGAGTTCGAGAATCGTTTTGAAGAAACGTGGCATTGACAGTTCATTGCATGGCGCGCATTCCTGCGATCAAACACCATCACCTCGAGGGAATCATTCGCGTCGAGGGAAACATCATGTTTGGTGAGCCATTCTGCGGCTGCGTCAAGGAGCGTTCCGGTGGGACATGATCCGTAAATCGCGGCAGGGTTACAGGACTCGATGCCTTTCGCAGACACCGAATGCGCGGCCTGGTAGACCGCTTTTGCAGTGGTATGTGACAATACGATACTCATGATATATATCGTGTCAGCTAATGCCGTGTTGACGGCGCTGAGTGGAAAAGCCGTTTTAGAGGTCTAACCAAATGCTGTCCAAAAGCTTGACGCAATTATGAGTTGGTATGCCCTAAATAAAAGTTTTCGCAGCTTAGCTATAGCATATAACTACTCAACTGCCGCACATTTGATAGTGATGCATCACCATCCGACAACGAATTACGTGTCGGGAATTGGCCGAAATCGTTCGCAATGAGTGTTCAGAATTTGTGATGGCAAATCTATCTGTGGAACGTAGGGCGGCCCCGCTGCGGGGTTTCCCGCTGCGAGACCGCTCGTGATCTACGCCGGGGTTTGTCGCAGGCGTTTCTACTTGGCGAATAGGTTCTTGAGGTTGAACTCGGCTTGGACGGTGCGGAGCATGAGGTCGGTGTCGTCCAGGCCCAGATGCTGCTCGTTGGCGTCGGCGGCGAGGGTTCCACGGCGGCGCGCCCAGTTCTCGAGCGCGGCGGGGGCGGATTCGCGGGGGAGCGAGCGGACGTCGGCATCCAGGCTGCGGCAGATCTGGCGCGAGTCGATGACGATAATCTTGCCGGCACGACGCGCCTCGGCGTAACCGTCCAGGTGAATCTTGAACCAGCTGTCCTCAAACGCGGCGTTGTGTGCCATGTACGGGTACTTCTTCATGAGCTTGAGCAGCTGCTTCTGCAGCTCCTTGTTCTCGCGGAACGGCTCCTTTCCGTCGATGTCGTCCCAGGTGATGTGGTGGATATTCGACAACGGCACATCCTCGCCGCGGTAGATATCGGGCAGGCCGCAGTAGTGTGCCTCGGCGTCGTGCGGGACGGCGTCGCTGGTGAGCTCCATGATCTCCCAGCCCACGTTGATAATGTAGCCGCGCTCGGGCGCACGTCCGGTGGTCTCGATGTCGATGCCGAGCACCGTGCCCTGGATAGGCTTGCGGGCGTACGCCACGCCGAGCGCGTCGCGGTCGCCGCGGATTTCGCGCATGACGGACGCAGCGGTACGCTTTTGCATCTTGCCGATGGCGGCGCAGGTGTCGGCATCGGACAGGCCGCGCGAAAGCGTCGCGGGCGTCACGTTGCGCAGGCGTGCCTCGCCAATTTGGTCGCACAGGTCGCGGTTGCGGTCAGCCAGGTCGCGCACGGTGGCAAAGTCGAAGCTGGGGTCGCCCTCGGCGGTAAAGTACTCGGTTTCGAGCACCTTAAGGGCCTCCTCGCCCTTCTGGCGCTCGGATTCCATGGCGCCGTGATCGCCATAGATAAACATGGGAATAAACGGCTGGCGCTCGTATTCGAGCGCTTGTGAAACGTTCATACAACTGCTCCTTGGATGGGCCGCGTCGTGCGGCTCAGTGTCATTAAGATGTGGCGAGATGATAGTTTACCATGGGCAACTATTGGCATCGCGCCTAGGACAACTACAATACCCTAGTTGACCGCTAGGACTTTTACAATGCTGCCGAAAGACACGAAAGGTTCCATCCGTCATGGATTTGCTGATTGATATTCTG
>JAUMNV010000057.1 GCA_031295725.1 Collinsella sp.
ATACCGCCATAAATCTATTGCCGTAACGCATCCCGCAAACATCTGAACAAAAACGGTCAAGGTCTCCGCCCAAAACCAAAGCGTCTCGACGCCATAAATTTGAGGCGGTGCCGTCCTCGGACGGGCAGCGCACCCAACCGACCGTTGTCGAAATCGCGCCCGAATCAATTGCACGCGAAAGCTCCGCCTCAAGTGCCGCCGGCAGGGCACACACCGCAAACAAGCCACACATCTCCGCCAATACCAAAAGAAGCTGAAGATCCGTCAGATGCCGCGACATGATGAATGTCGTCAGTAGAGGAGACGTAACCAAAAACCCATGCTCCGTTTCCAGCACGGATTCCCTGGGAAGCTCACCAAGAAACAGCCGCTGCCTAATGCTGGCAGGACAAGTCCGTTTGTTTCTCGTCCGAACCAATGTATACAACGGAAAACCGAGCGCGACCGCAGCCGTCGGGTTGCGGGCGAGATCATATCGCTGCCGGTCTTCTTCCGGTCGTGGAAGCGGCGGACACAAAGCGCGGACTTGAGGAGGCAAACGCCAGTACCTAAAAGCTGATATGTCACAAAGTAGATCCTTCATAGGCACAGGAAAACACGAATTTCAACCCAATCAGTCACGCATTGGCGCGAACGCAGCAAAAATGGCGCCGAACGGACTGCCAAGTTTTCAACAGCCCTCCCCAACTGGCCAAAAGCTTGCCGAGAGCTGGACGAAACCCTGTTGAAAACCGCATTTTTTCTCATGTAGAAGCTTTGCGCGGCAAGTGAGTAGACTTTTTTGAACATCCCGAGCAGGCCGGTCATCCTGCTTTTCAAAACCGCAGGTAGATAGCTTGTTACAAAACTGCCTGGTCGCCAAAGTGCTAAAAGTCTACTCACTTAGATTGCAGAGCGCCCCCATTAGCTGCAATTCCAAGGTATTAAGCACTTTTGGACTCAGATCATCATACTGAACAAGAATTTGACTTGAGTTTTCAGGGACAGATGCGCCATCGGCACACCAATAACAGTCACTGATATCGATAAACGGGATACTCGAGCGCGTGAGGGCCCGTGCAAAAGTGCTTCCGCCCGTTCTACGCTCCGCAACCACGATACAGTAAAGGCCCGCGTCTGCATGCTCGATCGAGACTTCCCCTGCCGGAAATGCCTTCCGTACAAGCGCCACTAGGCCATCACGCGCCTCGCGGGCACGAACGCGCACGCGGTTCACATGACGCTCGTAATCACCCGATTCCAGCAAGCGAGCCAATGCAACTTGATCTATGGAGCTAACCGACGAGGCGTAAAAACCAAGGTCGCGCCTAAACCGCTCCATCAGCTCGTCGGGCAACACCATGTACGCTAGGCGCAACGCCGAAGACAGGCTCTTCGAAAACGTATTAGTGTAGATAACCGACTGGGCGGCATCGATCGACGCGAGCGCAGGAATCGGCTTGCCGGCCAGACGAAACTCGCAATCGAAGTCATCTTCGATGAGATATCCACCCGGCCGTTCGGCAGCCCAGCTCAGCAGCGCATATCGGCGCGCGATGCTTGTCACAAGGCCGGTTGGATATTGGTGAGACGGCATCAGGTGAAGGACATCGGTCCCAGTTTTCTGCAGAGCGCTCAGGTCCACGCCGTCGTCATCCAACGGGATATGTCGAACTTGGCAGCCCATAGCCTGATAGATGCGCGTCAGACGCAAATAGCCCGGATCCTCAACCGCATACACCTTGTCCACGCCAAGCAACTGAACCAACATGGTATCGAGCAGCTGGGCGCCCGCACCGATAACGATGTTATTGGGGTCGACATTCATACCCCTCGTCCCACGCAGATGATGAGCAATTGCGCGTCGTAGCCGAGCGGTGCCCTGTGCCGGTGCGGGCGAAAAGATCTCGCGCTCGTCTTCGGATGCCAGCGTCGCCCGTAGCGCGCTTTGCCAAAGCCGCGCCGCCTCCAAAGCGGAAGGAGAAAGTGCGTCGAATTGCTCGACCCGCCCGCGGACATCATGCGCGCTGGGGTCCACAGAGACGGCATCTCGGTCGATGCCCTCCGAAGCCAAAGGCAAAACCGGTGCATCCGGAAGCTTGCAAGCGTAGTAGCCACGCCGCGGCTTTGAGCAAATATAGCCCTCGACAAGTAGCTGGCTATATGCATTCTCGATGGTAATGACACTGATTCCCAGATGACTGGCAAAGGCGCGTTTAGACGGCAGATGCTCCCCCGCCGCAATACGGCCAGCAACAATATCATCTCGAATTTGCTGGTAAACATACTCATAGAGCGATGCTTCGCCGCGTTTTTCCAAATTGTAGTCAAGCATGAGTTTATCACCTGACCTTATTAAGTCATTCAATCTGGTATTAGTCTGACCTTGTTATTATCTCGAAAACTGAGTATTTCGCCATACCCAGCTCCCCGATAGGATGTTCCGTCAAGCAATGCACATGCCAACCAAGGGAGCAACCATGGCAGAACAGACCAGCAAGGCCGATCGCGTCAAACTCAACCGCGAACTCGCGCAGATGCTCAAGGGCGGCGTTATCATGGACGTCACCACGCCCGAGCAGGCACGCATCGCCGAGGAGGCAGGCGCCTGCGCCGTCATGGCTCTCGAGCGCATCCCGGCCGACATCCGCGCCGCCGGCGGCGTGTCGCGCATGAGTGACCCCAAGATGATCAAGGGCATCCAAGAGGCCGTCTCCATCCCTGTTATGGCCAAGTGCCGCATCGGTCACATCGTCGAGGCGCAGGTCCTTCAGGCTATCGAGATCGACTACATCGACGAGTCCGAGGTTCTCTCCCCTGCCGATGACGTCTATCACATCGACAAGACCCAGTTTGACGTGCCGTTTGTCTGCGGCGCCCGTGATCTGGGCGAGGCGCTGCGCCGTGTTGCCGAGGGCGCCACGATGATCCGCACCAAGGGCGAGCCGGGCACGGGCGACGTCGTCCAGGCTGTACGCCACATGCGCAAGATCCAAAAGCAGATCCGCGACGTTGTTGCCCTGCGCGACGACGAGCTCTTTGAGGCAGCCAAGCAACTGCAGGTTCCGGTCGAGCTGGTGCGCGAGGTCCATGCCACGGGTAAGCTTCCCGTCGTGAACTTTGCCGCCGGC
>JAUMNV010000063.1 GCA_031295725.1 Collinsella sp.
CGAGGCGATCGACACCGTGGGCGAGTCCTTCGACCACGTGGTGACCGCCAAGGTGCTCACCAAGACCCCGCACCCCGATAGCGACCACATGTATGTGTGCTCGGTCGACGTGGGTGACAAGAACCTCGACGCCGACGGCAATCCTGCCCCGCTGCAAATCGTCTGCGGCGCGCAGAACTTCGAGGCCGGCGACCACATCGTTACGGCCATGATCGGCGCCGTGCTTCCCGGCGACGTCAAGATCAAGAAGAGCAAGCTTCGCGGCGTCGTGTCCATGGGCATGAACTGCTCTGCGCGCGAGCTCGGCCTGGGCGGCGACCACTCCGGCATCATGATCCTGCCCGAGGATACGCCCTGCGGCATGCCGTTTGCCGAGTACGTGGGCTCGAGCGACACCGTGCTCGACTGCGAGATCACGCCCAACCGTCCCGACTGCCTGTCCATGATCGGCATGGCCCGCGAGACCGGCGCCATCTTCGACCGCGATTTCCACGTTGAGCTGCCCGCCATCAAGGCCGAGACCGGCCGCGCGACCGACGACGAGCTTTCCGTCGAGATTGCCGACGAGGGCCTGTGCGACCGCTATGTCGCCCGCATCGTGCGCAACGTGAAGGTCGGCCCCTCGCCCGACTGGATGGTCAAGCGCCTCAACGCCCTGGGCGTGTGCCCGCACAACAACATTGTCGACATCACCAATTACGTGATGATGCTCACCGGTCAGCCGCTGCACGCCTTTGACCTGGACACCTTTGCCGAGCGCGATGGCAGGCGTCGCGTGGTGGTTCGTGCCGCCCAACAGGACGAGAAGTTTACGACCCTCGACGGCGAGGAGCGCACGCTCGACGCCGGCATGGGCCTCATCACCGACGGCGAGCGTCCCGTGGCGCTGGCCGGCGTTATGGGCGGCATGGATTCCGAGATCGAGGACGACACCGTCGACGTGATGGTCGAGAGCGCCTGCTTCAACGCCGGTCGCACCTCGCACACCAGCCGCGACCTGTCGCTGATCTCCGATGCCTCCATTCGCTTTGAGCGTCAGGTCGATGAGACCGGCTGCGTGGATGTCGCCAACGTTACCTGCGCGCTGATCGAGGAGATCGCCGGCGGCGAGGTTGCTCCCGGCTATGTCGACGTGTTCCCTGCGCCCAAGACCATCGACAGCATTAAGCTGCGCTTGGCCCGTGTGCATGCCATCTGCGGTGCCGACATCGAACCCGACTTTATCGAGCGCTCGCTCACCCGCCTGGGCTGCACCGTCGAGCGCGACGGCGAGGACTTCATGGTCACCCCGCCGAGCTTCCGTCCCGACCTGCCGCGCGAGATTGACCTGATCGAGGAGGTCCTGCGCCTGTGGGGCATGGGCCGCGTGACGGCGACCATCCCAGCTGCCAAGAACCACATCGGCGGCCTGACCCGCGAGCAGAAGCTCACCCGCAAGGTCGGCGAGATCCTGCGCGCCTGCGGCCTCAACGAGACCACGACCTTTGGCTTTGCCGCCCCGGGCGACCTGGAGAAGATCGGCATGTCCACCGAAGGCCGCGGCTGCCCCGTGGTGCTCATGAACCCGCTGGTAGCCGAGCAGACCGAGATGCGTCGTTCGCTGCTGCCGGGCCTGCTGCAGTCTGTGGCCTATAACGAGGCCCACGGCACGCCCAACGTGCACCTGTACGAGGTCGGCAGCCTGTTCCATGGCCGCGAGAACGCCAGCCTGCCCAAGGAGACTAAGTCCGTGGCGGGCGTGCTCTCGGGCCAGTGGAGCGAGCAGTCTTGGACCATGAAGTACCGCAAGCTGCGCTTCTTCTTTGGCAAGGGCATTGTCGAGGAGCTGCTCGCCCAGCTGCGCATCGAGAAGGTTCGCTTCCGTCCCGTCGAGGGCGAGGGCTACGCTTTCTTGCAGCCGGGTCGTGCGGCCGAGGTTCTGTCCGGCGGCACCGTGCTGGGCTGGGTCGGCGAGATCCACCCCGAGGCGCGCGAAGCCATGGGCATCGACGAGGTCGTCGTTGCCTTCGAGCTCGATCTGGACAAGCTGATCAAGGGCGCCCGCAACCAGGAGAACTACCGCGAGTTCTCGCAGTATCCTGCCGTTGAGCACGACCTTGCTATCGTGGTCGACAACGCTGTGACCTGCGAGGATCTTGAGCGCCGCATTACCAGCGCCGGCGGCAAGCTGCTCGAGGGCGTGCGCCTGTTCGACGTCTACCGCGATCCCATCCGCATCGGAGCGGGCAAGAAGTCCATGGCCTTTGCGCTTACGTATCGCTCCGACGACCACACGCTCACCAGCGAAGAAGTCGAGAAGGCGCACCAGAAGATCGTCACCAAGGTATGCAAGGGCGTAAACGGCGAGGTCCGCGGATAGGGCTTGCGCTGGGAGCGTAGGGCCTGACGGCGGTTGCTGTGGGCTCTGCGTGACCGCGGTGTTCGGAATAAGGCACCGTTGATCCTGCATATATGACACGCGCATTACATAACGGCGTGCTGCTTTGTCGGCAGCACGCCGTTTTGCTATGATAGCCCGCGGCGTGTTACGAATCTGACAATGCGTAACACTGACAAGGTGATTTAAGCGGCGTTGCAATTCTGTGCGCCGATAACCGGGAGGCGTGCATGCACATTCCAGATAATTATCTGTCCCCGCAGACGGATGCCGTCATGGCGGTGGCAATGGTGCCCGTTTGGGTCCATTGCATCAAGAAGGTGCGTGCCACGCTCGATCGCGAGCATATGGCGTTCCTGGGCATCTGCGCCGCATTCTCCTTCTTGCTCATGATGTTCAACGTGCCGCTGCCCGGCGGCACCACAGGTCACGCCGTCGGCGGCGCGCTCATCGCGCTGCTGCTGGGCCCCGAGGCTGCGGCTATCGCTGTCTCGGTCGCGCTGGCGCTGCAGGCGCTGCTATTTGGCGACGGCGGCGTTCTGTCGTTTGGCGCCAACTGCTTTAACATGGCCTTTGTGCTGCCGTTTGTCGCTGCTATCGTGTTTCGTGCGCTCAACAGCCGTCTGCACGACAAGAGCTGGGGCACTTCGGTTTCTGCCATCGTGAGCGGCTGGGTTGGCCTGTGCCTGGCGGCCCTGTGCGCGGCGGTCGAGTTCGGTATTCAGCCGATGCTCTTCACCAACGCTTCGGGCGCTCCGCTGTACTGCCCCTTCCCGCTGTCCGTGGCTATTCCGGCCATGTTGATCCCGCATATGCTGGTTGCCGGTGTGATCGAGGGCGTGGCGACGGCCGCCATCTACGGTTTCATTAAGAAGACGGCGCCGAGCATTATCGTCGGGCCCGAGGCCGTCGATGGCCAGCTTGCTGCCGAGGGCGCTGCTGCCAAGAAGACCTCGCTGGTCCCCACGCTCATTTTGGTCGCCGTGCTCGTGGTGGCCACGCCGCTGGGCTTGCTTGCCACCGGTGACGCCTGGGGTGAGTGGGACGCCGAGGGCGCCGCGACCGCCGTTCAGGAGGCTGGCGACGACAGCCTGCAGGCTTCGGTCGGCCTCGATACCCCGACCTTTGCCGACGCGCTGCCCACGGGTGATTACCTGCAGGCTTATTCCGAGGAGCAGGGTCTTGGCTTTGCCGGTCAGGCTGCCATGTATATCCTGTCCGGCGTGATTGGCGTGGCGGTGCTCACCATCGCATTCCGTCTGATCTCGCTGACGGTCAAGGAAAGCGGTGCTCATGGCAATAGCCGAGCTGCCTAGCTGGCTTGCGACCGAGCAGCGTTACGAGCCCGCGGGGGCTCGGCATCGTGTGATGCAAAAGAATGTCCTGCACCTGGCGAGCCTGCTTGAGCGGGTTCGCCTGGGTGGAGGCGCGCACGAGGGCGGGTCGATGGTCGACCGCGCCCTTTCTTGCGTTTCGGCTCCGGTGCGCCTGGTGGGGATGTTCGTCTGCGTCCTGTGCGTGTGCCTGACGCAGAGTCCGCTGTACCTGATGCTGATGGCGGCAATCGCGTTGGTGCTGGTCGCGGTGCGCCCCGCACGCGGGCTGCGTGCGACCTTTGTACCGGCGCTCGGCGCCACGGGGCTTGCCGTGGTTCTGGCACTGCCTGCCCTGCTGCTGGGCGCGTCTGCCACGGGCGCCATGCTCAAGATCGCGCTCAAGACGTTTATTAATGTGTCGCTGGTGCTGGGTGTTTCGTGGACGCTTACCTGGAGCCGCATGTCGGCGGCGCTCAAAATGCTGCACCTGCCCGACGAGGTTATCTTTACGTTTGATATGGCACTCAAGCATATCGAGGTGCTGGGACGCACGGCGCACGATCTGTGCGAATCGGTCATGCTGCGCAGCGTCGGTTCCGCGCCCGCGGGTTTTTCGCGTACCGACTCGCTGGCGGGTATCATGGGCATGACGTTTATCAAGGCGATGGAATGCAGCCGCGCGATGGACGAGGCCATGCTGTGCCGCGGCTTCGCCGGCGTGTATCCGGCGCCTGCACGGAGCGGCTTTGGCTGGCGCGATGCGGTTTACGCGGCCGGCGTTGCGTTGCTCGCCGTGTTGTGCGCGGTGCTGTAGCGCGGACGGTCGAACCGTCGATGTGAGTAGGGAAGGGCGACGTTTTGGCAAACGATACGAATAACGCGATGGGTGCGAGCGGTGCTGCCGGCACCGAGGTCACGCCGATCATCGAGTTTCGCGACGTGCTGTTTTCCTATGCGGGTCATACGGTGATCGACGGCATTTCATTGCAGGTGAACCGTGGGGAGCTCGTTGCTCTGCTCGGTCCCAACGGCTGCGGCAAGACGACGATCATGCGCCTTATCAACGGCCTTGAACTTGTGGACGCGGGTGCGTATCTGTTTGACGGGCATGCGGTCGATGCGGCATATCTCAAGGATTCCGCGACGGCCCAGCGGTTCCATCAGCGCGTGGGCTTTGTGTTCCAGAATGCCGATGCGCAGCTCTTTTGCGCCACGGTGGGCGAGGAGGTCGCGTTTGGCCCGGCTCAAATGGGGCTGCCGGCAGACGAGCTCGAGCGTCGCGTCCGCGACGCCATGGAGCTGTTCCAGGTTGCCGATCTGGTCGATGCCTCGCCCTATCAGCTTTCGGGCGGGCAAAAGAAGCGCGTGGCGCTGGCTGCCGTCGTGTCGATGAACCCGGATATCCTGGTGCTCGACGAGCCTACCAACGGACTTGACGAGGACTCTTGCGACATCGTGGTCAACTTTCTACTGGCCTATGTTGCTGCCGGTAAGACGGTCTTGATGAGCACGCACCATCAGGATTTGGTACGACGCCTGGGTGCCCGTGCAATCTTTATCGATCGATATCACCATGTGGTCGAGGCGCCGGTATCGTCGTATGGAACCGAGAGCGGCGTTGTGGAATAGTTGCTGCGTGGAGCGTGCGTAGCCGCCCGCGCGGCTTTGCCGTGATGGTATAGTTATCCAGGTTTTTATGGGGGTGGCTATGCCAAGCTGGAACATTCATATCGCTCAGACGGAGCGTTTGCTGGAGCGCACCGGTGCGCTTGCCAATAGCGTGCGCGACCGCAATGCCTTTTTGTTTGGCTGCGTGGTTCCGGATATCTTCGTGGGCTATATGGTCCCTGGCATCGCCGATCCCATCCCGTACCGCATTACGCACTTTGCAAAGCCCGAGCCTATCCCTAAGCCTCGTGAGCATGAGTTCTGGGATACCTATGTGGCACCGTTGCTTAAAAGTTCGCCCACCGGTGCGCCAGCTGCCGCGACCTCGATTGTCGAGGAGCGCGAGCGACTCAATCGGGTGCATTATCCCCAACGTTACAAGGACGCCGAGCCGGTCGCCGGTCCCGGTGCTAGCGAGCTTTCGCTCGCGCCCGATGACGTGGCGCAGTCGCTGCTCGATCTGACGCTGGGCGTTTGGTCGCATCTGGTGGCCGATACCGTATGGAATACGCGTGTGAATCAGTACCTGGAGGCGCACGGCGGCAAGCCGTGCGAGGAATTCCGCATTAAAAAGCAAGGCGACTTTGACTGGTTTGGCAAGACACTCGGCATCGTTTCGATACCGCGCGCGACCGATCGCCTGTATACTGCGGCGACCCGTTTTGGTCAGTATCCCATCCATAAGGAGTATGTGCTCAAGACCATCGGCGTTATGCACGAGATTGTACGCGAAAACCCCGGCGAGTCCGATCATCCGCCGTATCGCCTGCTAACCGAGGAGTTTTTCGATACAACGTTTACCGAGGTCATCGAGCTAACCGAGGCGGGATTTGCGGCTCGCGTCGAATCGCCCGATATGCCTGCGCTTCCCCTGATTGCTAGCTGCTAGCTGGCCGGCTTGGCGGTGAATAGCTCAACCCAATTGACAAGTAGCTCTTGCCGCAGGGTGACTTCGGCGGCGCGCTCCTGTTTGGTCTTTGGGGTGTAGGAAAGTCCAGCCTTTTTATGGATGAGCTCGGCTATGTGGTCGAAGCTCTTCTTATCCTTAATCTGGCCAAAGGTAATTTGGATGACGTCGTAGCCCATGCTTGTGAGCGCGGTGGCGCGCTCGGCATCGGAGAGGCTCGCGGCTTCGCTGTCGTGGGCGGAGCGGCCTTGGCATTCAAGGATGACACCCATGCTGTCGGTGGCGCTTTCGATGAGGATATCGGCGTAGCAGCAGGTTTTGTCATACAGCGAGCGCGCGGCGTCGCTGAGTGGGATGCGCACGTTGTTTGCGATGTTGATGCCCATGCCGCCCTCGTCGCGGGGGAGCGAGATAAGCATGGAGGTCTGTACTTCGAAGGGCGAGGCGGTCTGTCCTGTCATGCGTTCGGCGGCCCAGCGGAGCTGCTTAACACCGCGCAGGCCTGCGGCCTGCTTGGCGAACGCGGCGATATCCGCTGCGGAAAGAAGCGGCGTGCGCTTCCACAGGTTGGTATCCTTGCCGTTGACGTCGATAACCCGCTCCCAGCCGCAGTTGGGTGGAATGAGCTTAAGCGAAATAGCTTCATCAAGTTGCCGTTGCGCTCGTTTGCAGGGTGTATACACAGCAAACGAGCTGCACATCTCATAACACGCCATAAGCAGCTGGTTGCGTGAGACCTGCGTAGCAAGGTTGAGCAGTGTGAACTCGGGCGATGTGACATCAAACCCATGCTCGGTTTGCCTAAACGACCCGGGAGGCGGCTCTTGGGTCAGGAGGTGCGATTTAAACAGGCTTCGCGACCCGGATTGTGCCCGAGTGAATACAATCCTGTGAAGCGGTGCGTGAAGCAGGTCTTTTACAACTGCATGACTTCCGAGGCCGCAACATCTGCGATCCATATTGTCAAGGCTAATGGCAGGGTAAAGGCCTAATATCTGTGGCGGGATACGGTGATAGTAAAAAGCGGATTGACCGCATAGCGTCAGGTCCATGACGTCCTCCTGGTCGAAATATGCTTTTGGACCGTGCGATGCCAGTGTCAATTCGGAAGTATGCGGCAAAATCTAAACCTTGTGAGCAGACCTGGCTTTTGAGG
This sequence comes from Collinsella sp., assembly GCA_031295725.1. GTDB lineage: Bacteria > Actinomycetota > Coriobacteriia > Coriobacteriales > Coriobacteriaceae > Collinsella. Next base: position 7,425 of record JAUMNV010000063.1, read on the forward strand.
CTAGTTTATCAGGCATTTTGTTGCGAAAAAACGGGGTGTGCTCGGAGGTATCAGAATTTGCCGCATACTTCCGAAAAGCAGGTCAATCCGGCTCTTGCTAAAACGATTTAGCAGCGTCGGTTAAGGTGTGGGTTTGCCACCGGGCGAACACTTTTAGCGCTTGGGACTTTATTCATTGGGTCTCGAAGGGTGGATTTCGCGCTTTTGGTAAAGAAATGAGTGTGTGTTTTGCCGTGCGCCGGCATTGGCACAGAAAAAGGGCCCGGAAGGCTTCGCCTTCCGGGCCCTTTGCGATGCAAGTGTGCTTGCAAGTACGACTTAGCGCACCTGAGCGACGTAAGCGACGTTGGTCGAGGAGACCTTGTCCTCGAGCTGGACGCTCATGCGGGGATCGCCAGCGGTGGCGACGGTCAGGTCGCCGGCCTCGACGTAGCCGAGCTCCTTAGCGGTCTCGATCGCCTTGACGATCGTGCCGTTGACGGTGCCCTGGGTAATCTCGGCCTGGTGCGGGATAACGCCCCAGTACATGATCATCTGCTGGACGGCCCACTCGTGGCGGGAGAACGCGCAGATCGGCATGTTGGGACGGAAGTGCGAGATCAGGCGAGCAGTACGGCCGGTGGTCGTCGGCACGGTGATGCACTTGGCGCCAACGGTGGTGGCCATGTTCACAGCGGACATACCCACAACGTTGTTGACAACGCGGGTGCCGTGAGCGTCAGCCGGAACCTCGAGCGGAGCGTGAGCCGGGAGGTACTTCTCGGTCTCGAGAGCAATGCTGGCCTGCATCTTGACGGCCTCGACCGGGTACTTACCGGCAGCGGACTCGCCGGACAGCATAACGGCGTCGGTGCCGTCGTAAATGGCGTTAGCAACGTCGGCAACCTCGGCGCGCGTCGGGCGCGGGTTCTGCTGCATGGAGTCGAGCATCTGCGTAGCGGTGATAACGGGCTTGTAGGCCGCGTTGCACTTGGCGATGATCTCCTTCTGGATGTGCGGAACGAGCTCGGGCTTGATCTCGATGCCCAGGTCGCCACGGGCGACCATGATGCCGTCGGAAGCCTCGAGGATCTCGTCGAAGTTCTCGACGCCCAGGGCGCACTCGATCTTCGGGAAGATCGTCACGTGCTCGCCGCCGTTCTCGCGGCAAAGCTCGCGGATGCCGCGGACGGACTCGCCGTCGCGGATGAAGGAAGCGGCGATGTAGTCGATGTTCTCGGTCAGGCCAAAGAGGATGTCCTGACGATCGCGCTCGGTGATGGCGGGCAGCGAGATGTTGACGTTGGGCATGTTGACGCCCTTGCGCTCGCCGATCAGGCCGTCGTTCTTAACGACGCAGGTCATGTCCTGGCCGTCGGCGGACTCGACCTCGAGGGCAACCAGGCCGTCATCGATCAGGATGAGGGAGCCCTTCTCGACCTCGGAGGGCAGAGCCAGGTAGTCGAGGGAGATGTGCTCAGAGGTGCCGTGGAAATCCTCGGTCGTGGGCTGAGCGGTGACGACGATCTTGTCGCCGGTCTTGACGGCAACCTTCTTGCCGTCGACCAGAAGGCCGGTGCGGACCTCGGGGCCCTTGGTGTCGAGCAGGATGCCGACGGGCATACCGAGCTCCTTGGAAATACGACGGACGCGCTCGATGCGACCGTGGTGCTCGTCGTAGGAGCCGTGCGAGAAGTTAAAACGGGCGACGTTCATGCCCGCCTTGATCATCTCGCGGATGGTCTCGTCGCTATCGCAGGCGGGACCCATGGTGCATACAATCTTAGTGCGCTTGTACATTCAGACCTCCATCTGACATCGTCTTGCGCTGATAGATAAACCATAAGAAATAAAACTGAGTTGATTATAACGAAATGGCGACCGAATACCCCAAAAAATCGACCGTATGCCGAATTAGAAGTTCATTTTTTGCGGAAAAACGGTATATGCAAAAACTTTACCAACCGTTCTAACCGCTGCTATCTGGGCGATATTTCAGTTTGATGATGCGCCGAAGAAAAAACGTTTTATCAATGTTGAGCATCACACGGCCTGCACCGTTGCTTATGGACCATATTTCCAAATGGATTGTTTTGGCTAGACGCGTTGCTTTGGGGTACCATAGCTCCACTATCAACTGCCGCTCAGCACGGCAGCCTTGATGAGCCCTTGCCCTTCTCCTGGGAATTATGATCGGGCATCAATCTGCTGAGTGGCCCGAATCCCAGGAGGGGACTCTATATGCAAAAGGAATACCTGTCCGCCGCGGCGGAGGT
>JAUMNV010000085.1 GCA_031295725.1 Collinsella sp.
TAAACTCTCGACAGGAATGAAGCAGCAGGTAAAGCTTGCCATGGCGATAGCGACCGATTGCCCGTACCTCATCCTCGATGAACCGCTGAACGGCCTCGATCCGGGAAAACGGAAAACCTCCTGCGACGCGATGCGCAGCGAAGTGGCGCGGGGACGCAGCGTGCTCATTTCAAGCCATCTACTCGACGACCTGGCAGACCTTACCAACTCGTTCTACTTCATCGAAGCCGGCACGCTCGTGGAAAAGATCAAGTCGTCCTCGCAGACGCTCAAGCAGGAATACCTCGATACATACGAGGGAGGTGAATGACATGACAGGCAAGAGCTATGCAAAGATAGCGATTGTTGGCTTTGTACTTTGTCTTGCAATGGTGCTATGTGCATCATTTGCGAGGTATAGGTCTGAGCAGTCGTTCATCGATGGCGCTGAAAATGGGTTTGGCATAGACGGGATGTATGTCAACGATGGCGCGACCAGGCCGTCTATGGCGATTCTTGCAGGCGAAGACATGGAATGGCAAATCTGTAATGACGATGGCTCTTGTCTGAGTGGTCGTTTGGCCGCAACGAGCGACCCGAATTCGTTCGATCTTCTCGACAATGATGGATCGGATTGCGGTTCAGTTCACCTGTCGTATGCATCACGAGATGGGATGGACGGCATTCTCTACGTCTCCCATGAGTCTGGCGATTTCAAGATGCGCAGGACTAACCGAGTGCCGGCTTTTTTCGAGGAGTGAGAATTCCCGGCGGTCTGCCGATCAGGCCGCCGGGGTATTGAACCCCGCATTCATCCGTACACACACGGATGAATGCGGGAAGTGTCCGGATGAAGTTGATAATCAAGGAAACAAAGCCGTTCTGCCTGGGACGGCTTTGGCCTGGACTTTAACTACAACATCGCAATCGACACTTATCAGCTCGCGCAACGCGCATGGCCAGATCTCGGACGCTGGTGCATGGAGGACCTTCGAGATTTACTGGACATCCAAAACGACGACGCACACCGCGTGCTCGCCGACTGCGAAGACGAGATGGCTGTCTACAATGCGATCAGAAACGGCGTGAAGTCCGGAGATCTTTCTGTGGAACCGCCGCGCCGTCGCGCGAGCCGACCGGGCAACCCGGGTAATCTGGTCCCGGCTCTCCCGGTCGTATTCCTACGATATCGCCCCTAGATCACCAATGTGTCAGATAAAGAATGAGGCAATGGCTGTGATCACGCCTACGGCAGATGCAACGACTGCGCCTTTTTTCCTCTCCTTTAGTCCGACGAATAGGGTTGCCGTAAAGTAAAGGGCGGAAATGCAGTCTATGGCAAGCAAAACGAGTTCCTTGGGTGGTTTCAGCAAAAGGTCGCTAGCAAAGAGTAATGCAAGCAGGGCAAAGCCGATTGTGACCAAGTATCTTGATTGATTTTGCGACAGCATGGCAACTGCCTTTCAGAACATGCAAGTGAAAAGTCGGTACGATGTCATTGCGGTTGCAAACAAGCCGCCGTCAGGACCGGTTGTCACGAGACCGGCGATAACGCATTTTCTCGGTTTCCAGCTCATGACAGACCCCTCTCTCATGGTGCAACGCATACATTATGAGATATGCACATTATCTCGCTAATCAATTTCAATATCCATCATCTAACACTAAAGAATACTGACTCACCGGTTCAGCGACGATGCGTTTTTGCCCTTGCGTTCCCACTCGCGTAACCGCCTCGCCGCGTCGGCGGTCGGAAGGGCCTTCGTCTCGCAATCAGCGACCTTGTAACCGTATCTGTCGAGCCAGGCAGCAAGTGCATCCCAATCGACGCGCTTCCAGTCGCCGCCCGGCGCGTGCTGCATCACGAGGCCTCCGGCGTCCACGAGCCCGTGGATATGCTCTCCTTGCAGGCCTGCGATGATTTCGCCGGTGCATACGATGCTAGGTCGCTGTGCCAGCACTGCGCAAACGTATTGGCCTTTGTGCCCCTTTTGGCAACTTTAGCATGACTATAGGTTAAACCAACCCACAGCCATGAGCACGTTAACGTAGTACTATGCTAATTACACGGATAAGGCAGGGGTATTTTTCTTTGGCGAATAAATTTGTATTTCATGGCAAGGGGAGTGGCGTTAAGGTTTTCATCGCTATATCAGTTGCCGTGTTCGCATTCTCTGCGCTATTTCTAAAAGTGGAGCGTTGCCAAAAAGATAGCGGAGGTGACTATTCACATTTGTGGTTCGTGAGCGGATTGGTGTTGAACGTTGACAGCTCTGGCGATTTTACCATGTCGGTCGAAAGCGAAGATCCATATAACGACGGGTCTGATCGTCTGACCATTCTGGTTGATTCAGAACATACGCGCTATGTAAGCGATAGCCCCGTGAGCGTTGGGTCTAAAGTCAAGGTAGGCTATTTTCTCGATTCCCGAAAGAAAAATACGATTCGCTGCTCTTCTGTGGATGTGTTGGAATAATTTTTGAGTAACTATCAGTAAAAAGCTGCGAGCAAAGGCCGCTCCACGTGGGGCGGCCTTTTTGGTGGATAGACGTTGCGGAGGATGATTGATTGACGTTTTTACTCCGCATGGAAATCGAGTGAGGATTCTGTTCCGCGAGGGGCGTGTTTTGAGGCTCTTGGCGGTACGTAATTCTCGTTCGGCGTCTTGACGGGACAAAACCCTCGGTTGACTTTTTGAAGCGTCCCTAGAATCAGCTGTTACGATAAAAACGGGGGGGGGGGGGTAACTCCGCGGACACGGCCTAGCGCGCTGCCATCCAGTGCCGATTCTGCCATACTCGCAATTCGGCGAGGATGAGGAGTATGAATTAATCGGGGCTTATAGGACAAAATGTGTGTCCTATAAGCCCCAAGGATGACGATTCCAATACGGATGACGACACCAAAACCGGCATCGACGGTTCCATGGACGATTCGGATTCCAAATAGGCCCTGTTAGTTGATCTACTTCTTTGCCGGTGTCGTATACGAAACCGCTATACCCGCGGCAATTGCCATGAGACAGCTCGCGATGAATCCGAACTCATACTTCAAAACGTTTGTTGCGGTCAGGGCGATAATCAACACGGTCGCAATTTGCAGAATTATCATTATTGCGAAGAGATTGATTCCTTGTTTGGCCGAAGTCGCTGAGTGAGTTTGGCTTTGTTGATTCAGGTTGTAGCTGACAACAAAAGCGACCAGTTCGCTTGATACGGGGCCGACTACATAGAAAAAGATTGCGTCAATGAAGCCTATAGTGTTGTAAGTTGTTTCGCCGGAAAAAACAGCGTATAAAGCATATCCAAATCTTGGCTGATTCATGTATGAGTACGAAAAGACGAAGAGCGTCAATATTGCTACTACCAGAAGTGCATTCAGGACAAATCGTTTGCTTTTCATCGATCGCTCCTTCCGGGTGACTCTTATTTGTAATTCTACAGCATCCATTTGTTTTTCAAAGAATTTGACTTTCCTAAATAACATGCACTTTCGCTGGAGGGTCGCTGTTTGGCGGCCCTCTTTTTTGCACAGGCGCGGTGGGATGGTAATAATCGGGCGGGAGTCAGCCGCTCTGATAGAATCGTCCTTGCTGTCGGCAGCCCTCGTGCCGGGCAGAGCCCTCCATCCGATGGGAGGTGATGCCCATGACCGATTTCACCGAGCTCGTGAAGCTCCTGACTGCTATGGTCTCGCTCCTCACGGCCCTTGTCGGCCTTTCCAAGGCACTCAAGCAGGGTTCGAAGCCCAAAAAGAAAGGCCACCGTCGCTAAGACGATGACCCAACTTCATTAAGCAACGGCTCTGCCCAGCTCTCTACAACTTGGGCTGCCGTCGGCACCATTTTACCCTCCTGACGAGGAATTCGTCCATATTTCAAAAACCAAATTGCGTTTGCTATCGAAGCCTTGATTATCAACTTCATCCGAACACCTCCCACATTCATCCGCACATGTGCGGATGAATGTGGGAACCCGGTACCCTGAGGGCCGGACCGGCCGGCCCCGGGAGATCGGAGGACGGCATGTCCGGAAAGAGGAAGAAGGGTTCCGCGGAGGCGGCCCCGAGGGCCTACGGCAGGCTCACCAGGCACGAGCGGGACACGGTCCAGAGGATGCTGGAGCGCAGGGCCTCGTGCAGGGAGATCGCCAGGGAGCTGGGCAGGTCGCCCTCGGCGGTGAGCGCCGAGGTGGCGTCGCACAGGTTCGTGACGGCGCCGAAGTCCAGGCGCGGCGAGCGCGTCGACGGCTCGGCCGACCTGTCGGCGGCCTGCCCGCGCCTGGCGGCGTGGCCGCGCTGCTGCAACGGGTGCGGCCGGTACCGTGCGATCGGCTGCAAGCGCCGCCCGCACGTATTCTGTGTTTCGTCAAGAGGATTTGAGCAAAAAGAGCATCGGAAATTGAGCAGTCGCAGCATCGGAAGCGCGCACGCTTTTTGAGCGGCTAGCCCTCCTGCATGAGGGCATGGCGGACGCGGTAGGACTCGCCGCGGAACTGGACGAGCCTCCCGTGGTGGACGATGCGGTCGATCACGGCGGCGGCCATCTGGTCGTCCCCGAACACCGACCCCCACCTGCTGAACTCCAGGTTCGTGGTGATTACCACCGACTGCCTCTCGTATGCGTCGGCGAAGACCTGGAAGAGCAGCCTCGCCCCGTCCGCGTCGAGCGGGAGAAACCCGAGCTCGTCGATGACGAGCAGGCGGGCCTTGCCGATGAGCGCGGCCTCCCGGTCGAGCCTCCCGTCGTCGCGGGCGCGCCTCAGGCGCATCACGAGCGAGGACGCCGTGAAGAAGCGCGCCTCGAGCCTCCTCTCGCACGCCAGCGCGCAGAGGGCCGACGCCATGTGCGTCTTGCCGGTGCCGACGTCGCCCATGAGCACGAGGTCCTCCCTGCGCTCGACGAAGTCGATCGCGAGCAGCGACTCGCGCCCCATGTCCTCCGGCCACGACACGGCCGACCAGTAGTAGCCGTCGAAGGTCTTGGGCGCCGGCAGCGCGCAGCGCCTGAGCAGCGTCGCGCGCTTCGAGGCCTCGCGGCTGGACCTCTCCGCCTCGAGGTAGCCCGCCAGGTACTCCACCTGCTTCGGGGTGCCGAGCCTCGACCACTCCTCCAGGACGGCGGTGGTGAGCGAGCACGACCGCCCGGCCTCCACGACCCTGCGGGCCAGCTCCTCGCTAGCTGCCATCGGCGACCGCCCCCTTCAGGAACCCGTCGTAGACCGACAGGTCGGCCCCGCCGGCCCCGCCGAGAGGGCGCGCGCAGAGAGGGGCGATGCCCCGCTGGCCTAGCCTAAGGGCGAAAACGGAATAGACGGGCCGACCGTCCGGCTGAGTCTGGGAAGAGGTGCCGGGCGGCGGGCGGAGCATGGCCACCGGACCCATCGAAACACATCTCCACCGTTCCTTCAACTGGGAAAACGGCGCCCCCGGACCCCAGGAGGGGCCGCGGGGGCGTTC
>JAUMNV010000095.1 GCA_031295725.1 Collinsella sp.
CGTCTTGCCCGAGTTGGAGAGGTCCATGATGGCGTCGGCGCCAAAGTCCTCAGCGATCTTGACCTTCTTCCATTCCTCGGCGGCATCGGCCTTGTCGCCCGAGATGCCCAAGTTCACGTTGACCTTGGTGGACAGGCCCTCACCGACGCCAAAGGCGCGCATGCCCTTTTTGATGTGCACGATGTTGGCGGGGATGGCGATGCGGCCGTCGGCCACGCGCTCGCGGATGTACTCGGGGTCGCGATGTTCGCGCTCGGCGACTTCTTTCATCTGCGGTGTGATTTGCCCGGCGCGGGCGAAGTCGATTTGCGTGACGAGCTTGGGCTCGGTCTGTGTGCTCATTGGCACGGCTCCCTTCGTTGGCATTACCCATATCAGGTTTGCGGGTCAGGGCGGGCGCGCTCAATCTCAGCCTGCCGTCTTGTCCTGCAAGCTCCCCGTTATGTCATGGGCTCAAGTATAGCCTGAATGGGTACGATTGGGCCAACGAGCGTGCCTGTGGGGAGGCGAACATGGAAGACAAGCATCTATATCGAGAGACGCAATGGGATGTATCGGCTGAGGAAAGCCGTGCGCACCATGGGTTGGTCGCGATTGGCTTTGCGGTGCTTGCCGTGCTGGTGATTGCCTTTTGTATTTGGACGTTTGGCGGTCGCGGCGGCGCTGCCTGGGAGTTCGAGGCTGATGATGGCCTACCGATCATGACAGTGAAGGTCGCGGGCGGCAATACCGTTGCCGCGCCGGGCGACTATTGGTATCCGCGCAACGAGTTTGTGCAGTTGCAGCTGAGTGGCGGATCCATTCCTGGTGAAGAGATCGAGCGCGTGACCTTCGATGCGGCGCTCAAAACACTCACGGTTAAGCTCAAGAATCAGGGCGACGTGTCCACGACGATGGATATCGCGCTGACGGAATGGCGCCTGGAGCCCCCGTCGGGCGTCAGGGTATCCGAGGTGGAGCATGTCAAGGTTACTTATCAAGATGGCTCGACGAGCGAGATCGCTAAGGCTGATGGCTTGGCGGAGTAACGGGGTGTTTGGAAACGGCGGGCCTATTGTGCCTGAACGTTCATGAATACCAGGGTGTTTTTGTCTGAAAGCTCGGGAAAGTGACGATAACCAACGTCGAACGCGGTGAGCCCGCTTACATCCTCGAGCTTGTTTTCTGCCATCCAGCGCACCATGGAGCCACGCGCCTTTTTGCTGGCGGTCGACCGTTGGATGGGTTTTCTGTTGCGGATGCCTTCGCCAAAGAGGCACGTGACGGCTGTGGCGTCGCCCGCGAGGCGGGGCAGAACGGCCTTGGCGTACTCCACACTGGCAAGGTTGACGATCGTGGTGTTTGAGCCTGCCGGAGCGATGGCCCGTGCGAGCTTGTCGCCCCAAAATGCGTAGAGGTCTCGGGCACCGTCGACGACAAGCTTCGCGCCCATCTCCAGCCGATACGGTTCAACGGCATGGAAGGGGCGTACGCATCCGTAGAGCCCCGAGAGGATCCAGAGATGGTTTTGCAGCCAGTCGAGCTGCGCGGAATCCATCACCTCGGGCGCCATACTCTGGTATTGAATGCCGTGATAGGACATGACGGCAGGGGAGAGGTGACGGGCGATATCGGGGTTGGTGAGGTCGGCATCGCTCAGGACGGGCATAAATTCGTGAAGCGTATCCTGGCACGTTGTAAGCAGCCTGTCGCTCACGTTCCAAAGGGCCTGCAGGCCGCCGCTGCCTTCATTCCGCTCGATATCTAGCAGTGCGCGGTGGAGGCGAGCTGTCTCGCGCGCAAAGGGTGGAATGCCCAGGACTTCAAAAGCATCTTGGGTCGCGCGCATCTGCTTGGCGGGCGAAATGATGACCTGCAGCATGGACTCTCCTCTGCCAAAAAAGAAGTTGCGGTGGAATACGGTCTGTTTGGGCTATCGAAAGACCAAATCAATCCGTATTCCACCGCAAGTTATGGGTGGGGGTGGATTAGGCGCGCTCGAGGAAGGCCTTGTAGCCGCGGTAGGCCTCGTAGATATCGGCCTTGTTGGCGACCTCCCACAGGGCATGCATGGACAGGACGGCAACGCCGGAGTCGATGACATTCATGCCATACTTGGCCATGATGTAGGCAATGGTGCCGCCGCCGCCCGCGTTTACGCGGCCGAGCTCGCAGGTCTGGAAGTCCACGCCGGCCTCGTCCATGATGTCGCGGACGAGGGCCACGTACTCGGCGTCGGCGTCGTTTGAACCGCCCTTGCCGCGGCTACCCGTGTACTTGTTAAAGCACAGGCCACGACCCATAAAGGCTGCGTTCTTGGTTTCGAACTTGCCGGCGTAGCCCGGGTCGAAGCCGGCGGACACGTCAGAGGAGAGCATACGGCTGTGGGCGAGTGCACGGCGCAGGGCCAGCGGGCTATCCTCGCCGGCGAGCGTCATGATCTCGGCGACGGTGTTCTCGAAGAAGCGGCTCGTCATGCCGGTGGCGCCCACGGAACCGATCTCCTCCTTGTCGACGATGAGTGTGATGCTCGTGCGCTCCACGTTGGCGACGTTGATCTGGGCGAGCATGGACGGATAGGCACAGACACGGTCGTCGTGGCCATAGCCCAGAATCATGGAGCGGTCGAGGCCCATGTCGCGGGCCGGGCCGGCGGGCACGACCTCGATCTCGGCGGAGAGGAAGTCCTCCTCCTCGACGTCGTACTGCTCTTTGAGGATATCCAGGAACATCTGCTTGACGGGCTCCTTGGGGGCGTCCTTGTCGTCCTCGTCAAACTTGACGGGACGGCCGCCCACGATCACGTCGAGGATCTCGGCGTCGACGGCGTCCTTAGCGGGCTTGGCCATCTGCTCGCTCGAGAGGTGGATTAGCAGGTCGGAGATGGTAAAGACCGGGTCGTCCGCCTTGTCGCCGATGTTGATGTCGACGGTGGTGCCGTCCTTTTTGCAGATGACGCCTACGAGTGCGAGCGGGGAAGCGACCCAGTGGTAGCTCTTGACGCCGCCATAGTAGTGCGTGTCGAGATAAGCCATGTCGCCGGCCTCGAAAGCGGGGTTCTGCTTAAGGTCCAGGCGCGGCGAGTCCAGGTGGGCGCCCAGAATGTTAAAGCCCGGCTCGAGCGGGGCGGTGCCCAGGTTGAGGAGCATGAGGTCCTTGCCGTGATTGGCGGCGTACACCTTGTCGCCGGCCTTGAGCGCGCGGCCCTCGGCGATCACGGTCTCCAGATTGACGTAGCCCGCCTCCTCGGCCATCTTGATACCGGTCTTAACGCACAGGCGCTCGGTCTTGTTCTCACTCAAAAACTGCTTATAGCCGCGGCAAAGTTCCTCGAGTTCCTCGATCTGCTGTGGCGTGTACTTTTTCCATGCGCAGGGACGCTCCATGACGCAGGCTCCTTTCGGATCGATCGTGCTGGTTAATGTACCGTGAGCCATCGTATCACGCGCGGGCTCACGGCGGCAGGGAAGCCTGATGTGCGGTGGCCGCGGGGCGGGGAGCGTGTAAACTGGTGTGAGCAAACCGTGCCCAGCCCAAAGCGAGGTATTCAATATGTCTGACAAGCGCCGTACCTTTGCCGTCATCGACGGTAACTCGCTCATGCACCGCGCCTTCCACGCCGTGCCGCCCACCATGAACGCGCCGGACGGTCGTCCCACCAACGCGATCTTTGGCTTTTTGAATATGTTCCTCAAGATGATTGACGCCTTTAATCCCGACGGCATTGTTGTGGCGTTTGACAAGGGCAAGCCGCGCGTGCGCATGGAGATGCTGCCGCAGTACAAGGCTCAGCGCCCGCCCATGGACCCCGATCTGCACGCGCAGTTTCCCATGATTAAGGAGCTGCTCGTCGCGCTCAACGTGCCGATCTTGCAGTCCGAGGGCTGGGAAGGCGATGACATCCTGGGCACTATGGCGCGCCTGGGCGAGCAGGCCGGCTGCGACATGCTGCTGGTGACCGGTGATCGCGATATGTATCAGCTCGTGACCGAGCACGTCAACGTCGTCTCGACCCGCAAGGGGCTGTCCGACGTGGCGATCATGACACCCGAGAGCGTGGACGATCTGTATCACGGCATCACGCCGGCGCTCGTGCCCGACTTTTATGGTCTGAAGGGCGACACGTCCGATAACATCCCCGGCGTGCCGGGCATCGGCCCCAAAAAGGCGAGCGCGCTCATTGCGCAGTACGGTAGCCTGGACGAGGTCATCGCACATGCCGACGAGGTCAAGGGCAAAATGGGCGAAAACCTGCGCGCGCACATCGACGACGCACTGCTGAGCCGTAAGGTCGCGACCATCCGCACCGATGCGCCCGTTGAGCTCGATTTTGAGGCGACGTCCTTCCCGGCGTTTTCTGCCGATGAGGTTTCCGCGGCGCTGGGTACGCTTGGTATCACCGCCATGCAGAACCGTTTCTTGGCACTGATCGGCGGCGAGGGTGGGGCTGCTGCTGCCTCCAGTGTGTTTGAGATGCCTGCGATGGTTCGCGCGGCCGCCGGCGATGCTGACGCGCTTGGTGCCGTTGCGGCTGAGATCTCCCGTGCGATTGGTGCCGGTGAGTGGGTCGCCGCCGTGGTGGACGACGACAAGGAAGAGGGCGCGCTCTTTGGGCTGACGCGCACGCTGTGGCTGGCGACGTCCAAGGGCCTGTTCGCGCTCGAGGAGGGCGACAGCGATGCGGCGGTTGAGGTTGAGGGCTTTAACTTCGCCCACGGCGTGATTGCCGGCGTGCTCGCGCGCCTGTTTATGGAGGGCCGCGTGGCGAGCCCGGATATGAAGGCGCTGCTGCACGAGCTTTCGCCTATCGATTCCTCTGAGCCCGAGCTCATGGATCCGCTGGCAGTCGACTCCACGCGCATCTTCGACACCGTGGTCGCCGCCTACCTGTTGGATTCCGATCGCTCCGAGTACGATGAGGCATATCTTGCCGATACCTATCTGCAGATGGCGCTGCCTGCGGCGCGCGGCGCAGAGGGTGCTGGTGAGGACGCTCCGGCGCCTGCCGCTCGCACGGCGGCCTTGACGCTGGTGCTGGTCGCACCGCTGCGCGACCGCATGGCCCGCGAGAACGCCGCCAACGTGTTCGATGGCATCGAGATGCCGCTCGTGCCGGTACTTGCCAAGATGGAGCGCGCGGGCATGCTCGTGGATCCCGATCGCCTGCACAGCCTGTCCGAGGGCCTGGCGACCCAGATCACCGAGGTCGAGCGAAGCATTCGCGACCTTGCCGGTGACGAGACCTTTAATATTGGCAGCCCCATGCAGCTGTCGCACGTACTCTTTGATGTGATGGGGCTTCCGACCAAGGGCCTCAAGAAGACTAAGCGCGGCTATTATTCGACCAATGCTAAGGTGTTGAGCGATCTTGCCCGCGACCACGAGATTGTGCGTCTGATCTTGGACTGGCGTGAGAAGTCCAAGATCAAGTCCACTTATCTGGATACGCTGGGCCCGCTGCGCCGCGGTGACGGTCGCGTGCACACCACGTACAACCAGACCATCACCGCGACGGGGCGTCTGTCCTCGAGCGACCCGAACCTTCAGAACATCCCGACGCGCTCGGAGCTGGGTCGTACCGTCAAGACGGCGTTTTCGGCAGGCGAGGGAAGCGTCTTTTTGGCGGTGGACTACTCACAGATCGAGCTGCGCCTGCTGGCACATCTTTCGGGTGATGAACATCTGGTACGTGCCTTTAATGAGGGTGAGGACTTCCATGCCGAGACGGCCGCGCGCGTATTTGGCGTGCCGGTGTCCGAGGTGACACCCGACCTGCGTAGCCGCGCCAAAGCCGTGAACTTTGGCATCGTGTACGGCCAGCAGGCCTACGGTTTGTCGCAGTCGCTGCATATCTCGATGGCCGAGGCACGCGACATGATCGACCGCTACTACGAGGCCTACCCGGGCGTGCGCACGTTCCTCGATAATGTGGTGGCGCGTGCCAAGCAGACGGGCTACGCCGAGACCATGTACGGCCGCAGACGCCATATTCCCGAGCTCAAGGCCAAAAATCCGCAGCTTCGCGGCTTTGGCGAACGCACGGCCATGAACCACCCCATGCAGGGCACCGCAGCAGACATCATCAAGATCGCCATGGCCCGCGTAAGCCGCCGCCTGGAAGAAGAGGGCTTTGCCGCTCACATGATCCTGCAGGTACACGACGAACTGGACTTTGAGTGCCCCGTCGACGAAGTCGAGCGCCTCACCGCCATGGTCCGCGACGTCATGGAGCACGTAGTAGACCTCCGCGTACCGTTGATCGCCGAAGCCAGCACCGGCATAACCTGGGCCGACGCCAAATAGGAAAGCAACCACAGTTCCAAAGTAACCAAAAACAGAAGGACGCCCCTTATCAACAAGGAGCGTCCTTCGTTCAATTAAATTCAGTCAAAGTATCTAGGCGCCAAGACGCCATCTAGGCGGCAGGTAAGTAAACCTAGGGCCTGGCCGGGCGGCACGGGTTAACTTTTCGTAGATTCCGCACGCAAAGAAAGCCACTTAATGTGGCTTTCGTCTTGCGCAGGACCTGACCGAGCGAAAAGTTATCCCGTGCCGCCCGGCCAGGCCCGATGGGACGGCTACCGAGCCGCCAAGATGGCGTCGATGAGCGTCAGTACGCCCCCGTCGTTGTTACTCGGAATGCGCCACTTAGCATGCGCGTTCATATGCTCCTCGGCGTTGTCCACGATAAAGCTGTGGCCGACGCGCTCCAGCATGGGGATGTCGTTGTAGGTGTCGCCCACGGCAGCGGCGTCAGCGATATCGATGCCCAGGTGCTCGCACAGATGCGCGACGCCGGCGCCCTTGTCAACGCCCAGGTTCATAAAGTCGATCCACTCGCGCCCGGCGTTGGTGACGTAGAGCTTGTCCGAGAACTCGGGGCTATAGGTCTCGCGGAAAGCGGGCTCGGCGTCGTAGCCGGGGAAGAAGACCGAAATCTTGTTGGACTCGAAATCAATGCCCTCAAAGCTGTCTACGTAGTTGATTGTGTTGTAGTAGACGCTGATCTCGTCGTGGTACTGATGGTCGCGGGCAAGCACGTAGAACTCGTCGAAGCAGCACAGGACGGGGACAGCGCGCGGATCCTCCGAGGCACGGCTCAAGACCTGCTGATACAGCTCCACGTCAATATTGCTCTTATAGATATAGCTGCCGCGATAGATCACGCACGCTCCGTTGTCGGGACAAAAGGCGAGGCGGTTCTTGATGCCCTCGAACATCTCCTCGAGCTTGGGGGCTGGACGTCCGCTAGCGGGGCAGAACACGATGCCAGCCTCGGCGAGCTTGTCCAGGCGCTCATCAAGACCCTGAGGTAGCACGCGCTCGTCGGTGAGAAGCGTCTTGTCCATATCAACGGCGAGAATCTTAATGTTTCCAATATTGGCGTCCGATTCGTAAGTTTGCATAAAAGCGAGCCTTTCGTTTCGAAATTGTTTCAGATGTTATAACCATCAACTCGTAGTCAGGCGTATTTTCGCAGGAACGCAGCGTATTTGCACTGCATTTCACAAACTAATGAAAAAACTTTTCAGAATTTTGAATTTGTCACTTGTGCTGCGGACACTTTAGCGTAATATAGCGACCATCGAAAACGGAGACGGCAAAAGAGCCGCTTACCGAGAAAAAGGTACCGTTTACGATATTTGAATTGCGCTCGGCGATAGGTGAAAGGAGAGGCAGATGCAGTTCGTAAAGATCATCACTACTGCAGACAATGCCATCCGACGCCAGCGCACAATTTCCCGACGACGATAACAATCGTCTCTGTTCGCATGGGGCGAATTGCCTCAACAGAGTCATTTTGAGGTCGTTGGGTTTTAGCACGACATTGCTGCATGTTTCTAGGGCATGTATGTGCTGATTTTTGCTATTTAACCTGATATTGCACGGTATATGACCTTGAAATGACTTGCAACTGACCGATGTTCTAACTAGCTACCAAGGGCGAAAGGAAACAGCCATGA
>JAUMNV010000010.1 GCA_031295725.1 Collinsella sp.
CTGCGAGCGGCCTTGGTGGCATCGGCGTACCTGCTCTTGGCCATATGATCATCCTCCGATTTGGGACATAAATCGTTGCGTGCCCTCAATTATCGCGTGTTCCTGCGGTTTGTGGGCCACGGCATCGCGCCAAATCGAAAGCACCTGCATATCATCACCACCGCGCAACGCCTCACGCACCGAATACTCGGCATCGCTGAACAGGCACGGACGCACGTTGCCATCGGCCGTCAGGCGCAGACGGTTGCAATTCGCACAAAAATGGTTGGACATGGCGCTAATGAAGCCGACCGTTCCCGCCGCGCCCGGAAAGTGCCAATAGCGCGCAGGACCCGCGCCGGCAGGAGCGTCGTTGATGTCGAGCGGTTCGAGCTCGCCCAGGCCCGCCGCGGCGGCCCCGGTATTGATGCGCGCCCGCAGCTCGTCGCTCGGCACGGTATCGCTCGCATCCCACAGCTCGGGATTGAGCGCGGGAGCATGCGGATCCACAGCGCAATGCGAGCTCGTACGCTCGTCGCCGATGGGCATGTATTCGATAAAGCGCAGGTGGATGGGGCGGTCGACGGTCAAGCGCGCGAGGGCAGCCACATCCTGGTTGAGCCGGCGCACCACAACACAGTTGACCTTAACGGGCTCAAAGCCCCAAGCCAGTGCCGCGTCGATGCCAGCCATGGTCTGCTCGAGCCGACCCAGGCGCGTGATCTTTCCAAAGAGCGTAGGGTCGAGTGTGTCGAGCGAGATGTTGACGCGGTTAAGCCCGGCATCTTTGAGCTGCGGTGCCAGCTTGGGCAGCAGGGCGCCATTGGTGGTGAGCGAGATGTCCTCGATCTGCGGGATCGCGCGGATGTCGCGAATGAGCGGGATGATACGGCGGCTGACCAGCGGCTCGCCACCCGTCAGGCGCACGCGGCGAATGCCCTCCCCTGCTACCAAGCGCACAAAGCGGGCGATTTCCTCGGCACTGAGCAGCTCGTCGTGCGCGCGGGGCGCCACGCCATCGGCCGGCATGCAGTAAATGCAGCGGAAATTGCACTTGTCAGTAACGGCAATGCGCAGGTAGTTGATATCGCGGCCAAAACCGTCATGTTGCACGAGCCCGTCCACGCAGCCCTCCCCTCACGCAGCGTTTTATTCTTCGGAAAACATAATACCCCACGGGAGAACCACGCCGACACCCGTACGACAGGACAGGTCACTTCGAGCAAAACGGACTATCCAAGCCCATCCTCAACACGCAAACCATCACAACATTCGATGCTTTTCCCGTTTTTGGCAAAAGACGTCGAATGTTGTGATGGCTTGCTTGCCCATGGCACCCCGTAGAAAGACCGGAACGTCCCTAAAGGCCGCCGTCCCAGTGTCGAATCACGAATTCTCGCAGGTCATTCTGACGTTTCTGGAATGCCTCGCTTCGGTCGCACTTGAGGCCCATAGCGAGTGCGATGGCGTTCATCGCCCGGTGCAATTGCAGCTGGTGGGCAAACTGGGTCCCGGTGAGGACGATCATCCTAAAGCCCAGCGCGCTCAGAACGGTCATACGCTCCGCATCCGACGCGCTGCGCTGTTTATCAAGATGGTCCGAGCCGTTGTATTCAATCCCCGTACCGCTCGCAGGCGCATATACGTCGATCTCGAAATACCCGGCCTTTGCGAGATACTTGAACTCGTTGGGAACATCGACCCGATGGTTGAGCTCAATCTTGGTGCATCCCAGCCCTCCCTGGGAACGTTTTGCTACGACCATGATTGCGGCGGCCGTCTCCATGGGCGACCGCGCGCCATCGTGCACGCGCTTGAGCACGGCGGCCGCGCGCATGACCCCCTGACGAGATCGGTTCTCATTGCAATAGGCAATCAAGTCGGCAACGGTATACCTCTGCCCCATCTCGATATAATCGCCTGTCGACAGATGATTCAAATGGTATCGGGCACAGATTTCGTAGCCATATTCCAGCTGCTCGGGCTCGCTCATCCACGAACCCGCTTGGACAAAGCACATGGCCTCATCAACCACTAGAAGGCCCTCTGCCACCTCGATAAGATGGCCTGGAGGTACCGGCGCTCCAAACACGTGGCACCTAAATCCAGCCGGCGTCGAGCGCTCAAAATCGAAGTTGACGAGCGTGTCGATATGATCGAGTTCTTCTCGTGGAATACCGAGCGAGACCAGATAGTCGGTAACGATCCCAACTGCCGTTGAAGTCCTCAGCCCCTTGGCATCGAGCCCCAATTTGGGCAGGCTCGCGGTCAGCTCCGCCTCGTTAGCAAGCGAGTCCTCATCGTATAGGCTGCTTGCTCGCGAGAGCGGCTCGGACGGGCGCGCCACGTTGTGGCACAGCCAGGCAGTCTTATGGGACAGGACGATCGGCAGGTCCATGAGCCCTCCAATGGGTCGGATAACCAACCTTATTCCCCTGCCCACGGGTCCGCACACCTTCGCGCGCAAGAAAGCGATTCCACCCGACCGAGTGGCAGAAAAACCATAACAACATTCGATGCTTTTCCCGATTTTGGCAGAAAACGTCGAATGTTGTGATGGTTTGAGGCGAGGTGAGGGGTGCGGAGGGGTCAAAGCATCGTGCTCGAACGGGTTAATCCAACTCTTTTAAGCCATGCGCCAGCTGCCAGTACTCGCCGTGCTGGGCGAGCAACTCTTCGTGCGTGCCGCGCTCGATGATGCGGCCGTGTTCGAGGACCATGATGGCGTCGGCGTCGCGGACGGTGGACAGGCGATGCGCAATCATAAACGTGGTGCGTCCGCGCATGATGCGGTCCATACCGCGCTCGATGAGCTTTTCGGTACGCGTGTCAATGGAGCTCGTGGCCTCGTCCAGGATGAGCACCGGTGGGTCGGCGACGGCCACGCGCGCGATGGCGAGCAGCTGGCGCTGGCCCTGCGACAGGTTGGCGCCATCGGCGGTCACGAGCGTGTCATAGCCCTGAGGCAGGCGGCGGATAAACGAATCAGCGCAGGCTGCCTCGGCAGCGGCGCGCACCTCCTCGTCGGTCGCGTCGAGCTTGCCAAAGCGGATGTTCTGCGCAATGGTGCCGCTAAACAGGTGCGTGTCCTGCAGCACAATGCCGAGCGATCCGCGCAGGCTGGCCTTGGCAATGTGCTTGACGTCGATGCCGTCGTACGTGATCTCGCCGTCATCGACCTCGTAGAAGCGGTTGATGAGGTTAGTGATGGTCGTCTTTCCGGCGCCCGTCGAGCCCACAAACGCGATCTTTTGGCCCGGCTTGGCAAACAGGTTGAGATCCGTGAGCACACGGGTGCCCGGCACGTAGGAAAAGTCCACAGCATGGAAGCGCACGTCGCCGGCAAGCGGGACCAAGCCGCACGTGAGCTCGGTACCGTCGGCAGTCACCGCGCGGCCCGACTCATCAACGGCTGCCACGTCATGTAAGTGCCCGTAGACACCCACGCCCTGGCCCTCGGGAATCTTCCACGCCCACGCGGCGTCGCCCGTCTGCACCAGCTCCACGCAGCCCTCGTCCACTTCGGGCTTAAGGTCCATAGCCGCAAACAGGCGCTCGGCACCGGCCAACGCGTTGAGCAAGAAGTTGCCGAGCTGCGTAAACTGGTTGATGGGCATAGCGGCTTGGCGCACAAAGACCAGGTAACTTGCAAGCGCACCCACGTCGGCGAGCCCCTTGATGCAGAGCATGCCGCCCGCCACGGCGACGATGGCATAGTTGACGTAGCCAATCACGACGGTCATGGGCACCATGGAGTTGGCATAGCTCACGGCGGCGGTGCCGGTGCGGCGAAGCACGTCGTTGCGGCAGGTGAAGCCGGCGACATTCGCTGCCTCGCGGTTAAAGACCTTGATGACCTTTTGGCCCGAGACCATCTCTTCGATATATCCGTCCAGGTCACCAAGCGATGCCTGCTGGGCGGCAAAGAAACGCTTAGAGCGCGCACCCGAGTAGCGCGCATACAGCACAATGGCCGCATCGCACACGAGCGTGATAATCGTGAGCTGCCAGTTAAGGACGATGAGCATGGCCGTGGTGCCCACAACCTGAATAGCGGCCTGAATCACGTTGGCAAAGCTGTTGTTGAGCGCCTCGGAGACAGTGTCGACGTCGTTGGTGAAAAAGCTCATGATGTCGCCCGAGCGCGTGCTGTCAAAATAACAGAGCGGCAGCGTCTGGATGTGCGCGAACAGGTCGCGGCGAATATCGGACACCACGCGTTGGGCCGCGCGCACCATGATCTGTGAGTAGCCCAGGGCCGAGAGCACGCCCGCGGCGTAGATGATCGCCGTCAGGATAACCTGCTTGGCAAGCAGTTCCTCCCCGCCCGTGGCCAAACCGTTAACGATGGGACGCACCATGTAGGTGCCGACGAGGCTCGCAATGGCGGCGACGGAGGCGAGCACGCCCACCGCGAGCAGCGAGAACTTGGCATGCCCCATGTAGGAGAGCAAGCGGCGCACAGTGCGCTTGAGGTCGGCCGGGCGTGCTTGGGCTGCGGTCTTAGGCATGGCGCTCACCCCCTTCCGAGGGTGATCCGCATGCGACGGAGGAAAACGGACCATTCGCGCAGCCATCGTCGCTGCCGTCGCCGGCGTCCGCGTTCCCCGCAAACTCCATCTGCGAGGCGTAAATCTCCTGGTAGATGTTGTCTCCCGCCAGCAGTTCCTCGTGCGTACCCACGCCGTGGACACGACCGTCGTCCAACACCACAATGCGATCGGCATCCATGACGCTCGCGATGCGCTGAGCGATGATGAGCACGGTCGTATCGGGAATCCGAGCGATGTGCTCGCGAATCTTTGCGTCGGTCGCCATATCGACCGCGCTGGTGGAGTCGTCAAAAATGAGCACGCGCGGATGCTTGAGCAGCGTGCGCGCGATGCACAGGCGTTGCTTCTGGCCACCCGAGACACCGGCGCCGCCTTGGCCCAACTCGCCGTCCAGCCCGCCGATGCGATCAAGGAACTCGTCCACGCACGCCGCGCGGCAAGCCGCGAGGAGCTCATCGTCCGACGCCTGCGGATTGCCCCACTGCAGGTTCTCGCGCACGGTGCCCGTGAACAGCACATTCTTTTGCAGCACAATGCCCACAGCGTCGCGCAAGGCGACCAGGTCGTAGTCGCGCACGTCGTGTCCGCCCACAAGCACGGTTTCCTCGGTGGCGTCGTACAGGCGCGCAATCAGTTGCACAAGCGAGCTCTTGCCCGAGCCCGTGCCGCCAAGGATGCCCACCGTCGAGCCGCTCTCGATGCGAAGATCGATATGCTCGAGCACATCCTCGGCTGCATCCGCGCGGTATTTAAAGGAAACGTCGCGAAACTCGATGCTACCGTCCGCTGGCGCCGCAGTCGCGAGGTCTCCCGCAGGGCTGGCGATAAAGGGCTCCTCATCGAGCACCTCTGCGATACGGCCCACACTCGTGAGAGCGCGCGTGAGCAGCAAAAACACGTTGGAAATCATCATGAGCGAGTTCATGATCAGCAGCACGTAGCTCATAAAGCCCGTAAGCGAGCCCACGCCCAAGCGACCTTCGATGATCATGCGGCCGCCAATCCACAGAATGGAAAGCGCCGCCACGTACATCGACAGCTGAAACACCGGCAGGTTGAGCACAGCGTTGCCAAAGGTCTTGGTCGCCGTGCCGGCGAGCTCGGTATTGACGGTGTCGAACTTGTCGCACTCGTGCTCAGCGCGCACGTAAGCCTTCACGGCGCGCACGGCGGTAAGGTCCTCTTGCACCACGCCGTTGAGGTGGTCCATCGAGGTCTGGAGTTGGCGGTAGAGCGGACTCACGCGATAGGTGATGACGCCCAGCACGATTGCCAGCACGGGCAAGATGATCGCAAAGACGGTGGCGAGCGGGCGCGACAGCATCAGCGCGTAGATAAGGCCGACGATAAGCGTCACCGGGCCGCGCACCATAGGGCGAAAGCCGTTGCCCACAGCATTTTGGATAACGGTGATGTCCGTGGTCATGCGGGTGACGAGCGAGCTGGCGTCGTAGTTGTCCAGGTTGCCAAAGGCGAGCGTTTGAATCTTTTTGTACTCGGCCTCGCGCAGGTTGGCGCCTAGGCCCGAGGCAACGCGGGCGGACGTGCGGGCATAACCCAAGCCCAGTACCAGCGAAAGCGCAGCGCACACCAACATGTACGCACCCTGTAGCAGCATGTAGTTGATATCACACGCAGGCACGCCCACATCGATGATGTTGGCCATGATGACCGGGATAAACAGCTCGAGCACCGTCTCGACCGACACAAAGAACACGCCGAGGATGGCATCGCGACGGTATGCCCCTAGATAGGAAAACAGTATTTTGAGATTGCGCACGCAGGTTCAACCCCCATCAAACGTTGTTCGCAAACGCACGTATTATTGCGCGCCGAATAATGGTGTCAAGTATTCCGAAATCGTTTTCTGCAAGGTTAGCGCCGGCGGCGAGTTCTCGTGATGTGTGTCCATATTCACTCGGAATAATGGTGCGCGAGACTTTTTTCGCTCCGGCGTCAACACAAACCTTGACTCTACAATCGTTGTAGGGTTTTCACTACACTGGTAGCTAAACGAACCAAGCCAGAAAGCCCCGCCCATGGAACACGACCTCACACGCGGCAATGTCCTTAAGACCATCGCGGTCTTTGCCCTGCCCTATATGCTCTCGTACTTTTTGCAGATGCTCTACGGCATGGCCGACCTGTACATGATGGGGCAGTTTAGCGGCGCCGCCGGCATCACCGCCGTGGGTAATGGCGCGCAGACGCTCTATATCATTACCGTGACGCTCGTGGGCCTGGCCATGGGAACGACGGTCATCGTCGGCCACGCCGTGGGCTCGCGTCGCTTCGACCGCGCCGAGACCGCCATCGGCAACACCATCACGCTCTTTATGGGTGTCTCGGTGGTGCTGGCCGCTATCCTGCTCGCACTGTGCCCGCAAATCGTGGCGCTCATTGGCACGCCGGCCGAGGCAGTCGAAGGAACCGCCGCCTACCTGCGTATCTGCTTTGTCGGCATTCCGTTTATCGCCGCATACAACATTCTTTCGGCCATCTTTCGCGGGCTGGGCGATTCGCGCTCGCCCATGTACGTGATCGGCGTGGCGTGCATCATTAACATCGCGCTCGATTTTCTGTTTATCGGGCACATGGGGCTCGGCCCCGTGGGCGCGGCGCTCGGCACGGTAACCGCCCAGACGGCCAGCGTTGCCCTCGCACTCGTGTGGCTCAAGAGCCGCCGCACGAACATCCACGTTAAGCGCAGCGACCTGCGCCCCCAGCCCGAGGTGCTCGGCAGCATTCTTAAGATCGGCGTGCCCGTGGCCGTGCAGGACGGCTGCATCCAGGTGGCGTTTATGTTCATCACCGTCATTGCCAACCACCGAGGGCTCGTCGACGCCGCCGCCGTGGGCCTGGTCGAGAAGATGATCAGCTTTTTGTTCATTGTGCCGAGTTCCATGGGTGCCACCGTCAGCGCGCTCACGGCGCAAAACGCCGGCGCGGGCAAGGGCGACCGCGCATGTCAGGTGCTTAAAGACGCCATGACGATCTCGGTGGTGTACGGCTGCCTGATCACGGTGCTGATGTGGCTGGTGGCGCCGGCGTTTATCGGCTTTTTTGCCAAGGACTCTGCGGTGGTCGCGGCCGGCACCGGCTATATGCGCAGCTATATTTTCGACGCGATTTTTGCCGGCATCCACATTTGCTTTAGCGGCTTTTTCGCTGCGTATGGCAAGAGCTACATCGGCTTTGCGCACAACGTGCTGGCCGTGGCGCTCATTCGCGTGCCGGGCGCGTGGCTGCTGTCGAACGCCTATTCCGACACGCTGTTTCCCATGGGCATCGCTTCGCCGTGCGGGTCGATTCTGTCGGCAGTCATCTGTGTTGTCGCGTTTACCGTGCTCAACCGACGCGGGGCTTTTGACAAGTTGGCAGCGTAGCGGGGCAACGCGAAATCGCCCTTATCGACGACATCATCAGCGACGACCCGACGACCCAAGTGACGCGGATCGCGGTGCCGGTTGCCCCAGCAAAGTAAGAACCGCCCGGAAGGCATCATGCTTCCGGGCGGTTCTTACTAATCATCATCCAGCAACTCGAATCGATTTCTAGATATCACCAATGCAGCATAATCTTGGCTTTGGTGAAAAACATGGGCAATCACAACGTCCTCGTTATCGTAGTAATAAAGCATTACATAAGAATTAACGAGGCAAGCATGGTAACCAAGCACTGCAAGCTCGGGTAACTTCGATAAGCCGTAGTCAACTACACCACTTTGAAGAAGCTGGAGCTGGCTACGGTATTTATCAAGAAAGTGCCGGGCAGTAAAAATACCATGCCCCAATAGATAATCAACGATATCGTCAACTTCTTGTTCAGCTGTAGGCAGAATCTTGACGTTATAGGCCATATTTTGCCTCAAGGTCATCGAGAGCCTCAAAGGCATCACGCGCCGTGCCAGCAGCACGCTCCCGCTCGGCCACAGCTATACGAGCCATCAGACGAGCCTTAGCCTGTTCCTGAACCATGAGGTCGTAGTCCTCGGATCGAAGTACAACAAATTTGCTATAGCCGTTTTTTGTAACAGTCACTGGACCAGTAGTAGTTTCAACGAGCTCCGAGAATTTCGCGGTGTCCCGCATATCTTTAATTGGAACGCAAACAGGCATGGCACACTCCTAACATAATTGTGTACATAATTATGAAGTATAGCTCAGCTAACGAGCGTCGGCTACAGGATAACCGCCATGCCGGGGACAGTCCCCGATATGGCGGTTTTACTCCTCCGGAATCGGAAACGCACGGATGAACTCTGCAGGCGAGAAGGTCTTGATGGTCGAGCGCACAAAAGCAGCGCGGTCACGCGTGATG
This sequence comes from Collinsella sp., assembly GCA_031295725.1. Lineage (GTDB taxonomy): Bacteria > Actinomycetota > Coriobacteriia > Coriobacteriales > Coriobacteriaceae > Collinsella. Next base: position 8,853 of record JAUMNV010000010.1, read on the forward strand.
ATAAAGTCCACGCCGGCACGCTCGGCCATCGCACGGATACAGCCGTCCTCAAAGTCCGGCTCATCGGAATAGGCGGAGGTAAAACAAGCTTCTTGGTCGAGAGGCTCTACCGAATAGCTCTTAAGACAGTCGCGCACTACCTCGCGGGCGCGCGCCTCGCCTGCCTGTTTAGTGAGAATGTAGTACGCGTCCTTGAGAGAACAGGCCGAAACAACGCCCTCGATAAGCCCCACGTCGACGAGCCCCTTGATCGTTTGCGCCGCTGCGTGCTCCGGCCGGCCCGGCAGCACACAATCGAGCAGAAAATTGGTATCGAGAAATGCCCTCATAGGTAGCGCTCCCTCGCGACGCGCTTTTCATCTTCAACCGTCATCGTATCGAGCGGCGTTCCCTTTGGCATGTTAGCCACGATATCGAGATACTCCTGGTAGTCCTCATTCTCCGCGAGCATCTCACGGATCTCCTTCCAGGTGATCTTGGGATGCCACATCGTACCCATGTCGCGCTTGGGCTTGTCCGAGCCGCACGTCGGTTTTGTGCCCCCACGCTCCTGGGCAGCATCATATTCCACTGCAACCGGGCCTTGATAGTCGAGCGGCACGATTTTGAACAACGGCTTGCTCCGCTTGAAGACCACAACCTCCTCGCCATCATTGGCAACCCTTTCGGCCACCTGCGTAAGGTTTTGGCGCAGCTCCGAAAACGCGACGGTAACCATAACTGCTCCTCTCAACATATATCTTTACTGCTAAGTATACACGTTAATGTTAATGTTAAAGTGTATAAAACTCATTACAATGGGGCAGCCCCGTTGTGGGACCTCACTGCGAGGCCCCTTTGCTTTGTATGAATCTTCTATCGCTCCGGAACGACACCGCTCCGCAGGGTCACCCTCGGCAACCTACATGACGCAGATCATGCTGCCCGCCACCACGCCCAAATAAAAACCTCCCGGAAAGTATCAACCTTTCCGGGAGGTTTTCTAATTTGATTATCGATGTCCTAAGCCTGGGGCACCTCGCCAGTAGCCAGGATCTGCTCGAGTGCGTCCTCGTCCAGCACAGGCACACCCAGCTGCTCGGCTTTGGTGAGCTTGGAGCCCGCTTTGGGGCCGGCAACCAGGTAGCTCGTCTTCTTTGACACACTGCCCGAAACCTTGGCGCCGAGCACCTTGAGCGCCGCGCCTGCCTCGTCGCGCGTGCGGTTGATGAGCGTGCCGGTGAGCACGAAGGTCAGACCCGCGAGCGGCTGTGCGTCGGCGAGCTCGCCTGCCACGCCAGCGTCGGCTGCGGCTTGCGCATGAGCGGCGCCCAAGTCGACCTCGAGAGACAGGCCCGCTTGGCGCAGACGCTCCAGCACGGCAAGATTTTCGGGCACGGCCAGGAACTGCTTGACGCTCGCCGCAATCTTGGGGCCAATGCCCTCGCACTCGGCAATATCCTCTTCGCTCGCCAAGATGAGCTTGTCAATCGACAGGAATCGCTCGGCGATGACCTCGCCCACGCTCTTGCCCACGTGGCGGATACCCAGGGCAAACAGCACACGACCGAGCGGCTGGCTCTTGGACTTGTTGAGCTCGGCGATGATCTTTTCGGCCGTCTTGAGGCCCACCGGAATAGGATCGCCCTTCTTGACGCCCTTTTTGCTGTTGGAGCTGGCATAGGTGCGCCCTGTGTCCAGGCCGGCGATATCGTCGACCGTGAGCTGGTAGAAGTCCGCGACGTCGTGGATCAGGCCGGCGGCGATCATCTTGTCGACGATCTCATCGCCCAGGCCGTCGACGTCCATGCAGCCGCGGCTCACCCAGTGAAGCAGGCGCTCCTTGAGCTGCGCGGGGCAGTCGATGGAGACGCAGCGGTAGGCGACCTCGCCGTCCTCGTGGACCACGGGGCTGCCGCACACGGGGCAGACCTCGGGCATGTGCCAGTCAACCGAATCGGCCGGGCGCTTATCGAGCACCGGGCCCACGACCTCGGGAATCACGTCGCCCGCCTTGTGCACGATGATGGTGTCGCCCTCGCGCACGTTTTTGCGGCGGATCTCGTCGATGTTGTGCAGCGTGGCGCGCGCGATGGTGGAGCCGGCGACCGTCACCGGGTCGAACTCGGCGACCGGCGTGAGCACACCGGTGCGGCCCACCTGGATGCGAATTTCGCGCAGGACGGTCTGCTTTTCCTCGGGCGGGAACTTAAAGGCAATGGCCCAGCGCGGCGCGCGGGCGGTAAAGCCCAGGTCGAGTTGCTGCTGGAAGCTGTCAACCTTTACGACTACGCCGTCGATGTCATAATCCAGATCACCGCGGTGCTCGAGCGCCTGGGCACAGAACTCGTGGACCTCGGCGGGCGTGGCGCAACGGGCAACGTTAGGGTTGACGCTAAAGCCAGCGTTGCGCAGCCAGTCGAGGAACTCGCGCTGGCTGTGGACGTGCAGCGGATCGGTATCGGCGATGGCATAGATAAAGGTGGCAAGATCGCGGCGCGCCGTGACCTTGGGGTCCTTTTGGCGCAGGCTGCCGGCGGCGGCGTTGCGCGGGTTGGCGAAGGGATCGCGGCCCTCGACATCGGCCTCATCGTTCAGGCGCACAAAGCTGCCCTTAGGCATGTAGACCTCGCCGCGCACCTCGATGGTACGCTCGCGGTCGGCGCCCATGTGGGCGAGCGCCGGCTCGGACAGGTGCATGGGCACATCCTTGATGGTGCGCACGTTGAGCGACACGTCCTCGCCTGTGGTGCCATCGCCACGTGTGGCCGCACGTACGAAGGTGCCGTTTTGGTAGGTCAGGGCCACGCCCAGGCCGTCAATCTTAAGCTCGCAGGTATAGGTGACGCTGCCGGCGCCGAGCGCATCCTCGGTGCGTTGGAGCCACGCGTCGAGCTCGTCCAGGTCCATGGCATCGTCCATGGAATACATGCGCGCCATGTGCGTTACCGGCGTAAACTGCTCGCTCACGTAGCCGCCCACGCGCTGGGTATAGCTGTCGGGCGTCACCAGGTCGGGATAGGCCGCCTCGATTTCCTGCAGCTCAACGAGCATTTTGTCGAAGGCGGCGTCCGTGATCTCGGGCGCATCGAGCATGTAGTAGCGATAGGCGTGGTAATCGAGCTCGTGGCGCAGCTCGGCCGCGCGCGTTGCCGCCTGGGCACGGGCATCGGTCGGTGCGGTGGTTTCCGCGGTCGTGGACGTTTCGGTATCGATGTCCACACCGTCACCAAACAGACTCGATTGCTCCATAGCGGCACTCCTTCGCTCGATTTCAAACGGATACTAGAGTACCACCGGTCACCATGGGGCCGAATAGCGGTCTCAAACCGCACCGAATCGGCAGCCGCCAGACCGGGGCGGATCGCGCGATCAAACCATGCTCTTATCAGCTCTAAATGACCCGTTTTCCTCCGTCCCCAACGGATCAATAAGAAAAGAGGGGCTGTCCCGCG
>JAUMNV010000106.1 GCA_031295725.1 Collinsella sp.
CTTGTAGATACCGACGGACTCTGCCCATCATAGGCTTTTGCGCGGGTAGAATGCATGGATAACTTGAGGCTCACGCGCGACGGAAAGGAATCGTTGCATGGATCAGGACAAGACAACCGTGATGGGCGGCTACGGTTCCGCACAGGCTGGCGGTAGCGCCGATGCGACCCGCATTGTGTCGAACCCCGGCAATGCTGCCCCCGATGCGACGCAGGCGTCCGCCGAACCCACACGAGTTATGGGCTATGGCGATACACCGCGGGATCCGTTTGATTATGCACCGCAGGACCCGTATGGCAATGCGACGCCGGACCCGTATGGCAATGCGGCGGCAGGCGCTTATAATAACCTGCCGCAAAATCCCATTCCGCAGCCTCAGCAGACGACGTATATGCCGCGCACGGCACAGTCCCAGCCTCGTTATGAGTCGCGCGATCCGTATGCGCGCCAGCCTTATCGTGAGTACCCCAAGTCGATTCCGCAGTATGGTGAGGACGAGGAAGAGGCGCCGTCGCGTTCGTCGAGTGTGATCAAGAAGATCCTCATTGTGCTGGCGATCTTTTTTGCGCTGTCGGTTGTATTCGCCATTGTGTCGGGCATGCTCAACAAACGGGGGAGTTCAACGGCCGATACCACTGCCGAGCAAACCGAGTCCGCCTCATCTAACACCGTCGATCTGAGCGATATCCCGGGGCAGTACTGGTCCAACGCCAAGAAGCTCCTCAAGTCGCGCGGGGCCGATCTTTCGAATGCTGTGATTCTGACTGACGACGGCTCGACGCCTGTTGTCGATGCCAACTGGGTCGTCACATCTGCCTACTTCAACGCTGACGGCAACCTGGAGGTCCAGCTTACGCGCAAGGACGGCTCGTCGGGCAATGCGTCCGGCGATCAAGGCACCACGGACAGCTCGAGCTCCAACACGCTGGAGGACCTGAGCAACAAGGCCCAGGAGCTTGGAGATAAGGCTCAAGAGCTGGGCGACACGGCTCAGAACCTCGACGATACCGCGCAGAACCTGGGCGATATGGCTACCAATGCTTGGGACGCGCTGCAAAACGGCATTTCGGGCGCACAGGGAAACTAGCGGCTGAGCGGGGCGGGGCTACAACTGCTCTGCCGGACGCTCGGGCGAGCTAAAGCCGGAGTCAAACGTGACGACGCATGATGCATCGGGCCTGCGCTCGTGCACGATGCGCGTGACGAGCTCCAGCAGCTCCTCGTCGGATATGTCAAAGCCGTCGGGACGCACCAGGTCAAACGAAACAAAGCCATCGTGCTCGTGCAAGTCGTGGATGGAAAGCGCGGGGTCGATCTGCGCTACGCCGCGCTTGACCCAGCCGCGCAAGTCATCGCCGGTTGTTGCAATGGGGTCGCAGTGCAACGTGATGGCGATGCCCATCTGGCGTTTGATATCGTGTTCGATGGTGTCCAGAATCTCGTGGTGCTCAAAGGCATCGCCCTCGCCGGGCATTTCCACGTGTGCACTGGCAAACTGGCGGCCGGGGCCGTAGTCGTGCACCATGAGGTCATGAGTGCCCAGGACCTGGGGGTACGACATGATCCTGTCGCGGATTTCCTGGACGAGCTTGGGGTCGGGCGCTTGCCCAAGCAACGGGCTGATGGCGTCGCGCACCAGGCCCAGGCCGCTGATGCAGATGAAGATGCCCACGCCCAGGCCCGCCCAACCATCGAGGTCAAAGCCGGTCGTCTGCGAAATAAGCGCCGCCACCAAGACCGAGCCCGAGGTGATGACGTCGTTTTTGGAGTCCTGCGCCGTGGCGATAAGCGTCTCCGAGTCGATGCGATCGCCCAGCGTGCGGTTGAACGCGGCCATCCAGAACTTAACGAGCATGGATGTAGCCAGTGCCGCAAGGGAAACGAGCGTGTAAGCGGTGGGGGAGGGCTTGATGATTTTGGTAACGGATTCGAGCACCAGGTTGATGCCGACGGCACAAACGAGGACGGCGACAAACAGGCCGGCGAGGTATTCGTAGCGGCCGTGGCCATAGGGGTGACCTTCGTCAGCCGGGCGACTGGCGAGTCGGAATCCGAGCAGGCTCACAATGTTGCTCGACGCATCGGAGAGGTTGTTGAAGGCGTCGGCGATAAGCGAGACGGAGCCGGCGAGCAGACCCGCGATGCCCTTGGCTAGGCACAGGGTAATGTTGAGGCCAATGCAGATGAGACTTGCGGCAAAGCCTGCGTTGGTACGGCAAGCCGTATCGACCGGCTCGTCCTTGCTGCCGGGAACAAGCGTATGTACCAGCCGATTTACAAATAGCATGGCAATCGTCCTCACAATCATGGTTAAGGGGATAGTGTAGCTCGCATGGGCGCACCGTGCGCCGATGCTCAGAAAATGCAGCAATGGTCTGCTGGAGCTAACGAGCGGCCCTTCTTGTCCGACCAGGTGCTCCATTTTGGGCCACATGGGTATGGTCATGTGCTTGCCTGCCCGACATACTTAATGTCGACAGCCCCTGCGCAAAGGAGGATGTATCCATGGACGAGATGTTTGCCATTAAATGCCAAAACTGCGGCGGCCCTATGTACTCACACCAGGCTAAACGCAGTTTTGAGTGCGCCTATTGCGGCACGGTCGTTCCGTGGCAGGCCGATGCGGGGGAGCCCAAGAGCGCCCTGGGCATTCGCCATACGCCGCTGACGGTTGTCGATGGGCTGCTTAAGCTCACCCATGTGTCGCAACTCGAGCGCCCGGAGGACCCGGACTGGTATTTCTTTAATTCACACTGGCGCAATCAGTCGGTTCTGGAGCATCTGCTGTGGGAGGACCGCGGCACGGCGCAGGAGTTCCAAGAAGCCACGCACGTGAGCATTCCCTGCCCCTTCTGTGGAGCGTCCTTTGAGGGCGAGTCAACGCAGCGTGTGTTTGAGTGCCCGTCCTGCGGCAACAAGATCGGCATTGCCGACCTGCTCAAGCCGGGGACGTTTAGCAAGCGCCTGACCTTGGGCGTTGGTGCGGAGTATGTACCTGGGCAGGGTATTCCCTGCGAAATCTCGCCGCAGCAGGCACGTGCCAACGCACTGCAGCTGGTGCGCCAGTACCCCGACGCCTTTGCCGGGCACGACGTGGAAGATGCGATCCAAAACGACATGATGCTCTTCTACTTCCCCATGGCGCTCGCGGATTTGCGCATGATGGCGTCCTTCCCGGGCAAGGGCATGAGCAAGGAGACCTTGGTGTACTACGAGGTGCTTGACTGGGCATATCCGCGGGCAAACTACCTGGACGTTCGCCTCATGGGCATTTTGGAACCGTGGGACTTTGCCAAGGTCGGCCCGTTCGATCCCGCCATGCAGGAAGGCGACTTCCGCGTTGTCTCCGTCGATGCGTCTACCAAGGACCAGGTGGTCATTGATAAGCTGGCGCTCGACATTGCCGGCAACGATGCCGAGGCGGTGCTGGGGCTCAATAAAAAGAGCATCCGCACCTGGGCGCGCAAGGCTCGCAAGCATAAGGACGGCCTGGTGATGGTACCGGTCTACTTTGTCGATCGCCCAGCGACGGACAGCCGCGATGGCGAGCAGGTGCGCATTGCCGTAAACGGCCAGACGGGCCGCGCGGCCGCGGTGGTGTTTGGCAACAAGCGCGAAACGCATATCGTGGCGCCGCTCAACCCGAGTCTGCATCTGTCCGGAGAAAGCACCGTGCACGCCACGCCCATCGAGGTCAAATACGTTAAATCGCCCTTCCTCTACCAGATCGTGCGTAAGGGAGGCGGCGAGCAACCGCGCCAGGTGGCAGCGGTTGCCGAGGGTTCCTACCGAGAAGAAAAGCCCAAACGCAAGGGCTTGCTCGCTGCGATCTTTGGGAAGTAGGGGAGTAGTGCCGGTCGGCGCTGCGATCCGATAGCTAGAGGAACGGGGCAGCTCGCAGGAGTGCGGACTGTCGTCTGATTGTTTGAGGGTGCCAGATGTAAATAATCGGTGGAGCGGCTGCAAAAGAGCCGTCTCGCTGGGTAAAATCAGGATGTGCCGCGGAACCCGCTCCTCAGCTAGTCACACTTCGGAAGCGCGGGCAACGCAGGTATTATCGTCTAAAGGGCCGGCTGCAACCGGCCCTTTTTATGACTCCCTTCGCTATCCATTACTGCTTATATTCCCGCCAGATCGAGTAGAGGTTCCGGGCAATGCCGGTCACATACATCGAGAGGCGCAGGATTTCAAGAAACAAGTTCATAGGCTTCACCCCAATCGGAGATCGGAGCGTTGCCCGCAGGCGGATTCCGCGGCAGTCAAGATTTTACCTCACAGGCCGCGGTGGGAGACATCCTGCCCATTCCATGGTTTGGAACAGTGTCGATCTAACGGGCAATCAAACCCCTAGCACTCTTTGAATTGAGCAAGCATCTGCCCGAAGAAGCTGAGCCCGGATGGCTCATAAATGAGTGAGCCGCCATCTTCGGTTCGGTAGACCCCGCAGGGGAGGTAACGCCCGTCGGGGAGAACATAGAGGTTGGCTTCTTCCTTCAGTCCTGCTGGAAATAGCGGAATCCCGTTTTCGTCCACTTGGAACTCGTCTATATTTGCGATCTTTCTTTCCGTGGTGCCTCCTGGTCAGTTTCTATCGTAAGTGCGCCCTAAAACAAACACTGCTCTATCAGCTCTTTACCGCGCAAGGCGTCGGTCCACTCCTGCGGAATTGCGTCGATGCCGTATACCGTGCCGGCGAGGGCGCCGGCAACGGCTGCGGTGGTATCGGTGTCGTCGCCTAGGTTGACGGCGGCAAGCACGCAATCTTCGTAGCTGTTAGTGTTGACGAAGCACCAGGTGGCTGCCTTAAGCGTGTCGCGCACGAAGCCACCTGACTTGATCTCCTGCTCAGGCATGCCTTTCAGATGGAGTGCCCACGAGGGGAGCGCGTCGTTCATCACATTCCTCATCAGCTCAACAAATATGATGCATGCATCGGTTGATGTTCTGTGGGCGTGCGTGATTGCCGAGACCTCGCGGATCTCGTTGTCCGTCGCATCGGTGAACGCTAGGGGAGCGATGCGCATGAGCGATCCGTTGCCGTTGTCGCGCTCGCCGGAGCCTCCTTTGCCGGTGTGCAAAGCGCGGGCGGTCGTGCCGCCGTAATCGAAAACGCCGTCGATCGTATACTCGCCACGGGCAATCCAGCGTACGAACTTGTCGCGCATGTCTGCGGTGTCGATGTGCCCGAGCTCCCTAATCGAGTCACAGGTAGCAAGCGTCATGGACGTGTCATCGCTCCAGGTGCCGGCGGGCTGCCCATGCGTGCCGTAGCCGATCATGTCCGTGCATTTGAACGTGCCGCGGGGCCTAAACTCGTAAGGAACGCCCAGCGCGTCGCCGACGGCAAGCCCATAGATGCAGTCGCGCAGTGTCGTTTTCGGTCTGTCTGTCATGGAGCGTTCCTCTTATGTCGGGGGATATGAAACGCCGTCGGGGGTATCGGTCGCAACGTGCTGCTACCCTTGCGCTTCGCCATTAGTCGCTTCGTTGATGGCGCGGTACTCGGCACTCAGCTCGCGCGCCAGCTCTTCCTTGCTTGGAAGATACGGCAAGTATTTGGCGGCAAACACTTGGTCGTTGTCTTCGGGCAGCGTGTACTCGACAATCGAGTCGCTTTTGTCCGCGCAGAGCACGATGCCTATAGGCGGATTGTCGCCTTCGTTCATGAGCTCGCGCGTGTAGTAGTTCACATACATTTGCATCTGGCCCAGGTCCTGATGCGTAAGGTCATCGGTCTTAAGGTCGATGAGCACGAAGCAGCGCATCAGATAGTTGTAAAACACAAGGTCAATATAGAAATGGCGCCCATCAAAGGTGATGCGCTTTTGGCGCGCCTCGAAAGCGAAACCACGGCCAAGCTCCAGCAGGAACTTCTGAAGATGCGTGATGAGCGCCTGCTCTAGATCGCTCTCGCGGAACGCAGTATCGTCCGAGAAACCTAAAAACTCCAGTACATATGGGTCGCGGATGATATCCTCGGGGCGACGAGCCGGGGCGCTCTTTTGGATTTCCTGGGTGACGGCCTCCTTGTCCTTGCTGGCAAGCAGGCGCTCGCGGAACATGGTGTTGATCTGGCGCTCGAGCTGACGCGTGCTCCAACGAGAATCGGCGCATTCGTTCATGTACCAGGCGCGAGCATCAGGGTCGGGAATGCGCATCAACCTGCGGTAATGAGTCCAGCTCAATTCGCTACGCAGTGCGTCGCGAATTGGAAACGCAAGAAAGAACTGACGCATATTGCGAAGGTTTGCGATGCCAAAGCCTCTTCCGAAATCCGCGGTAAGCCTTCTGGAGAGGCCTGCAATCAATGCCTCTCCATATGCTGCGCGCTCCTCTCCGCCCTGTTCATCAACAATGCTCTTGCCGATCTCCCAATACGCCTCAACCATCGCAAAGTTAACGGCGGTATAGGCCTTGTCGCGAGCGGCGTTGAGAATCGAGGAAACCTGCTTGTAAAAAACTTCTGGCACGATTGCCGATTCTCCACGGTTTACCAGTTCGCCCATCACTGTCGCCCCACTTTCATCTTGTGGAATGCATCTTTATCGCATTTAGTTTAAAGCCTCGCGCGGACACGAATTGCTGTGCTGTCTGGCACCTTCGCATGGGAGCCTTTCGGTGACTAAAATGTGACCATAGAGGCAGTTTTAGCGAACCCCGTGGGAGTGACACGCATGGATAACAACACTTTGCTGTTCCAGGACAAGGGTTCGGGCAGGTTTAAAGACGTCAAGATCTACCCTAACCGCATTGAGGTGCTCAAGAAGGGCACGTTTGGTGGCAAGCATACCGAGATTGTCTACCTTAAGGACATCACGGGGGTCAACAGGATCAAGGGCCGCAATGTTTTTCTTCGCAACAGGCTGTTAACTGCCTGTGTCTTTAGCCTGAGCAGCCGCTCCCGGGCTCAGGAATTCGTCAACGTGCTCAATATGGTGATGTGACCGGGCGCTTTCGAACACAAAAAACCGGGATGCAAGGAGTCGCACCTTGCATCCCGGTTGAGCTAAAACGGCGTTGCTGCATGCAGTTGGAGCTTTAACGCTTAATCTCGATATCGTCGAGCTTAACATCCATGGCCTCGGTCTTGGCCTTGGCGATATCATCGGCAAACTCCAGGGACTTCATCATGGTCTCGACGGCGTCCTTGTGCTCCTCGACGTTGTCGATGCGCACGTAGACGCTGCCGCCGCCTGCTTCGGTGAAGTACTCAGTCGTCACGCCGCCCGAGTGTGTATAGGAAGCGTTGCGCCAAGTCTTGCCGTTGTACTTGACGGGGTCATTCTCGGTCCACTCAAAGCTGGCATTCCACTTTGCCTCGTAGTCGAACAGCTCGTCGGCGTTCTTGTCAGGATCGAAGACGGGGATGAAGCGATCGCTGGCGTGCTCGCTCTCGGTGAACTTAAACTGGGCCCTGTCGGCGGTATCGCCTGCGACGTCGGTGACCTCGACGCCCTCGGGGACCTCGACCTTAAACCAGATGAAGTCGGTCCTCATATCCACGGCTGGCTTTTCCGCGCCGCCGCCACCGCCACTGCCGGTAGCGCCGCCGCTGCCACCGCAGCCCACCAGGGCAAACGCGGCAAAGAGACTGATGCAGAGGGTGAGAATCGCAAAGGCCTTCTTTTTCATGGTCGTGTCCTCCTCGATCTGTAACCGCCCATGGATTACCTGCCTTTACTGTACGCGCGAGTGACTCGTAAGGGTGGGCCATGTGTCCCATTCTGATGGCTGGATTTGCGCCGTTAAGTGGCAATATGCTCGGGCGCAAAAGAGGGGAGGGCCGGTGCTGCCGGCTCTCCCCGGGGTTGGGTGCCCGTTGCTTTAATGGGGCGCATGTGCGCAGGTGCGCGTAGGCGCGTGCGGGTGTCCCGTTACTTGATCTCGATGCTCGAAATCTCGACTTCGCGCGCCTCGGAAACTGCCTCTGCCATGTCATCGGGGAATTCGATGGAGTTGAGGAGCGCCTCGGCTTCTTTCTTGTGCAGGTCGAAGTTCGAGATAAGGACATAGATGCTTCCCGGCTCAACGTCGGTAAAGAGTAGGGTTGTGATGCCACTGTTGTCCTCGTACGTTCCGACGAGCCACGTCCTGCCGTTATACTCGACGGACCCGCCATCCTTCCACTGGAACGTATCCCCCTTCTTTTCCGCCTGGTCGGCGTGGGATTCCTCGGCAGTCAGCGCTTTTTTCCAAACGGGGATAAAACGATCGGCCGAGGCGTTCTCGTCTTCGGGGAAGGTGAGCTGGACCCTGTCGGCGTTCTTGCCGGCGGAGTCGCTTACGCCGACGCCCTCGGGCATCTCGACCTTAAACCAGATAAAGTCGGTCTTCTTGGCGACGGGGACCTTTTCCTTGCTCTCGCTCTTGGGGGCGCTGCCGCCGCCCGATGCGCTCCCGCCGCAGCCGACAAGGGCAAACGCGGCAAAGAGGGCGATGCAAAGGGAGAGGATCGATAGGGTCTTTTTCTTCATGTTGGCGTCCTCCTTGTCTGCCGATGACATCACGGCGCCGCATGCTGTTGGGGTACTGATTGCGCTGGCGGCGGATGTCTCTGTGTACTGTGCGGCTTATGCCTCCGTTCATCGCTTATGGCCGTTGCTCGGCCGTGCCCCAACGGGTCCCTTACTTATAGATATGCCCCAGTTTGTGCCGTTCGGGAGTCTCGAAAGGTGGGCCATGTGTCCCATGTTTGCGGCGCCGACGCCTATCGTTCGTCATAGAAATCCGCGATGGCCAGGTGTGCTGACGCTCATGTGCTTATGGGCTAGACTTAGCATCATTACGTGTTTGATGCGGTTGGTCGGCGGTTGCCGCCCGACCGATCTATATGACTTGAAGGTGCATACGTATGAGCCAAGAGATGATGGACAAGACCTGCCGCGGGTTTGCCGAGGCGCTGGCCGCGCGCGAGCCGGTTCCCGGCGGTGGCAGCGCGAGCGCCTTTGTGGGCGCGCTGGGCGCCTCGCTGTGCGGAATGGTCGCACGCTACGGGGCAACCAATCCCGCGCTTGTCGATCGCGCAGACGATCTGACGCGCGCATTTGCCCAGGCAGACGAGTTGGCACAGGAGCTAGTGGGCCTGGTTGCCGAGGATGTTCGTGCGTACGGCCAGGTGTCTGCGGCATACGGTATTCCTCGTGATGACCCGGCTCGACCCGTGGCGATTCAGGACGCGTTGCGTGTGGCGGCCATGCCTCCGTATCGGATCATGGACACCTGTGGGCGCGCGCTGGCGCTGCTCGAGGACATGGCAGACAAAGGCTCGCGCCAACTGCTGTCCGACGTGGCGTGCGGTGCCGTGTTCTGCCGCGCCGCCATGCAGGGTGCGAGCCTGACACTCTTTGCCAACACCACATCTATGAAAGACCGGGCGCGCGCCGAGGAACTCGAGGCAGCGTGCGACGATCTGCTGGATACGTGGCTGCCGCGCGCCGATGCGCTGGCGCGCCGTGCTGCCGACGCCGCAAGGAAGAGGGGGTAGCCATGGCCGAGCTGTTGAAGGGCGCTCCCGTCGCCCGTGCTTTGACCGAGGAGCTCGCCGCTCGCTGCACGGCTTTGCGCGAGCGCGGCGTTGTTCCGACGCTGGCCATCGTGCGTGTGGGCGAGCGCGAGGACGACCTGTCCTACGAGCGCGGCGCCCTCAAGCGCTGCGAGAAGGTTGGCATTGAGGCTCGCCGCCTTTTGCTTCCCGCCGATGTTTCGCAGGACGAGCTGTTGGCGGCTATTAAAGACATCAATGCCGACCCCGCTGTTCATGGCTGCCTGATGTTTCGTCCGTTGCCCGCTGGGCTTGACGAGGATGCGGTTGCCGCGGCACTCGATTCCGCCAAGGACGTTGACTCCATGACGCCGGCCTCGCTGCTCACCACGCTTTCGGGGCGCGGCGAGGGCTTTGCTCCTTGCACGGCTGAAGCCGTGTTGGCATTGCTGGACCATTACGGCGTTGAGCTGGATGGGGCCAAGGTCGCGGTTGTTGGTCGGTCGCTGGTGATTGGTCGTCCCGTAGCCGCCATGCTTACGGCTCGCAATGCCACGGTGACGACGTGCCATACGCATACGCGCGACTTGGCTTCCGAGTGCCGTGTGGCCGATATTGTGGTTGCGGCCGTTGGACGCGCGCGCACGATTGGTGTGGACGCGGTTCGCGAGGGCCAGACAATCATCGATGTTGGCATTAATTGGGACGAGGCCGCTGGCAAGCTGGTCGGGGACGTCGATTTTGATGCCGCGGAACCGATCGTTGGCGCCATTACTCCCGTGCCGGGCGGCGTGGGGGCTGTGACCACGGCGATCCTCGCCAAACACGTGATCGAGGCGGCGGAGCGCGCATCGAAATAGGCGTTTTTGCCCACAGGGGCTGCCGAAGCCGTGGTTTCGCCCTTTTCGTGTCGAAGCGATACACTGTTATCGTTTGATTTCTTCGCTTAAGGAGGATGCGCATGCCGTGCACAACGATTTTGGTTGGTAAGAACGCGAGCTACGACGGGTCGACGCTTGTCGCCCGCAACGAGGACTCGTCCAACGGGGTGTTTGAGCCCAAGCGTATGCGCGTGGTGCATCTCGACGAGCAGCCGCGCGTCTACACGAGCGTCCTGAGCCACCTGACCGTTGAACTGCCCGATAACCCCATGCGCTACACGTGCGTCCCCGATGTTGTCCCGGGCCACGGCATCTGGGCCGAGGCCGGTTTCAACGAGCTCAATGTGGGCATGTCCGCAACCGAGACGCTCACCACCAATGAGCGCGTTCGCGGCGCCGACCCGCTCGTGGACTACGTGCCCGCCAAGGGTAACGAGGGTGAGGACGGCTATGTGCCGGCGCAGCCTGGTGGCTTGGGTGAGGAGGACATGGTGACCCTGGTCCTGCCGTATGCCAAGTCCGCCCGCGACGGCGTCCGTATCCTGGGCGACCTGCTCGAGCGCTACGGCACCTACGAGAACAACGGCATCGCCTTTAGCGACGTGGACGAGATCTGGTGGCTCGAGACCATCGGCGGCCATCACTGGATCGCCAAGCGCGTGCCCGACGACGCCTATGTGACCATGCCTAACCAGCTGGGTATCGACAGCTTTGACCTGGACGACGCCGAGGGCGACCAGGCCGACCACATGTGTTCCGCCGACCTGCGCTCCTGGATGGCCGAGTGGCATCTGGACCTGACGCTGGGCGTCGAGGGCTACGGCTCGGCTGCGGTCTTTAACCCGCGCGAGGCCTTTGGCTCGCACAGCGACAGCGACCACGTCTACAACACGCCGCGCGCCTGGTACATGCAGCGCTGCCTCAACCCCAGTGACGTGTGGGATGGCCCCGACGCCGACTACACGCCCGAGAGCGACGATATCCCCTGGAGCCGCGTGCCCGAGCGTAAGGTGACCATCGAGGACATCAAGTACGTACTCTCGAGCCACTACCAGGGTACGGAGTACGACTGCTACGGCAGCAAGGGCACGCCCGCCACGCGCGGCGCCTATCGCCCCATCGGCATCAACCGCAACAGCCAGCTCGCCGTGCTGCAGCTGCGCCCCTATGCGCAGCCGGCCTATCGCGCCGTGCAGTGGATGGCGTTTGGCTCCAACTCGTTTAACGCGCTGGTTCCGCTGTACGCCAACGTCGAGACCATGCCCGAGTACTATGCCGACACGCAGGCTCGCGTAACGTCCGAAAACTTCTACTGGGCCAACCGCCTGATCGGCGCCCTGGCCGACGTCCGTTTCCATGAGTGCGGCCGCGCTGTGGAGGACTATCAGGAGAAGGTCGGTGGCATGGGTCACAAGCAGATCCATGACGTCGACGCTGCCGTAGCCGCTCTGCCCGAGGCCGAGGTGCCTACCGAGCTCGCCCGCGCCAACGAGGCCTTTGCCGAGCTCGTGCGCGTGGAGACCGATGCCCTGTTGGGCAAGGTGCTCTACACCACGAGCTGCGCCATGAAGAACTCCTTCGCGATGAACGACAACGTAAGGTAAAGATAACCTTGCAACGAGCGAGCGGGGCAAACGCCGTCAATGGCTTTTCCCCGCTCGATTTCTATCCCGGCGATAAAACGATTTTGTGTCGTTCGCCCAATCTTGGGTACAAGAACGCCAATGCAGTTGTTCACGATTGGAGCCAATCATGGTTATGAAATTCGATCAGCTTGTTAACGGTGCCATCAACGTGGGCTTCGGCGCCGCCGCCGTTGCCGTCGAGGGTGGCAAGAAGGTCCTCGACGACCTCAATACCAAGGGCGAGCAGGTCCGCAAGGACGCCGGCACCCCCGATATCGCCCGCAGCGTGTCCGACATGTTCGAGCAGGCTGGTGGCACCATCTCCGACCTGACCGAGCGCCTGGGCATGCAGGGCGAGACCGCGACGCAGCGCGTGCTCGACGAGCTCATCCTGGCCCGCGTCCGCGTTATGACCGCCCCCGAGCGCACGGCCTTCCTGGCCCATGTGCGCGACATCGTCGATTCGGTCGAGGACAACGTGACCTCGGTGCCCGTCGAGTCCGTTGAGCCCGACGATGCAGAGGACACCGAAGAGGCCGAGTAGCAGCGCAGATGGCAGATTCCACTACCGATTACAACAATCTAGATCCCTTGGCTGACGAGACGGCGGTTGTCGATGAGGTTGAGGCCGCCGTCTCGGGCGCTCGCAAGAAGCCGCGCGCTGTCGATATGGTCCCTGAGGAGCCCGACGCGATGGCGCCGGACGAGGAGTATCAGCTCACGCCGGCAGGTCGCCGCGAACGCATCGGTCAGATCGTTCGCCTGATCAAAAAGTACCGCGTGTGGGATAACCTTACGCCGGTTCGCTTGCGCCGCCTGCTCGAGGAGCTCGGCCCCATGTTCGTCAAGATGGGGCAGATCCTGGCCAACCGCTCCGAGATTTTGCCGCAGCGGTTTTGCGACGAGCTGCGTCGCCTGCGCTCCGACGTAGAGCCGGTGCCGTATGAGGTAGTGCTCCGCTGTCTGGAAGAGGAATACGGCCAGCGCCTGGGGCAGATGTTCGACGCGATCGACCCCAACCCGCTCGGTAGTGCATCGCTCGCGCAGGTACACCGTGCCCGCCTGGTGACGGGCGAGGACGTGGCCGTTAAGGTACAGCGCCCCGGCGCGCAGCAGGTCATGGCGCAGGACATCGACATCATTCGCTCGGTGGTGCGCATCGTCTCAAAGTTCGTCAACACCGATCAGTTTGTTGACCTGCACGGTGTGGTCGAAGAGCTGTGGACCTCGTTTCGCGAGGAGACCAACTTTTTGGCCGAGGCCAAAAACCTCAACGACTTCTACGAGTTCCATAAGAGCGTTCATGGCGTGACGTGCCCTAAATCCTATCTGGACCTGTGCACCGAGCACGTGGTGGTTATGGACTACGTCGACGGCATTTCGATCGCCGATCCCGAACGCTTGGTGGCCGAGGGCTATGACTTGGAAAAGATCGGTGCCGCGATTGTCGAGGACTACTCTACGCAGGTGCTCGACGACGGCTTTTTCCATGCCGACCCGCATGCGGGAAACATCATTCTCAAGGACGGTATCGTTTACTTTATCGACTTGGGCATGGTCGGACGCATGTCGAGTCACGATCGCGGTATCGTAAAGGACATGATTTTCGCCGTGGCCGAGGGTGACGTTCCCAAGCTCAAGGATTCGCTCATGCGCTTCGCCGTGACGCGTGGCGATTCGGCCGAGCTCGATCATTCAGCGTTTTTGTCCGACCTTGACTTTATCGTGGCTGACTTTGCGGGCCTTGACCTGAAGGATCTTGATATCGGCGAGTTTTTGACTTCGCTGTTAAACCTCGCGCGCAAAAATGACGTTGAGCTGCCGAGCGTGGTGACGATGTTCGCCCGCGGTATGGTGACGCTCGAGGGCCTGTTGACCGAGTACATGCCCAACGTCAACATG
>JAUMNV010000115.1 GCA_031295725.1 Collinsella sp.
GCCGGCGAGCGGCTCGAGTGTTAGCAAAAACGGGTAGTTCCACGGAGCCATGATGAGTGTGACGCCATAGGGCACGGCTTGCGTTTTGCACACGCTCACGGCGTTAGCGAGATCGCACGGACGCAGGCGCGGACGACTCCATCGAGCCACGTGAGCGATCTGATGTCGAATCTCGGAAAGCGACGTACCAATCTCGCACATATAGGCCTCGTCATGCGACTTCCCCAAATCGGTCTTGAGCGCATGGGCGATATCGGCCTCGTGGGCCCGCACCGCATCGCGTAAACTCACGAGCGCGCGACGTCGAGCATCGACATCAAACGTGGCGTGCGTCTTAAAGTAGGCGCGCTGATCGCCGACGATGCGCGCAATTTCCTCGGTGTTCATGGACCCTCCTAATTCTCGTCCTCAAACATACCACCTGCAACGACTTCGTACATATGCTCGAGCTCCAAGCGGTCCATTAGAAGCGGAACGGGGTATAGCGGATTGGCCTCGGCATCGGCATGCGCCGCCATCTCGGGAATGTCAGAGCGGCGAATGCCCAAAACATATTTGGGGATTCCCAGGGCCTCGTTCATGCGGTCGACCCAATCGATAAAGGCCTCGGCCGCAAGACTATCCTGCGCGGTAGCCGGCGCAATGCCCGCCATGTGAGCAAGATCGGCAAGCTTGGGGGCGGCGGCGTCACCATAAGCGCGAAGCATGTGCGGCAGGATGATCGCGTTGGCCAAACCGTGCGGAATTCCGTATCGGCCGCCCAAACTGTGCGCGATGGCATGCACATATCCGACATAGGAGCGGGTAAACGCAACGCCCGCCTTATACGCCGCCAAAAGCATATTGCGACGAGCGCACATGTCGTCACCATGCTCATAGGCCTCGAGCAAATTGTCGTGGATAAGCTGCACCGCCTGTCGCGCCATCTTGCGCGTATAGGGCGTGGTGCTTCGCCCGATAAAGGCCTCAACGGCATGCGTCAGGGCGTCCATGCCCGTCTGCCCCGTAATGGAAGCGGGCAAGCCGCACGTAAACTCGGGGTCGTGGACTGCAAAACGCGGGATGAGCACAAAGTCGTTAATGGGGTATTTGTAGTGCGTCCCGTCATCGGTAATTACCGCCGCAAGCGTGGCTTCGCTTCCCGTACCGGCGGTAGTGGGAACGGCGATGAGCAGCGGCAGGCGACGATGAATCCGCAGCAGGCCGCGCATCTTGTTGATGGGCTTGTTTGGCTGCGCAATGCGTGCGCCCACGCCCTTGGCACAGTCCATGGCCGAGCCACCGCCAAAGCCGATAATGGCCTGGCAGGCGCTCTCTCGATACAGGGACGCCGCTTCTTCCACGTTTGAAACCGTGGGGTTTGCACGCGTTTCGGCATAGACCGTAACGCCAATCCCCCTGGATGCGAGCGCCGTCTCGAGCGGTGCCGTGAGCCCCAGACGGGCAATGCCGGGATCCGTCACGATAAGGACCTTCTGGATCGAGCGCTTTTGAAGCACCGCGGGCACATCCTCGGCATGCTCTAAAATGCGCGGCTCGGTATAGGGCAGGATCGGCAATGCAATGCGAAAAACCGTCTGATATGTTCGGCACCAGGCACGACGGGCTAGATGCATAAAGGAAACTCCTTCATTTGTTGATAGGTCAACATTTGCTCGCCCGATTGTACTCAGCGGCGGTCAAAGACGGCCTGCCAATCGTTAATCAATCAACATCTTCATATCTCAAAATTGTTTTATTAAAAATCATTCCTAATAGGCTTCACATTTGGTTGCATTTATGGATAATAGAACTCGTCAAGACGCACGTCCGGAGAGGGCCCTTACGGGACCGGACGAGCGCGCAATCGCCATCGATCGAAAGGATTGAATCATGAAGTTTGTTTGCCCCGTTTGCGGTTATGTGGAAGAGTTCGACGGCGACCAGCTGCCCGAGGATTTTAAGTGCCCCCAGTGCGGCGTTCCCGGTTCTCGTTTCCTGAAGCAGGAGGAGGGCCAGCTCGAGTGGGCCGCCGAGCACGTCGTGGGCGTCGCCAAGATGGAGGGTGTCTCTGAGGACATCGTTGCCGACCTGCGCGCCAACTTTGAGGGCGAGTGCTCCGAGGTCGGTATGTACCTGGCCATGGCTCGCGTCGCTCATCGCGAGGGCTATCCCGAGATCGGCCTGTACTGGGAGAAGGCTGCCCACGAGGAGGCCGAGCACGCCGCCAAGTTCGCTGAGCTCCTGGGCGAGGTCGTGACCGACTCTACCAAGAAGAACCTCGAGATGCGCGTTGAGGCCGAGAACGGCGCCACCGCCGGCAAGACCGATCTTGCTAAGCGCGCCAAGGCCGCTGGCCTCGATGCCATCCACGACACCGTGCACGAGATGGCTCGTGACGAGGCCCGCCACGGCAAAGCTTTTGCCGGCCTGCTTAAGCGCTACTTTGGCTAAGCCAACCGCTTGAGACATAACCTCTAGCTCGATGAGGCCCGGACCGTATTGGTCCGGGCCTTTTTCGTGCCTCACGAACTTGTTAACGCCCTGAAATAGGACCGTCTTCGGCATCGGCTTCTCGTCAAAAACTAAGTGAGTAGACTTTTTGGAACTTGCCGAGCAGACCATCCATATCACTTTATAAAGCCGCAAGTAAATGCCTTGTTGCAAAACGACCTAGTCGCCAAAGTGCCAAAAGTCTACTCACTTAGATTCGCAGCCGTCCACGATCGAGCCATTTTGTGTCTAACGGGCATCTTTCCGTCAATTACTCCCAATTTTGTCCAGTCAACGAATAGTTCAGACCGGAGTAATGTCTCAGCCCTTTGCTCATCCGAGCTTTTATCACGATATTCAGCATCGAGCATCCTGCATATGGCCTTAACGATCGCGCGGAATCTATCCTCATCCGATATCTGTCTGTGTGTCAGGAGAAGCACATCGTAGCCCATGGCCTGAAGGGCCGTCATGCGGTCAGCGTCACGCAAGCCATCCCCTGCGCGTCCGTGCGAGGCCTTTCCCTGACATTCAATGGCCACCTGTCGCCTGCCGTCCGGCGAAGAAAGAAGTAGGTCGATATATACACGGGACTTTCCCACAATCGCTCGAGCTGGAGTGGGTATGATGAATTGGACACCTAGTTAAGAGCGAAAGGTGTTCAAGATGACCCAAAGAAGAAAGCGATACGACAGGCAGTTCAAGGTCTCGGCGGCAAAGGTGGTCCTGTCCGGGGAAATGACGGTCAAAGGCCTATCGGAGGAACTCGGCATAAAGGATTCGACGCTGAGAAGATGGGCCCGCGAATACGAGGAGATGGGAGACGGCGCGTTCCCCGGAAACGGCTCCCCGAAGATCAACAAGGACTACGAGATCGTGAAGCTCAAGAAGAAGGTCGAGGAGCTCGAGCGCGAGAACGAGATACTAAAAAATTTCCGGGCCTTCTTGAGTCAAGACCATGCGTGAGGTTCGAGTTCCTCAAAGAGCATAGGGGCGAGATCGGCCCCATCAAGAAGGCATGCGGGCTGATGAAAGTCTCGAAATCCGGTTTCTACGAGTATCTCGGCCGGAAGAAGTCCGACGCCCAGATAGAGCGGGAGGCGATCGAAGGTTTCGTCGCCGAGGCCTTCGAGCGGCACAAGGGCCGTTACGGCTACCGGCGCATCAACCGCGAACTGCGAAAAAGCGGCATCGTCGTGAGCGAGAAGCGCGTGCTCCGCATCATGCAGAAGCTCGGACTTGCCGGAAAGGGCGCGACCCGAAAACACCGCATCCAGAAGAAGGTCGAGCCGGGAGACCCTCGGTTGAACCTGGTAGAGCGCGCTTTCACCGTGGGCGAGCGCAACAGGCTTTGGGTGGGCGACATCACCTACATACCCACAAGAGAAGGGTGGCTCTATCTCGCAGCCGTGATAGACGCCTTCTCCCGCAAGGTCGTGGGCTGGTCAATGTCCGAGCGCATCACCGAGAAGGTCGCGATCGACGCGATGGAGCAGGCGGTCGGCAGGGAGGGTCCGCCAGATGACGGCAGCCTCGTCTTCCATGACGATCAGGGCGCACAGTACACCTCCCGTTCCTTCCAGCGGTGTCTGGACTCGCATGGCATAGTCCAGTCGGTATCAAGGCCCGGCACGCCGCTGGACAACGCGGTGGCCGAGTCGTTCTTCAAGACGCTGAAAAGGGAATTGGTGAAAGAGAGGAGCTATGGGACGAGGGACGAGGCCAAGCAGGACATCTTCAAGTACATAGAGCTCTATTACAATAGGGTGCGCATGCATTCCACCCTGGGCTACATGTCTCCAGTGGAATACGAGCGGCAATACGCTTGAGGATCCTTAAAAGAAAGTCCAGTTTATCCTTCCCACTCCAAGCACTTGTGCTTAACATCACTTCAACATTAAGCTCTATGCCGCAAAAACCTTCGCCTCCCAGGGCTCGCGGCAGTCCAAGCAACAAATACGCCTCGACCTCAAAAGGCGACGCGGCACCCAATGGAACGAGTTGCGATACCGCCATAAATCTATTGCCGTAACGCATCCCGCAAACATCTGAACAAAAACGGTCAAGGTCTCCGCCCAAAACCAAAGCGTCTCGACGCCATAAATTTGAGGCGGTGCCGTCCTCGGACGGGCAGCGCACCCAACCGA
>JAUMNV010000144.1 GCA_031295725.1 Collinsella sp.
AACGCTCGAGGTGTTGCGCTGCGTGTAATAACGCCCGCCCGGCTCGATGTCCCACGCCGCGTTCTCGGACAGGTAGGTAAAGCCCGCCTCGTCGAGCTCGGCCATAATGGTCGCCGCCGTATGGAACATGCTGGGGCATGCCTCGATAAAGTCGATAAGGTCGTTGGCGGCCTCGATATCATCGGCCGTCACATGCGCGCGCTCGGGCGTTTCCTGATCCGTCATGCTCTCCCCTTTCGCTGGGTTGATGGTCCCTTCCAGCATACCCCGCCGCGCCAGCGCTGCACTCTTCATTCCGTGTTTAATCCCGCACCGCTCACCAAGTTGAGCCATCATGCCCGTGCACCTTTTGCGACAATTACGCTAACAGGACGAGAGGAGCCGCCATGAAGCCACGTAACATTGCCATCGCCTGCGGTGTCGCGGGAGTCGCCGTCGGCCTTGCCGCTGCCACCGGTATCGTTTATCACAAGCAAATCAAGTCCGCCGCGTCGCTCAAACGCTTGACCGGCTACGCGGATGGCTATGACCTGTACGCAATCGACATCGCCTACGACTACGATCTTGATCGCATCATCGCCGCTGGCGTGCGCGACGACCAGGCCTACATCGATGCCGTGGTGGCGCAGGTGCTGCCCGGTGTGCCGGTACATGTCCAGGCGCCCCAGTTTGCCTGCAGCGCTTTTGTCGCCGTAGATGCCGAAGGCCGCGTGCGCACCGGTCGCAATTACGACTTTAAGGACGACACCTCAGCGCTGCTGGTGCGCAATCACCCACGCGGCGGCTATGCCTCCATCGGGTTTGCCGCCCTTAACAACCTGGGCGATAACACTCCGCTTGACTCCGTCGCCGGACGGGCCGCCGCACTCATGGGCCCGTTTGGCCAGCTCGACGGTGTTAACGAATGCGGCGTGTCCATTGCCGTACTCACTCTGGATTCCAAGCCCTGTGACCAGGACACGCAACGCCCCGTCATCAATACCTCGCTCGCCATCCGTCTGGTGCTCGACCGTGCCGCCACCACGCAAGAAGCTGTCGACCTGCTTTCCGCCTACGACATGCACGCCATGGCAGGACGCGATTACCACTTCTTTATCAACGACGCCGCCGGTGACGCGCGCGTAGTAGAGTGGGATCCGCGCGATCCGGACCGCGCTTTCAAAGCGGCTCCTGTACGCCAGGTTACGAACTTCTACGCCTGCTATGGCGACGAAGTGCTGCCCAACCAAAAGAATGGCGAGCTGGGCCATGGTAAAGAGCGCGCCGTCGCAATCGCCGATGTCCTTGACGCCCATGTCGGTGCCCAGGACGAGGCAGTCGCTTGGAAGGCCCTTCGCGCTGCGGCGCAAGAGCCCAATCCGGAAGACATCACCAGCAATACGCAATGGTCGGTCGTCTTTGACAATACCGAACCCGCCGCCGCTATTACGCTGCGCCGCCACTGGGGCAACGTCGATGCCTTCGCACTGTAAGGAGCCAGGCCCGTCGACCTTACGTTCCCTGACGTTGCTTACATTTCCATACGCTTGAGCTAACACGTTTACCCCCGTATCAACAGTGTGCGGGGGTAAACTTATGCGCATGTTATAACTTGCCCGGAAGGATTCATCATGCTTAGGATCGGTCTTCTTACTAGTGGCGGCGACTGCCAGGCGCTCAACGCCACCATGCGCGGCATCGTCAAAACGCTTATGACCAATAGCGAAGAGCCTATCGAGATCTACGGTTTTGAGGACGGCTACCAGGGCCTTATCTACAGCAGGTTCCGCGTCATGACGCCCGCCGATTTTAGCGGTATCCTCACCCGCGGCGGCACCATCCTGGGCACGAGCCGCACGCCGTTCAAGCGTCTGGATACCCCCGAGGCCGATGGTGTCGAGAAGGTGCCGGCGATGGTCCACACCTATCATAAGCTGCAGCTCGACTGCCTGTTTATGCTGGGTGGCAACGGATCCACCAAGACCGCCAACCGCCTGCGCGAAGAGGGCCTCAACGTTATCGCCCTGCCCAAGACCATCGATAACGACACATGGGGCACCGAGCTGACGTTTGGCTTTACGAGCGCCATCGACGTCGCCACCAAGTGCATCGACGACATCCACACCACCGCTTCGAGCCACGGCCGCGTGTTCGTTATCGAGATCATGGGCCACAAGGTTGGCTGGATCCCGCTGTATGCCGGCGTCGCGGGCGGCGCGGATGTCATCTTGATTCCCGAGATTCCCTACGACATGGATAACGTCATCAAGACCATTGAGCATCGCATGGAAACCGGTAGCCGCTTTACCATCGTGGCCGTCGCCGAGGGCGCCATCTCCAAGGAGGACGCGGCGCTGTCCAAGAAGGAGTACAAGAAGAAGCTCGCCGAGCGCACGAGCCCGTCAATCGTGTACGACATCGCCAAGGAGATCGAGGCCAAGACCGGTCGCGAGACCCGCGTCGCCATCCCCGGCCACACGCAGCGCGGCGGTCAGCCCGATGCCCAGGACCGCATCTTTGCGACCCAGTGCGGCGTCGAGGCGGCACTCGGCTGCCTACGCGGCGAGTTTGGCTACATGATTGCTCTGCGTGACGGCAAGATGTGCCACATGCCGCTCGAGGAGGTCGCCGGCAAGCTCAAGTATGTCGACCCCCAGAGTGATCTGGTGCGCGAGGCCAAGGCGCTGGGTATCAGCTTCGGCGACGAATAGCCTCGGCTGGAACCGCCCCCATCGGAGGCCCCAGGGCTTACCTCCCAAATCGTCCTCGGACATGTCAGGACCCCGCCGTGCGCTTCGCGCGGCGGGGTCCTTCCGTCCTGCGGAAAGATTTGGGAGGTAAGCCCTGGGGGGCTCCTGCGGTAACTAGGGAGGCCGAGGCTATTCGTCTTCTTGCTGCGGATGCCTGGTCTGAAATTCAGTTGCGGTGAAATAGTTCCTGCTTAGCCCGCAAATGGCTGAATCTAGGAACTATTCCACCGCAACTTACGAATGATCGGAGCGGCTACAGCACAAGCGTCGGCGTTCGTTTGATGGTCCGCCACGAAAAGGAGCCATCTACTACGTTTAACTCGATGGGGCCAACCATGACCGCATTTTTCGAAAAGCGACAGGCCTTCTACCTGCGGTTTTATTTTTCGTTTTCCCGGCATGGTTGAGGGTATCCAATTAAACGTAGTAGATAGGCCCATTTTGTGGCATACGGCCCATTCAAGCCCAATCTCGAAGGCTAAAGAGAGCCTCTCATCCACGCTTGCGAGCGAAAACCAAATAGAATGAAAGGCAAATGGAAAGCCCGTTTGACGAGCGGAGGACATATGCGGGACGTAGCCGAAAGCGACTGGAAGCTGTTTAAGAAAATGCTTCCTCAATGGCAAGAACGTTATATGGAAAAGCTCATCGGCCAGTACGTTGAGATGCTGAACGGCGACAGTGAAGCGTCCAGTAGATTTTGGGCACTAGAAGAGCGCCTCAATAGAGACAAGCTGTCCTCAGGTGTAATTGCAAACGACATTCGCCGCAGCACAATGCACCGCGAGATAGCCAATTTGCTTATCGACAGCGTGATCGCCCTCGACGACCTTGACGGTTTTACCGAGGACATTAAGAGCTATGCGCAACACTGGATTGGCCAGTAAGAGCACCGAACGACAAACATCCCCAGCAAAACGGGGCAAACGCCGGACCACCTAATGGTTGTCCGGCGTTTGCCCCGATAAAACCTGCCAAAATAAACCTGTCCCTTTTTGGCAGGTTACTCGGCGCTCTTGAGGGCGCCGACCATGTCGATCTTATTGAGGGTACGGTTGGTGGCGAGGTTGACGATAAACGTAAAGCCGAAGGAAAGCACCACGGCAAGCACGTAGCTCAGCGGCTCGACTTCGACGTCAAAGTACAGCGACGGCATCTGCAGGATGTACGTAAAGCTCTCGGCAAGCAGGCCACCCAGCGGCACGCCCAGTGCGGTGCCAATCGCCGTGAGGATCAACGTCTCCTTGTTGACGTAATGGTGTACCTCGCCACGGCGGAAGCCCAGCACCTTGATGGTCGCCAGCTCGCGCTCGCGCTCGGAGATATTCGTGTTGGACAACGTAAACACCACCACAAACGACAGGCACGCCGCCATAAAGGTCACGAGCACCACGACGGAATTGATGATAGTGAAGTTCGCCTCGTAGTTCTGCCAATGTTCGGCCGTGCTCGAGATGGTGAGCCAACCGTCACTCTTAAGATTCTTGCTAAACGCAATCTGGTCGGCCGACGAGCCCTTAAGCAGCACAAAGATGCCGTTAAGACGCGCGCTTCGGCCGAACGCGCGCTCATAGGTGCCCTGCGTCATATAGAGCGTGTTGCCCAAATAGTTGAGCGAGATGTCGCTGACTTTGACCTTGGCGACGTTGAGCGACGAATCCTGGACCTGCGCCGTGTCGCCCGGCTGAATCCCAAGAACCAGCTGTGAACTCTTGCTCAGATACACGTCTCCGTCACGCAAAGACAGTGGCTCTTTGGACTCATCCTCGAGACGCGCGTAGTCGTCCAGGTCGTTCGTGCGGTCATCGGGCACCACGATCAGCTGCACGGTCTCGCTCTTGCCGCCAAATGTAAAGGTGACGTTGTCGATCATAATCGGCAGCGTCGAAGACACCGTCACGTTAGAATCCTTAGCCGCGCTGCGCTCATCCAATGCCGCGCACGTCTGCGAAAAATCGTCGGGATTGGCAACCGCCAGCAAGTCATAGCGCGTGATATGCCCATACTGCTTGGGCGAAAGCGCGACCGACGTGTCGCGAATACCCATACCGCAGATCACAAGCGCGGTGCAACCCGCGATACCGAAGATGGTCATAAAGGCGCGCTTTTTGTAGCGAAACAGGTTACGTGCTGCCACCTTGTTCAAAAAGCCCATGCGGCGCCAGATAAAGCCGATGCGCTCGAGCAAGATACGCGAGCCGGCGCGCGGGGCCTTGGGGCGCATGAGCGAGGCCGGAGTCTCGGCCATCTCGTGGCGGCAGGCGATAATCGTGGCGCCCACCACGCCCACGGCAAACAGCGCCACCGAGACGATCGAGGACACGATGTCGTACGAAAGCAACATCTGGGGCAGCGAGTACATGTCGTCGAACACCGTAAACAAGAACAGCGGCAGGCCCACAAATCCGATGATGTTGCCGAGCACGCCGCCGATCAGACAAGCCCACAGCGCATAGTCCACGTATTTGGACAGGATGCGTCCGCGCGAATAGCCGAGCGCCTTATACAGGCCGATGAGCGTGCGCTCCTCCTCGACCATACGCGTGGCGGTGGTAAGGCTGATGAGCACGGCGACGATAAAGAAGATGAACGGGAACACCGTGGCGATGGCTTCAATTGACGAGCTATCGCTCTCCACGCTCGAGTAGCTTGCGATATTGCCGCGGTCCTGGATGTACCAGGTGCATTCTCCCAGATCGGAAAGCTCGGCGCGGGCGTCGGCAAACTGTTGGTCGGCGGCGGCACGGCGCTGGTCCAGGTCGGCTTGCGCCTGCGCACGCTCGTCGCTGCCCTCGGCCATGCGATTGATGTTGTCCTGCTCGATCCCAAAGAGCATGGCGGCCTGACGCTCGGCCGCATCCAAGCTTGTCGGCGTGTCGACCGTCAGCTCCTGAGCGCGCGCCTTCTCACGCTCCTCGCGGATCTTCTCTATATTGCCCTTGACCTCATTGATCTTTGCCGCGTAGGCATCCGAATATGAGTTGAGATCCTTGGCTCCCTCGACGACCACGTGGACCGCGGAGTAGGAAGAAGATGTCGCGGCGTCCTCGCTCACATAGAACTTATAGTCCGCCGCCGAGGCGGCACGGAAGGCGTTGACCGTCGAGTCGGAGCTCACATCAGTGGGATCGAGAACCTCGGCCGTGATGGTGTAATCGCCATCGGCAAACTGATCCTTGGCGCTTTGGTTCGACGAGCTCGCATCGTTGGCAGCAAAGCTCACCGTATCGCCGAGCTTTTTGCCCGAAGCCTTCAGGAACTTCGAAGTCACCGCGACCTCATCGGCGCTCTCGGGCAAATCGCCGTTCACGAGCACTGGCTGATCGATATTCTCCTTGGAGAGACTTTGCACGACCACGCGCTCGCGCGTTGTGCCCACGGCGGTGTAGGCGGTCTCGGTGTAGATGCCCTCGGCCGTTTCGACGCCATCGACCTCTTGGATGGCGTCGAGATCATCGTCAGTCAGGCCATAGGTCGACTGCACGTTAATGTCATAGACATTTTGCTGGTCGAAGTAGGCGTCAACCGAATCGCACAGGTCCTCGCAACCCGCCTTAAGGCCGCACATCACGCTCACGCCGAGCGCGGTGATCACGACGATAGACAAGAAGCGTTTGAGGCTGCCGCGAATCGTGCGGTAGACACCGCGGCGAAACACCGTCGGCACCATATCGTTTGAGCTTTGGGCAGTGCGGTAGGTCGTAAAATCCTGCTCGCGCTCCGTGTTCTGCGCGTCGCGGCGTTGGCTGTTTTGGCGGTCCTGATCCATGGGCGCTACCACTCGATCGTCTCGATAGGCACGGGATTTTGCTGGACCGTCTCGCTCTCCACGCGGCCGCTCTTAAAGCGAATCAGGCGATCGGCCATGGGCGCGAGCGCGGAGTTGTGCGTGATGATGATGACCGTAATGCCCTGCTTGCGGCAGGTATCCTGCAGCAGCTGCAAGATCTGCTTGCCGGTTTTATAGTCGAGCGCGCCCGTGGGCTCGTCGCACAGAAGCAGCTTGGGGTTCTTTGCCAGTGCGCGGGCGATGGACACGCGCTGCTGCTCGCCGCCCGAAAGCTGTGCCGGAAAGTTGCCCAGGCGCTCGCCCAGGCCAACCTGGCGAAGCGTTTGTTCGGCATCGAGCGAATCGGGGCAAATCTGAGCTGCGAGCTCAACGTTTTCGAGGGCCGTCAGGTTGGGGACCAGATTGTAGAACTGGAAGACAAAGCCGACGTCGGCGCGGCGGTATTCCACGAGCTGCGCCTCGTTAGCGGAGCTCACGTCGCGCCCGTCCACCGTCACGGTGCCGGAAGTTGCCGTGTCCATGCCGCCCAAGATGTTGAGCGCCGTCGTTTTACCGGCGCCTGAAGCACCCAAAATGATGGCGAGCTCGCCGCGCTCGACCGTAAAACTCGCGCCGTCGAGTGCGTGAATGCGGGCGTCGCCCTCGCCGTATGCCTTGATGACGTCTTTGAATTCGATATAGGCCATCGATTAATTCCCATCTGGTCGGATAACTCTTTAGTATTACCCATTTCGCACCGACCAAAAAGGGACAGGTTCATTTTGGCAGGTTTTAGAGGCGGACGGTGAAGGTGATCTGGTTGCCGTGGCCGCAGACAGAAGCGCTCCCACCATGGGCTTCGGCGATGGCACGCACCACGGATAGGCCCACGCCCGAGCCGCCCGTCTTGGAGCTGCGCGACACGTCCGCACGATAGAAGCGGTCGAACAATCGATCTAGGTCGCCTTCGGGCAGCTCGTCCACGGCGTTCGAAACGACAAGCTCGGCCGAACCTTTGCCTGCACCGCGTGAGACGGCACGCAGACTCAACTCAATTACACTGCCCTCACTCGCATAGCGCGTGGCGTTATCCAGCAGCAGCTCAACCACCTGCGCCACCGCTGCAGCATCGGCATGGGCCCGCACGCCACTCGCAATCGACGTCGACAGACGCTTGCCACGCGAAACCGCCACCGACTCAAACGGCGACGCCGCCTTGTCCACTGCCTCCGAAAGATCGATCGATATCATGGTAAAGCCCGCCGAACCCTCGTCCATGCGAGCCAAAAACACCAGACGCTCCGTGAGCGCCGTCAACCGTGCAACCTGTTCGTGAATGCTCTGCGTCCACTCGCTCTCGCCGCTCTCGATCTCTTGCACCTCATTGGCGGCATCAATCACGGCCAGCGGCGTCTTGATCTCGTGGCTTGCATCGGTAATAAAGCGCTTTTGCTTGCTGTAGCTCTCGACCATCGGCCGAATCACCGCGCCCGAGGCACCCGCCACAATTGCCAACACCGCCAGCCAGCCAATGCAACTAATCGCCACGCTCGCGCTCAAAAACGAATGAAAGCTTGCAAGCTCGCGCGAGCAGTCCACAAACACATAGGTGGTCTCGTCGCCCTGAACCGTAACCGTATAGCGGTAGTTACCAGAAAAGCCCGAGGTCCAACCCTTGGAATATAGTCCTGCAGCGATGCGTGCAGCACGCTTGGCACCCACCGCGGCAATGCGGGCCGTGCTGACATCGGTCACCTGCCCACCGGCAATCGACACCGTAAAGTAGCGCGTGTCGAAGGGAGACTCCGCCGTCATACCTTCGAAGTGCCCGGTGCGCATGACCACCCTGTCACCGGCAGCGGTCTTACCGGCGCCCACATCCTCGCCGAGATCGGTCTTGGGCTCATCCGTCCAATCGATGCCGTCCTTGCCCGCCAAGATATAGTCCAGACGAGCGTCGGCCATCTTGCAGACATGCGAGTAGTTGACGATATTGATGCCGGCGATGATAAGCGTAAGCACGGCGGTCACGGCACCCATGGCAACCAGGATGAACTTACGACGCAGGCGACGTCCCATTGCACTGGCAGCATCGGCGCGCCCCGGATTACCCGAGTCCGCGCCCATGCCGAGCTTTGCCGTCGTGCGCTTCCACCACGCACTCGCGCTCACGCCTATTCGCCCTCCTCAACAACCTCGAGCGAATAGCCCTGGTTGCGCGATGCACGGATGGCCACGTTGGCACCAAGCGCCGTCAGCTTTTTGCGCAGGTACGAGATATAGACCCACACCACGTTAGCGCCTTCGGGCGCGTCCTCACCCCAAACTTCGAGCATCAAACGCTCGGTGGGCATGCGCGTGCCGGCGTTGCGCATAAAGAGCTCCATAAGCTGAAACTCTCGATTGGCCAGGTGCTCCTCGCCCAAAGGGCCCACGAGTGTGCACGATGCCGTGTCGAGGCGCACGTTGCCCACGCTGAGCGTCGTGGCGTCAATTGCCGTCGCGGCACGCGTCATGGCGCGAATGCGTGCGAGCAGCTCCTTGGCGGCGAACGGCTTGGTCAGGTAGTCGTTGGCACCGGCATCCAGGCCCTCGACCTTATCGGACACCTCGCTTTTTGCCGTGAGCATGATGATGGGCAGTCGCTTACCGGCGGCGCGTGTGCGCTTGAGTACCTCGATACCGTCCATGCCGGGCATCATGATGTCCAGAATTGCGGCGTCATAGTCGTTGGCGAGCAGATACTCGAGCGCCGTCAGACCATCGAGCGCGGTATCGACCTCGTAGTCGCTATGTTGAAGAATCGCGGTAAGGGCGCGGGAGAGGCCGGGTTCGTCCTCGGCAAGCATCAGCTTCATAGTTGTTCCTTTGGCGCACGGCTATACAGGTTTCGATACTGCCGATGATAGCGCACCGTCAACCGCCTTAGCGCAGCCTTAGCCGCTCAACCTGCGCGTTTTTAAATACGCAGGATATGGCTTAGCCAAACTTAAGGCGCAGATGTCAAACGCTTGTCCGCACGCCGGAGACGATAGAACAGCAACTCACCCTTTCGCGGCACCTTTATCATGCAAAGAGCTCGGGCACTATTCCTCGTACGCGCCCTCAAGCCGAAGCAGCCACTCCTTGCGGTCAAGCCCGCCGGCATATCCGTTGAGCGAACCATCGGCGGCAACCACGCGATGGCACGGCACGATAATCGAAATGGGATTGCGTGCAACCGCAGTCCCCACGGCACGGGGAGACACAACGGGCGCCTCGTTTCCCGGTACACGATGTCGAGCCGCAACACGCTGGGCGATCTCGCCATACGTAGCGACCTCGCCACGCGGAATAGAAAGCAGCTCGTACCAAACTTCACGCTGAAACGCCGTGCCGATCATATGCAACGGCGGCGTAAACCGAGGTTCCTGCCCTGCAAAATAAGCATTCAGCCAAGCCCAGGAACGCTCAAGCACCGAAGACGCCGCACCATTTGCCGGACTCACCGACGACATGCCGCCAGCACCAGAAACTGCATCGGCGCCTTCAACATGTTCGGGATCTTCTTTGAGAAGCGTGGAGCCAAAATGCTCCTGCCCCTCAAACCAAAGTCCCGTCAGACCGCGGCCATCAGCGGCAAGCAAGATTTCGCCCAAAGGCGAAGCAAACGTCGTCGTGACCACCAGCGGCCCCTTTCAAAACTCCGCAACATAATACCGCGAATTGTGCAGACAACTCCCGCAGATACGTCTGGGCGGGCTCGCAATTACTTAAGCGAGGCTGTTTTCCCCAATCAAGCGAAGAAGACGCGGGGCATCGACGCCAGAGCGGTACCTCTATCAGCTGAGCTCTAATACTTTCCCGAGAAGTGAACGAGTAAAAACGAGGCCCCGGAGCATCCATGCCTTTAGACCAAAAAACCGCAGGATTCGCGCAACAAAACCGCAGGAAATGGCGATCAAAATATGACAATGCTTCGGGGGTCCAAATAAGGTCGTTCACTTCTCGGGAAAGTATTAGACCCCGATTCACCCCAACCCCAAAGTCACCTCAGGCAGCAGGCGCAGCGCGCCGCAGCTGCCGGCGGCGCCCCACAGTCCCCCAAGGCGGCAGGCGCAAAGCGCCGAAGCCGCCGCCGGGATCAGGGCCCGCAACAGCCACGTGCCCCCACATCAGCCCAGCGGCCCCAACCAACAACGGCCCCATCGCAGGTCGCTTGCAGCAGCGTCACCGCAGGCGGGGGCCGGGCTTGGTTTTCAGAACACTCCGCAGACCAGTGTGGCGCCTTGTCCGCGGCTCCGAAGGAGCAGGACAAGGCGCCACACATGGTCGAGGAC
>JAUMNV010000158.1 GCA_031295725.1 Collinsella sp.
ATGGACTTTGAGGAGGCGGCGCGCCTGCGCGATGCCGTCGTTCAGATTCGGGCGATGCTCGAGGGTGCGTCTGAGGACGAGACGATCGAGCGCTTACGTTCGCAGGCCCGCAAGGGTTCCACGTTCGCATCGGGCAGAAAACGCCAGGGTGCAGGGTTTAAGAAATAGCGAACAGGCCCCGAGTTCCCTGTGGAGCTCGGGGCCTGTGTCTTTTGCGTGCTGGAATTCGTGCGCTAGAGGTCTGCGATCAGGGCTTCGGCACAACGAATGCCGTCGGTGGCCGCGCTCATGATGCCGCCGGCATATCCAGCTCCCTCACCGCAAGGGTAGAGGCCCGGGGTCGACACGGCATGGCACGTTCGGTCTCGGGTGACAGTAACCGGTGAGCTCGAACGAGTCTCCACGCCGGTAAGAACGGCATCGGGGCGGTCATAGCCTCGTAGCTTTTTTCCGAGTAGGGGAAGTCCCAGGCGGAGCGACTCGACGATATGCTGCGGCAGGGCTTCGTCAATTGCCGTCCAGGTCACACCGAGCGGATAGGTGGGCTTTACCTTTCCGGGCGCCTTGCTGGCGCGTCCTGCGAGGAAATCTCCGACGAGTTGTGCTGGTGCGTTCCAGTTGGAACCACCCAGGCGATAGGCGGCCGCCTCGCAGGCGCGCTGGAGCTCGATGCCGGCGAGCGGGTCATCGTTGGGAAGGTCCTCAGGCGTGACGTTAACGAGCAGGGCGGCGTTTGCGTTGCGTCCGTCGCGGGCATTGAGGCTGGCGCCGTTGACGCACAGGTGGCCCTGCTCGGAAGAGGCGGCGACAACCTGTCCGCCGGGGCACATGCAAAACGAGAACACGCTGCGGCCGTTGGGAAGATGGGCAACAAGTTTGTAAGGGGCCGCCCCGAGCGCTGGATGTCCCGCCAAGGCTCCATATTGGGCTCGATCGATGTCGCGCTGCGGATGCTCGATGCGAACGCCCATGGCAAAGGTCTTTTGTGCGAGGGCCACGTTGTGGTCTTTAAGGAGCTCAATAATATCGCGAGCAGAATGCCCGCAGGCGAGGATGAGGTGCTTTGTCTCGATTGGCTCGCAAGCGGCGTCTTGGGACGATTGGACATCAATACCGGTAATGGCGCCAGACGCGTCGATGTGAATGTCGACGAGCTTTGTTCGATAACGGACGACACCTCCGAGCTGCTCGATGCGCTGGGATATAGCGGTGACAACCGTGGGAAGGATGTCGGAGCCAATGTGCGGCTTGGCATCCCACAGAATATCGCGGGGCGCACCCGCCTCGACGAAGGTTTCGAGGATAAGGCGATGGGCGGGATTTTTTGTTCCCGTATTGAGCTTGCCGTCCGAGAAGGTCCCCGCGCCGCCCAGACCAAACTGGATATTACTCTCGGGGTCGAGGATGCGCTCCTTTAGAAAGAGGTCGATCGCATGCGAGCGGCGAAATGCCGGGTCGCCGCGCTCGATGAGCAAGGGCTTAAGACCTGCTTCGGCGAGCGTAAGCGCAGCGAAAAGGCCGGCGCATCCGGCGCCGACAACGACAGGGCGTTCTTGAGGTGCGTCGGAGACGGGGGTGGGGAATGAAGGCTCATCGTCTTCTATCGCGCGTACGCGCGAGCGGTCACGTTCGGAAACGCTGTCGACCGCTTCTCGCTCGAGGTGGGGACTGGTCAGCTCAACACGAAAGCTCAGGATAAAATGGACGTATCGTTTTTTGCGAGCGTCGATTGACTTGCGGTGGAGCTCGATGGACTTGATCTCGGAGTCCTTGCAACGTAGGACGCGCTTGGCGACTCGCTTGCCAACAATGAGGCAGGCATTTTCATCGCCGGCTTCATCGAGCGAAGCGTTGACTTGGGTGATTTCGATCATCGAGGTCTCCTTAGAGGCAAGAAAGAGGCCGTCCGGTATCCCAGACGGCCCGAATGCGTTTTTGATTATAGACTGCGCGGCTACAGGCTGCTTGCAGCGCGAATGCCCGAGAGCCATGCCCACGCAAGGTTAAAGCCTCCGCAATCGGCGTCGATGTCGAGCGCTTCGCCGCAGACGTAAAGCGGGGCGTCGACAACGCTGCGCGCGCGTAGACTGGGTGTTGAGATACTCTCGACAGATACGCCACCACGCGTGACCTGTGCCGAGCGCTCCTCGGCTGTTCCCTCAACGAGCAACTTAAAGTGCTTGAGGATCGAGACCAGGTGGATGACATCGTTGGAGCCTGGATGGCACTGCTCGAACGCCGTGCAGACGACGCGGGAGAGTTGCGGGGCGAGCATGCCGTCGAGCCAACGGGGATCGCGGGGCGAAAAGCTGCCGAGCAGCTCAACGCGCCGGTTGAGCATATCGAGCAGCTCGTCTTTGGAGAGGTCGGGGAAAACGTCGAGCAGGATCGTATCACCGCGCTGGATACGACGGGAGAGGTTGAAGACAGCGACGCCCGAGATGCCGAAGGCTCGAAACAGGACTTCACCGTCTTCGTGCCAGAGCTCATTATGATTGCGGGCGAGCGTCAAGCGGGCGCGGACGCGCAGGCCATCCAACGTCTTGAGTGCCGCCCGATCGCCGACGACCGTTGCCGATACGGGGCAGAGGATGGGGCGCAGCGAAGTGAGGGGGAGGCGAAACGTATCGGCGATACCGGTGGGGTTGCCACCCGTGGCGATAATTACGGCATGTGCCTCCAGGGCCTCGTTCTTGCGAGGGACATCGGCGAGCGCTTTCCGAAGCGAGCGGAGCTCCGATTTTCGGTCGTCGTGCTTTTTTGCCTTGAGCGCCCGCGCTGGACGGTCTATTTGGAGTGCCCAGCCTTCGGAAGCTTTGTGTGCCGAGGCAACGTTGGCTCCGCAGATTAAGGTGATACCCAGGCGGTCGCAAACATTGAGAAGTGCGTCGCGCACCGATTCGGCGCGAAGGGAGCGCGGGTACAGCCGGCCTTCCTCGGAGGTTGTCATGATGCCCAGCGAGGAGAAGAAACCCATAAGCTCTTGTTCGGGTTGGGGGCCCATGACAGATTCGACGAATGCGGGGTGGTTATACCGCTGAGGATCAATCGATTCGTTGGAGAGGTTGCAGCGGCCGTTACCGGTCGCAAGGAGCTTAAGGCCGCAGGCGACATCGCGCTCAACGATGCAGACGCTTTTGCCAGCACGTGCGGCCGTAATGGCGGCGGCGAGGCTTGAAGCCCCGCCGCCGATTACCAGGACGTCATAGAAGGCGCTCGTGTTCACTTAGGCCTCGTCGGTCTCGTGCGAGGTAATAGCCTCGACGGCAGAGACTGCCTTGGGCAACATGCCATCGGGCAGCGCGGTCTCGACCTCGCCCTTATCGCAGGCCTCGGCGAGTGCCGGATTAATGGGAAGCGTGCCCAAGATGTCGAGGTTATAGCGCTCTGCGACCTCGGGGAGCTTGCTCTTGCCAAAGACCTCGATCTTCTTGCCGCAGTCGGGGCACTCAATATAGCTCATGTTCTCGACGATGCCCAGAATGGGGACGTTCATCTTCTCGGCCATGTTGACCGCCTTGGCGACGATCATCGAGACCAGATCCTGCGGGCTCGTGACGATGACGATGCCGTCGACGGGCAGTGACTGGAAGACGGTGAGTGCGACGTCGCCTGTTCCCGGAGGCATGTCGACCAGCAGGTAGTCGATGGGGCCCCACGAGGTCTCGCTCCAGAACTGCCTGATGGCGCCTGCGATGACCGGACCGCGCCAAAGGACGGGGTCGGTCTCGTTTTGGAGCAGAAGGTTGGAGCTCATGACCTTGACGCCGTGCTCGGAGATTTCAGGCAGCATGAGGTTGCCAAGGGCATGGACGTGGCGTCCGCTCATACCGAACATCTTGGGGATAGAGGGACCGGTGATGTCGGCATCGAGGACGCCGACCTTGTGGCCGTGACGGGCAAGCTCGGTGGCGATGGCACCGGTGACAAACGACTTGCCGACACCGCCCTTGCCGGAAAGCACGGCGATGACGCGTTTGACCTCGGACAGCGTATTCTCCTCAAATTGCGACGGCGACGTTTGTCCGCCGGCGGCCTGTGCGTGCTCGCAACCCATGTATGACTCCTTTGTATATGTTGGGGCCGGGGCCCCGTGATGTGACACGAGCGTCATTGTACCCTCGTTTGCGAGCGGGAGTCATTTACGATGCATTTGGGCCGAGCGTGCTTGCAATACGATGGGTCCAAGCGAATGGGCGGGCTTACTGAACTTTGCTGGCGAACTCGAGGTATTGCATGCGCTGCAGCTTGTCGATCGTCGAGGCGTATGGGCTGTCTTCAGATTCCAAGTCGTAGCGCAGCCCGTCGGCACCAAGGTAGCCGGCGACATTGATGGTGGGCACATCTGACCTTGTTGCAAGCAGAGCCTTTTGATAGTCGGTGAGCGGGGCGCCGATCTTATTAAGGGTAATGGCTGCAATCTCGTTTGCCCCGACGGTGTCGTAGACGTTGAGCTCGGTATTGCCGGCGATTTCATAGTTAGCCCAGACGAAATATGTCGACTGATAGATACGGAAAGCGTGGCTTGCCGTATCTTCCTGAGGGTACAGCTCGTCGTTGAGAGTCGTTGCGGCGCTCGGCTGATGGTCGCCAAAAAAGACAAGGACAACCGGTCTGCCGATATTGCGGAGCTCGTTGATAAAGTACTCGAGGTCCCGGTCGGATGCGTTGATGCAGGTGAGATAGGTGTTGAGCGCGCTATTGGCGCCCTCGCTGGCTCCCTCGACCCAATAGTTTGTCAGCTCTTCGGCGGGAACGGTGCCGACATCGTATCCGCCATGGTTTTGCATCGTGACATCGAAGATGAACTGCGGAGCGTCGTCGGTCCTCAGCAGGTCGAGTATCTTGTCATAGGTGGCGTAGTCGCATACGCCGGCATGGTAACAGGGCGCACCTTCGAAATCGCCGATCGAAAGAAAGTCTCCAAAGCCCAGCTGCTGATAGATTTTATCTCGATGGTAGTTGACGGGGTTTTGCGGGTGCATAGCGGTAGCGGTATACCCAAGCTCCTTAAGGTCCTTTGCCAGACTGTTGACACCATTCATCTGATATAGCTGATAGGGGATTTTGCCTAATCCGACAAAGGCCGTTGTCGCTCCGGTCAAAAATTCGAATTCGGAGTTCGCCGTTCCGCCACCGGCGACCGAAGCGAGCATGGTGCCGCGAACAAGTGTGTCGGGAAGCGAGTTGTAGAATGCGGGGCCGGTGTACCCGGCCGCCTGGAGCTGCTCAAAGCACGAAAGGTCGCTAAAACTCTCGTTCATGACGGCAACAATCGTCGGCTTGATTTCATTGAACTGGGCAACGGCCGCCGCGCGCTGCTCGCTCGAGCCATACGTGCTGTCGTAGGTGGCGGAGAGCTCCTGCTCGATGCTCTGCGCCTCATCGGGCGTATAGTCTTCGGGCTTCTCAATGGGCAACTCGTTGACCATTTCGGTGAACGAAGTGATAAAACCCTGAGACGCATACGTGGTGATGGGCTGCCAACGGTCAAATCCAAAATTCAGCGCCTGCTCCAAGTCGATGCTGGAAAAGCCCGAGAGCCCCACAACGGTCACTAGCAGAAAAGCGCAGAGGTTAGCGGCGATTGCGGGGAAGACATGGGTGGGCGTACGGAGCTTTCTCGGTCGGATAAGCGAAAGAAGCCCCAGGGAAATCTCCAGCAGGGCGAGAGAGGTTACGATTCCGGCGGTAAAGGTAAACTCGTATCCCTCGCTCACTTCCATTGCGGTGCCAAGGGCCAAGATATCGCTTGGCAGGATGGCCTCGCCTTTAAACGTTATGACGAAGTGCTCGGCAATGCCAAGGATGCAACAGGCGACGGGCACGAGGGCCATGACGCCTCCATGACGCTGTCCCAGCAAATAAAGGGAGAGCAGAACCGTCGCGAGCAGCCCGACGGAAAACCCGAATGAGTTGGCGGGAATGCGATAGAACGTTTCGTTACAGGCAATTTCGAGTGAAACGAACGAGAGCGCTGAAACAGCGGCGATGACAAGGATGTCACGGCAAATACAGGCAACCGTTCCCGTCGCAAGATCGGTTTGGTCGATAAGTCCCGAAACCAAGGGTTCGACAAGAAGTATGACGGCGGCAGCACCGAGCGCCGAATAAGAAAGGAGCCATAGGGAACTGTCCTCATTTACGAGCAATTGATTCGTAATCCATGCAGCTACCACGCCGAGCGGGATGAGGAGCGTCGCGCACCAAAAGACGCGGGCAATGGGCGGCTTTTCATTGTGTTTGATTGAAAAATACACGCGCACGACGACGGCGGCCACGATAAGGACGGCGATGAATATGGGCAGATTGGCCATGTCGCTCGAAGTGATTTCAAGGGGGATATCTTCGGTCATGGACGTTCCTCTGTTACAGCAAATTAAGTTCAGTATTAGATTACTGTAACCTTTCCACGGCATTTCGAGAAACAAAGCGCCCGATACGCAAAGCTAAAGGTCTGCGAATCTTGTATTACGAACATCTGTGCGCGTCGAGTGCGCTAAACTCATCGACAGTATGATTCGATGCAATAGGAGGCAAGGAGCTTCCATGTCTGATTCTTCTATCGTTATTCGCGGCGCTCGTGAGCACAACCTCCGTGATATCGATGTTTCCATTCCGCGCGACCAACTCGTGGTCATTACCGGTCTTTCTGGCTCGGGCAAGAGTTCGCTGGCATTTGACACTATCTATGCCGAGGGCCAGCGTCGATACGTCGAGAGTCTTTCGAGCTATGCGCGCCAGTTCTTGGGCCAGATGGACAAACCCGACTTGGATTCAATCGACGGCCTTTCGCCGGCGGTGTCGATCGACCAAAAGACGACGTCTAAAAACCCTCGCTCGACGGTTGGCACCGTAACCGAGATTTATGACTATCTGCGCCTGCTGTTCGCCCGTGTGGGCACTCCGCACTGTCCCGAATGCGGCCGCGTCATTGAGCGTCAGACGACCGACCAGGTTGCCGACAAGGTCTTGGCGGCGGGGGAGGGCCGTCGCGCGTTTGTGCTGGCACCGGTGGTGCGCGGGCGAAAAGGCGAGTACACCAAACTGTTTGAGGACCTTCGCGCCGAGGGCTTTAGCCGCGTGCGTGTCGACGGTGAAGTGCGCTCGCTCGACGATCCGATCGATCTGGACAAGAAGTTCAAGCACGATATCGAGGTCGTGGTCGATCGCATCGTGATCCGTGAGAACTCTCTGGGCCGTATCGCCGAGTCTGTTGAGCAGGCGACCGCGCTGGCTCACGGCAATGTAAACGTGTACATGCTGCCCGATCGTGATGCTCCCGAGGGGACCGAGGGCGAGCTTCTGGAGTATTCGTTGGCCTTGGCGTGCCCGGAGCATGGACACTCCATTGACGATCTTCAGCCGCGTGATTTTTCGTTTAACGCTCCCTATGGCGCATGTCCTGAGTGCGACGGCCTGGGCTTTAAGAAAACCGTTGATGCCGAGGCGCTGATCGAGGACCCCTCGAAGTCCATTGCCGACGGAGTCTTTGGTAGCCTGTTTGGCAATTCGAACTACTATCCGCAGATTTTTGCTGCGGTCTGCAAACACTTTAAGGTGAGCGCCGATACGCCGTGGGAGGACTTGCCCCCTCGCGTGCGTCGTGCATTCTTGGATGGCCTGGGCGATACGAAGATCTCGGTCGACTACCAAAAGCTCGACGGACGTCGCAGCCAGTGGGATACCAAGTTTTCGGGCGTTCGCAACATCCTGTACGAACGCTATACCGAGACGACGAACGAGAACACCAAGGCGCGCCTGGAGAAGTACATTCGCGAGGAGCCGTGCTCGACCTGCCACGGCGCTCGTTTGCGCCCTGAGATGCTCGCCGTCACCGTGGGCGGCAAGTCCATTTACGAAGTTTGTTGCCTGTCGTGCCGTGAATCGCTCGAGTTTTTTGAGGGCCTGGAACTCACCGAGCGCCAACAGTTTATCGGCGGCCGTATCGTCAAGGAAATTCTGGAGCGCCTGCGTTTTCTGGTCGATGTTGGACTCGACTATCTGACACTCGATCGCGCCTCGGCGACGCTTTCCGGTGGCGAGGCACAGCGTATTCGCTTGGCAACGCAGATCGGCGCGGGTCTCATGGGCGTGCTCTATATTCTGGACGAGCCCTCGATCGGTCTTCATCAGCGTGACAACGAGCGCCTGATCAAGACGCTCGAGCGCCTGCGCGATATCGGCAATACCGTTATCGTTGTCGAACACGACGAGGATACAATCCGTGCCGCCGACTACGTGATCGACATGGGGCCCGGCGCCGGTGTCAACGGCGGACACGTAGTCGCGGCGGGAACGCCTGCTGATATCATGGCGTGTCCTGAGTCGATGACGGGCGCTTATCTGACCGGCAAACGAATGATTCGGGTGCCTGATGAACGGCGCAAGCCCGGTCGCGGCTGCCTTAAAATTACGGGCGCTCGAGCCAACAACCTCAAAAACGTTACCGCCAAGATCGAGTTTGGTACGCTTACGGTTGTTACCGGCGTGTCGGGATCGGGCAAGAGCTCCCTGGTTACCGACACCATTGCGCCTGCCCTTACGAATGCTATTCACCGTTCGACGCGCCCTGTGGGTCCGTATAAGAAAATCGAGGGCATCGAGTGTATCGATAAGGTTATCGATATTGACCAGTCGCCGATTGGCCGCACGCCGCGTTCCAACCCTGCTACCTATATCGGCCTGTGGGATGATCTTCGCGCGCTGTTTGCGAGTACGCCGGAGTCGAAGGCGCGCGGCTACTCGCCGGGTCGTTTCTCCTTTAATGTGAGTGGCGGGCGCTGCGAGGCGTGCAAGGGCGACGGGCAGATCAAGATCGAGATGCACTTCCTTCCCGATATCTACGTTCCCTGCGAAGTCTGCGGCGGTAAACGCTACAACCGCGAGACACTCGAGGTCACCTACCGTGGCAAGACCATCTCGGACGTGCTCGACATGAGCGTCACCGAGGCGCTGGCCTTCTTTGGGAATATCCCGCAGATTAAGCGCAAGCTCCAGACGCTGTACGATGTAGGCTTAGGCTACGTGAGCCTGGGCCAGCCCGCCACGACGCTCTCGGGCGGCGAGGCGCAGCGTGTGAAGCTCGCCAAGGAGCTTCATCGACGCCAGACGGGCAAGACGTTCTATATTTTGGACGAGCCGACGACCGGCCTTCATTTTGAGGACGTCCGCCAGCTGCTCGATGTGCTGCAGCGCTTGGTCGATGCGGGCAACACGGTGCTGGTGATTGAGCACAACCTTGATGTCATCAAGGTTGCCGACCGCCTGATCGATATGGGTCCCGAGGGCGGTAACGGCGGCGGAACCGTCGTGGTTTCGGGCACTCCGGAGCAGGTTGCGGACTGTCCGCAGAGTTATACGGGCAAGTTTTTGGCGCCGTTGCTCAGGCGTGACCGGGAGCGTCAGGCTCAACTTGATGCTCAATAAATAGGCGATTCAGTTTATGGGCGCCATCGACTCCTTGTGATTCGATGGCGCTTGCTGTGCCGAAGTGACGTATGCAGCCGAATTGGACATATACTTAATCCTTGCGTCCGAATGCGAGAGAAAGGATATGTCATGGCAAAGGCTGTAAAGACGCCAAAAACCAATGCGATGCGCGAGCTGGAAAGTGCCGGCATTTCCTATGTTCTACATACGTACGAAGACGATGGTGATGAGTCGGTGGGCCTGGGGGTCGCGATTTCGGAGCAGCTTGGCGAGGAGCCCGGTCAAGGATTTAAGACTTTGGTCTGCGTGACACCGTCCAACGACTATGTCGTGTGCTGTATCCCTGTTGCCGACGAGCTCGATCTAAAGTCCGCCGCGCGTGCCGCGGGGGAGAAGTCCTTGGCCATGATGCATGTGAAGGATTTGCTTGCGGCGACTGGCTACGTTCGCGGCGGCTGCAGCCCGGTCGGTATGAAAAAACGCTACCGGACGCTCATTGATGAGACATGTGTCCTTTGGGATACCATTTTTATTTCGGGAGGCAAGCGTGGTTATCAGCTCGAGCTTGCACCCGATGATTTAATTGCATTTTGCGGGGCGACGGTTGCCGCGATTACGAGAGAGGACTGAGCGATGCCGCAGGAAGAATTGAAGCGCGGAGCTCATTTTGCAAAAGAATCTGCGCCTCAGACACCCTCATCCGAAGCTTCTTCGTCGCGAGATGACACTGACGACATGGGCTCGTCGGACTACTCCACGGTTGGTCGTTCCGCCGGGCTTATGACCATCCTGACCATCGTGTCTCGCGTCACCGGTTTTATCCGCACGTGGGCAATGGCGGCCGCTATCGGCATGTCGCTACTCTCGTCCTCCTA
Source organism: Collinsella sp. (assembly GCA_031295725.1). Classification (GTDB taxonomy): domain Bacteria; phylum Actinomycetota; class Coriobacteriia; order Coriobacteriales; family Coriobacteriaceae; genus Collinsella. The sequence goes on from JAUMNV010000158.1 coordinate 10,308, forward strand.
TCAGGTCGCCAACAACCTGCCCAATATGCTCTACGAACTCGTGATGGGTGGCATGCTCGTGACGGCGTTTTTGCCCGTGTACATGGGCGTGAGGCGTGAGCAGGGTCGCGAGGCCTCGAACGAGTACGTGGGCAACCTGCTTGGCATTCTGCTTTTGGTGCTGGGTGGCATTTCGTTGCTGGGGACCGTGTTCGCCCCGGGCTTTATCTGGACGCAATCGTTCCTTTCGGGTGACGGCGGCAGCATGGATACCGCTGCGTTCATGTTCCGTTTCTTTGCCATCCAGATTCTCTTTTATGGTTTGGGCTCGGTGTTCTCGGGCGTTCTCAACGCACACCGCGACTACTTCTGGTCGACGTTTGCCCCGGTCCTCAACAATGTGATCGTCATTGCGAGCTTTATGGGTTTTGCGCCCGTGTCCGCACAGTTTGGCGAACGTGCCGGCATCATCTTGATTGCGGCCGGTACGACCCTCGGTGTCTTTGTTCAGATGGCATGTCAGATTCCCGCGCTTGGCAAGCACGGCGTGCATCCCCATATCCATATCGACTTTAAGGACCCCGCGCTGCGCCAGACGATTGCGCTCGGTATCCCGACGCTGCTCGCCACGGTGTGCATGTTTGTCTCGACTTCTATCACCAACGCTGCCGCGCTGGTGGTCCAGCCCGAGACGGGTCCTTCCGTCATCGCCTATGCGCGCCTGTGGTACACGCTGCCCTACGCGCTGATTGCCGCCTCGCTTTCGACGGCGCTCTATACCGAGCTCTCTCATGACGCACAGGAGAAGGATTACGACAGCGTTCGCACGGGCATTTCGCGTGGCGTCGCCCAGATGCTGTTCTTCCTGATTCCGTTCGCACTGTACCTGATTGTCTTCGCACGTCCGCTCAACATGATTTACTGTGCCGGCAAGTTCGATGAATCCGGCGTGGCGCTGGTGTCCGAGTACCTTGTCTACCTGGCGCTCTCGCTGCCGCTCTACGGCGTGGTCGTGTTGATGCAGAAGAGCTTCTCTGCCTTGCTCGACATGAAGCCCTATAGTCGCTATTGCCTGTATTCCGCCATCGGCCAGGCTGGCTCGGTTCTGCTGTTTGGCGTTGTGCTGGGCTTCGGTATGCCGGCAATCGCGCTTTCGTATGTTGTCGACTACGTGATCTTGGTCGGCTGTTCGCTGTGGTGGCTGCGTCGTCGCCTGCGTGGCCTTCAGGTCAAATCTATCCTGCATGGCGGTTTCTTTGGCCTTTTGCTCGGCGGCCTAGGGGCTGCCGCAGGCGCCGGCGTCATGTGGGCGCTTGAACACTTTGTCGGGGTACTTGGCGGCTCGATTCTGATTACTCTTGGCTATGTTTGCGTTGCGGGTGTCGTCTCGCTTGCTGTTACCTTTGGCCTTGCCGTCGTTCTTAAGATGCCCGAGGTCTCGGCGCTGCTTCGTCGCAAGTAGGTGCGTGTGGCCGGTCACGACAACATTCCAACACTCGCCGAGCAGGTTTCGCGCGTTCCCACGCAGCCCGGATGTTACCTTTGGAAAGATGCCAAGGGCGATGTCATCTACGTTGGCAAGGCGAAAAACCTGCGTTCCCGTATGCGCCAGTACGTGACGCTGCAGGATGAGCGCCAAAAAATACCGCTCATGATGCAATTGGTTGCGAGCTTTGACTACATCGTTGTCGAAACCGAGCATGAGGCGCTTGTACTCGAGCGCAACCTGATCGGCCAGTACCATCCGTACTTTAACGTCGACCTCAAGGATGACAAGAGCTACCCCTTTATCGCCATTACAAAGGGCGACCTGTATCCCGCTATCAAATACACGCGCGAGCGTCATAAGCCGGGAACGCGTTATTTTGGTCCCTATACCGATAGCCGCGCGGCGCGTGAGACCATTGACACGCTGCGCAAGGTGATCCCGATCTGCTCGGCTTCTTGTGCGGAGTGGCGTCGTTGTCGTCGTATCGTCGAGTCCCACAAGGGCGAGGAAGACATCGTCAATATGATTTGCGCGCAAAACGGGCGTCCCTGCTTCGACTACCATGTCGGGCGCGGCCCAGGTGCGTGTGTCGGCGCGATTTCTCCTACGGACTATGCCAAGAACGTCAAGCGTGTCGAGCGCTTTTTGTCGGGCCATCGCAAGGATGTCGTCGATGAGCTGACCTCCGAGATGACGGATGCCGCCGAGGCGCTCGACTTTGAGCGCGCGGCACGCGTCAAACGTCGTTTGGAGGTCATCAGGGGTCTGGACGACCGTCAGCAAGTCGTTTTTCCCTCCAGTGTCGATATCGATGTCATCGGTTTCTATCGCGAGGAGACCATCTCCGCCGCTTGCGTCTTTGTCGTGCGTGAGGGTCGAACGGTTCGAACCTGCGAGTTTATTCTCGATAAGGGTTTGGATGTCGACGAAGAGGAACTTCAATCGGGCTTTCTTAAGCGCTATTACGACGAGACGGCTGATATTCCAGCTGAGATAAACCTCTCTGTCGAGCTTGAGGATGCGGAGGCGCTGGGGGAGTGGCTTGCAGGCAAGCGCGAGCGTTCCTGCCATCTCCATAGGCCGCAGCGTGGCGAAAAGCACCGTTTGCTCGATATGGCATCCAAAAATGCGCGCCATGCCCTCATGCGCTACATGATGCGAACGGGGTACGCTGACGACCGCACCAATCAAGCGCTCCTGGAGCTCGAAAGCGCGCTGGCGCTGCCGGCGCCGCCGATGCGTATCGAGTGCTTCGATATCTCGACGCTGCATGGAACCTTTACGGTCGCCTCGATGGTGGTGTTTACCAACGGACGCGCCGACAAGAGCCAGTACCGTCGTTTTAAAATTCAGGCCGAATTGGACGAGGCAAACGACTTCGTGTCGATGTCCGAGGTTTTGGGACGACGCTATGCTCCCGAGCGCATGGTCGACGAGCGCTTTGGCTCGCGCCCCGATTTGCTCGTTGTCGATGGCGGTAAGCCGCAATTGACCGCTGCGATCAAGCAACTTGAGGCTCTTGGGCTCGATATACCGGTTTGTGGCTTGGCGAAGGCCGATGAGGAAGTTTTCGTGCCTTGGGACGAGACTCCCGTCGTGCTGCCGACCGGGTCTGCTTCGCTCTATCTAATTAAACAGGTTCGCGATGAATCGCACCGTTTTGCCATCACGTTCCATCGCGAGTTGCGCGATAAAGCCATGACGGTTTCGGTACTCGATGACGTTCCAGGCGTGGGACCCACCAGAAAACGTGCCCTTATGCGCCATTTTGGCTCGATGAAGCGTTTGCGCGCGGCGAGCGAGCAAGAGATCGCGGAAGTTCGCGGCATACCTGCCGATGTTGCCAAGGCGGTCCACGAGGCGCTCGTTGCATGGAATGCCGAGCGCGCCGAGGCGGCGGCTGGCCATTCCGATAGCTAAACACGAGCCAAACAACTGATATACATGATTGCGCGATTTTCAACCATTTATTTCGCCATGATTGCCTGCTGGTTTCGGGTTTTATTAACGCTAAAACGTTTGACTAACCCAAGCGAAAACCCTGCTATCCTGCGGGTTGACGAAGACTGATATATCACCTCGCCGATACATACTGTCTGGCGAATCGTTTGTCAACGAATTCGGTGAACGGTAGTAAATACCGTTCAAGCGTATGTATGTATCGGTCGCCGAGCGCGGCACCTCAGTTGGGTTCGTCGGTAGGTAAGGTATATATCGTCCGCAAGTTGCGCGGGGGCAAGTCTAGGTGCTCCCGAGTAAGATTCTCTATTGATAGGAGAAGACATGGCCATCATCAACAAGGGTATGTCCAGGCGTTCGTTCCTCGGCCTCACCGGCAGCGTCGCTGCTGTCGCAGGGCTTGGTCTCACCGGCTGCGGTGGCAGCTCTAACGACGAGGGTTCCGCTTCCGGTTCCACCGATTCCGCTAACCGTGGCGGCGGCGTGATCACCGCTGGTTCCGCTTACGCTCCGTCCAGCTTCGATCCCGCCAGCACCGGCTCCGCTGTGGGCCTGGGTGCTAACTGGCACGTCGTCGAGGGCCTCTACGGCATCGATTACCACGACTACAGCACCTTCAACGAGCTCGCCACCGACGATCCCAAGTCTGTGGACGACACCACTTTCGAGGTCACCATCCGCAAGGGCGCCAAGTTCTCCGATGGCACCGAGGTCACCGCTGACGATGTCGTTGCCTCCTACACTGCTTGCGCCGCTTCCGCTACCTATGCTCCGTTCTTCCAGCCCTTCGAGTCCATCGAGGCCAAGGACGCCAGCACCGTGACGGTCAAGACCAAGGTCCCCAACTTCTCCCTGCTCAAGGATCGTCTGGCCATCGTCCGCGTTACCCCGGCCACCCAGACCGAGGAGGATCGCGCCAAGCAGCCGATCGGTTCCGGCCCCTGGATGTACGACTCTATCTCCGATACCGAGATCACTCTGGTTCCCAACCCCGAGTACAACGGTGAGTATGCTGCCGAGGATAAGAAGATCCAGTACAGCATCCTGACCGACCCCACCGCTCGCGTTACCGCTCAGCAGGAGGGCTCCACGCTCGTTATGGAGCTCGTTACCGCTGACGCCGTCGACCAGCTCGAGAGCGCCGGCTGCAAGATCGATAACGTTCAGGGTTTCGGCACCCGCTTCATCATGTTCAACGTCGCCAAGGAGCCTTGGAACAACGTCAAGGTCCGTCAGGCCGTCATGTATGCGCTCGACACCGAGAAGATGGTCAGCAACACCTTCGCCGGCCTTGCTACCGCTGCCAGCTGCTACCTGCCCAAGAGCTTCACCAACTATCATGAGGCTTCCACGGTGTACAAGACCGACGCCAAGAAGGCTAAGAAGCTCATCGAGGAGTCTGGCATCACCCCGGGTGCCATCACCCTGCGCACCACCGACAACGAGCAGATTAAGGGCATGGCCGCCCAGGTCAAGAACGACCTCGACGCTCTCGGCTTCGATGTGACCATCCAGACCGATACCTCGCCGGCTACCTACGCTGCCATTGACGGCGGCGAGGCCTACGATATCCTCCTTGCCCCTGGCGATCCTTCCTGCTTCGGCGCTGATCCCGACCTGCTGCTCAACTGGTGGTACGGCGACAACGTCTGGATGCAGACCCGTTGCCCGTGGAAGGAGTCCGCTGAGTGGCAGAAGCTCCACGGTCTCATGGACGAGGCTCTTGCCGCCGAGGGCGACGAGCAGCAGAAGAAGTGGAACGAGTGCTTCGACATCATTGCCGACAACGCCGTTCTGTACCCCGTTGTCCACGTCAAGACCGTCTCCGCTTCCTGGGACGATCCGTCCACTGCGCCCAACGGCGAGGCCCTCGATGGCTTCAAGGGCATCGGCACGACGAGCATGTCCTTCAGGGGCGTTGCGACCGTCAAGGCGTAAGACTCGCTTGAGTCTGTATGCAGGATGTCGGTCGTTGGGACCGTATCCTCATAGTTGAAACAAAGACCCGGGCGGCAACGATGTCGCTCGGGTCTTGTAATGAGTATCCGTACTCATATACCAGTTGGTCCTACCGACAAAAGAAAGGGGAGAGAACGTGAACAACTTGCTACGTTTGATTGGAAGGCGTCTTGTGGCGCTGCCGATCATGGCATTGGGCGTCACCGTCCTGGTGTTCTTCCTTATGTCGTTCTCCAAGACCGACCCCGCCTACACGGCGTTGGGTGACGGTGCCTCGCCCGAGGCGGTTGCCGAGTACCATGAGAAGTATGGTCTGGACGACCCCTGGCCCGTGCGCTACGTGCGCTATATGGGCGATTTGATCCATGGCGACATGGGCACCTATGGTGCTGCTCGCAACTCCGTTGCCAAGCGCATCTCCACGGCCCTGCCCGTCACGATGCAGCTGACCTTCATCGGTCTTGCCATCGGTGCGGTCGTTTCGTTTTTGCTCGGCGTCATCGCGGCACTGTATCGCGACAAATGGCCGGACCAAGTGATCCGCGTCTTTTCCATCGCCGGCTTGGCAACCCCGTCGTTCTGGCTTGCCGTTCTGTTGATCCTGCTGTTCTCTTCCTACCTTAAGGTGCTCCCGGCATCGGGTGCTCTGCCTCACTTCACCACGAATCCGGTTGGCTATCTGGGACGTATGATCATGCCCGCCATCGCCTTGGCATTTCCGCTGACGGGCCAGATGACTCGTATCGTGCGTACCGCCATGGTCGAGGAGCTCGACAAGGATTATGTCCGTATGGCTCGCGGCGCCGGCGTTCCCGAGAAGGTCGTCGTCGGCATCAATGTTCTTCGCAATGCGCTGATCACCCCGGTCACCACCCTCGGTCTTAAGATCGGTTACCTCATGGGCGGCGCTGTCGTCATCGAGGTTATCTTCAACCTCCCCGGCATGGGCACCGCGATTCTGCAGGGCGTTCAGGGCAACGAGGCGAACCTGGTTCAGGGCGTCGTTATCGTCGTTGCTCTTGCCTTCATCATCATCAACATCGTGGTCGACATGCTCTACCTGCTCATCAACCCGCGCATCAGGACGGTGTAGATTATGGTAAAGATTCGAGAGAAGCAAACCGAGCAGCTCGAGAAGGCTGCCTCCAAGGGGCTCAAGCTCGGTGGCTGGAAGAAGATGACGCTGTCTTCTAAGATTGCCGCCGTCGTGCTGGTGCTGGTCGCCCTGACTGCGATCCTGGCGCCCCTTCTTGCCCCCTATAGCCCGGTCGAGATCTTTACGGCTCGCCAGGCTCCCGGCAACGGATTTATCTTCGGTACCGACGATAAGGGTCGCGACATTCTGTCGCGTATGCTCTACGGCGGTCGTTACTCGCTGATTATCGGCTTTGGCGCCACTGCCATGGCTCTGGTCTGCGGCTCGGTCGTGGGCGCCCTTGCAGCGGTTTCGCGCAAGGCCGTCTCCGAGACGATCATGCGTATCCTGGACATCATCATGTCCATCCCGGGCATCGCCCTCGCGGCCGTCTTCGTCTCCATCCTGGGCAACTCCGTGCCGTCGATCATCTTCGCCATCGGCTTTATGTACACTCCGCAGATTGCCCGTATCGTACGCGCCAACATCGTGTCCGAGTACGGCGAGGACTATGTCCGCGCGGTCATCGTTTCCGGCGCCAAGGCTCCGTGGATTTTGATCAAGCATGTTCTGCGTAACTGCATCGCCCCGATCATGGTCTTCACCGTTACCCTGGTCGCCGACGCCATCATCTTCGAGGCCTCGCTGACCTTCATCGGCGCTGGTATCCAGGAGCCCACCGCTACCTGGGGCAACATCCTCGCCGACGCCCGCGGCGGCGTGCTCGCCGGCCGTTGGTGGCAGGCGCTGTTCCCGGGCCTGGCCATCATGATCACCTGCCTGGCGCTCAACATCCTCTCCGAGGGCATTACCGACGCCATGGCCGCTGCGCCCTCCGCTGCCCTGGATCCTACCGATTCCTCCAAGCGTCGCGAGGCCGACCTGCTGGTCTCCGACCCCGTTCGCGCCTACAAGGAGCAGGCCCAGTCCCTCTCCGCTCGCCTTGGCGCCCTGCGCGATGTCGAGCTCAAGCGTGACGATCGCCACGTGCCCGACGAGTCCGTTGAGCCGATTCTCTCGGTCCGCGACTTCTGCATCCAGTTTGAGCATCACGGTGATATCAACGTCGTCGACCATGTCAACTTTGACGTTCGTCCTGGTCAGACCATGGGCCTGGTGGGCGAGTCCGGTTGCGGTAAGTCCATCACCACGCTGGCCATCATGGGCCTGACCGACGATGACGAGCATCTTTCCGGCGAGGTTCTTTGGGAGGGCCGTGACCTGCTCAAGATGAGCAAGAAGGAGTGGTTCGGCCTGCGCGGTACCGATATCGCTATGGTCTATCAGGACGCCCTGTCCTCGCTTAATCCCTCCATGCTCATCTCTGCCCAGATGAAGCAGCTCACCAAGCGCGGCGGAACCCGCAGCGCCGAGGAGCTCCTGGAGCTCGTCGGCCTCGATCCCAAGCGCACGCTCGAGAGCTATCCGCACGAGCTTTCCGGCGGCCAGCGTCAGCGTGTCCTGATCGCTATGGCCCTTACCCGCGACCCCAAGCTGGTCATCTGCGACGAGCCCACGACCGCTCTGGACGTTACCGTCCAGAAGCAGGTCATCAAGCTGCTCAACGATCTTCAGGCCAAGCTCGGCTTTGCCATGATCTTCGTTTCGCATGACCTGGCTCTGGTCGCCGAGGTTGCCCATAACATCACGGTTATGTACGCTGGCCAGGTTATCGAGCAGGCACCCACCAAGGAGCTGCTCACCAACCCGATCCACGAGTACACCCGCGGTCTTCTGGGTTCCGTTCTGTCCATCGAGAGCGGTTCGGGTCGCCTGCACCAGGTGCCCGGCGCCGTTCCGAGCCCGCGCGATTTCCCCAAGGGCGATCGCTTCGCGCCCCGCTCGAGCCATCCGCGTATTGGCCTGGACACCCGTCCGGTCTTCAAGCGCGTGCCCGGTACCGAGCACTTCTATTCCGAGCTCCCCGACGAGGTGCTCAAGGCAAATGGTTTGACCCCTCACGCGGAGGTGATGTAGATGAGCGAGACCGCAGTCAACGGCGTCGAGCCGATCATCTTCCTTGATGACGTCCACGTCACCTTTAGGACCCGTACCGGCTCGATTCTGCACCCCAACCTGGTTCACGCCGTCCAGGGTGTAACGATTAAGCTCATGCCCGGTCAGACGATCGGCATCGTCGGCGAGTCCGGTTGCGGTAAGTCCACCACCGCCAACGTCATGTGCGGCCTGCAGGCCCCCACGAGCGGCAAGGTCTACTTTAAGGGCAAGGACGTTACCAAACGTACCGCCGAGGACCGTCGCCACATGGGTCGCGTCATCTCGGTCGTGTTCCAGAACCCGGCCACGGCGCTCAATCCCCGCATGGTCGTTCGCGAGCAGCTGCTCGACCCCATGCGCGTCCACAACCTGGGTACCGAGGCCGAGCAGGAGAAGCGCGTCAAGGAGCTCCTGGAGCTCACCGGTCTGCCCAGCTCCGCCGCCGAGGTTCTTCCCGGTCAGCTTTCGGGCGGCCAGCGTCAGCGCGTCGCAATTGCCCGTGCCCTGTCGCTGAACCCCGATGCCATCATCGCCGACGAGCCCACCTCGGCTCTGGACGTTTCGGTCCGCGCGCAGATTCTGAACCTGCTGACCGACCTTAAGAAGGAGCTCGGCCTGGCCATGGTGTTCATCAGCCATGACATCCAGACGGTCCGCTATATCTCTGACGACATCATCGTTATGAATGGCGGCAGGATCGTCGAGCAGGGCGAGGCCAAGCAGGTCTTCCAGCACCCCCAGGACCCCTACACCAAGATGCTGCTCGGCGCTGCGCCGTCGCTGCTGCACCCCAAGCTCGGCGAGTAGCCTCGCTTTCCCTCCCGTGCGCCCGGTTCCCTTGCCGGGCGCACCTCCGTTGCGATTTCGAAAGGTTGGGTTCACGAGCCATGCCAAGTGCTCAGGAGCTACAACATCAATTCGGTGAATATCGAGGCGCCATGCCCCGTCCATCAGATTTCGATTTCTTTTGGAAGGATCGCATGGCCGAGGCCGACGCCGTCGGGCTTGACTATGCGATTGAGACGGCATCGGTCGCCGATGCCGCAACCTGCCAGCTTTTCGACCTCTGGTATACCGGTATGTGTGGCGCGCGCCTGCATGCCAAGTACCTTAAACCCGTCTCGGACGAGCCCGTGCCATTGGTACTTCAGTTCCATGGGTATCCGGGTGCAAGCCGCAGCTGGTTTGAGCAGGCGTCGTTTGCGGGCATGGGCATGGCGCTCATCGCCCTCGACTGCCCCGGCCAAGGAGGTCCCTCCGAGGACATTGGTGGATTTGAGGGCACAACGGTTGCCGGGCATATCGTCGCCGGTATCGACGGCGACCCTGCCAACCTCTACTATGTCCGCTTACACCAAGATATTCGAATCCTGTGCCGCATCGTTCGCGAGCTCGAGGGTATCGATCTTGCGCGTGTGTTTGTGAACGGCGCGTCGCAGGGCGGCGGTTTGGGCATTGCGACCTGTGCGCTTAACAGCGAGCTTATCAATCGTGCCGCCATCCTCTATCCCTTCCTGTCAGATTTCCGCCTAGTCTGGGATTTGGATGCAGACGACATTGCCTACGAGGGCCTGCGCTATTGGTCTCGCTGGTTTGACGAGGACTCGACTCGTATTGACGAAGCCTATGCCAAGCTGGCGTACTTCGATTCCAAGAACTTTGCCCCTATGGTCAAATGCCCCGTGCTGTTTGGCACCGGCACAGCCGATATCGTCTGCCCGCCAGCGACGCAGTTTGCGGTCTATAACAACCTGACCTGCGAAAAGCGTCATGAGTTCTTTGAAGGCTTTGGCCACGAGGAGATTCAGGATTTTGACGATCTGATCATTCCGTTTTTCTGCAAGGGAGGGGAGGCTCATGTCTAAGTGCGAGAGCAATGTTAATGAGCTGATTGTCCCCGGGCTCGTGGGAATTCCTGGAACGGTTTCGTCAAGGCTCGCAGAATATCGGGACTGGCGCGGTGATGTCCAAGCAGATGTTTCTGATTTAGAGACATGCGCTTCGAATCTTGAGATTCAAGGCCTGGCCATTACGGCGATTGACTTTGTTAACCCCTGCGCCCGTTACTCGGAGGTCTCCTTTGAGCTCGGTGACGATGCGATTCACGCTCGTTTGATCGAGCCTGTCGGTCGTGCCCGAGTGTCTGAGCGCGTGCCGCTGTGCCTGATGTTCCACGATATCGATCGGCCTGTGCGCGGCTGGCATCACATGACGAGATTTGCCGCCATGGGGTATGCCGTCCTCGCGCTGGATGACGATGTTGCTGGTGCGGACGACCTGCAGCGGGGGATTTCTTCGCCCGCTTTTGTCGAGCGCGTCCGTTGGGGTTGTGCGCTGGCGAAGGTGGCGCGCAATCTTGATGGCATGGACCCCGACCGCATCTTTGCATGGGGCGAGGGTCTAGGCGGCGGAGTCGCGCTGGCGGTTTCTGCTCTGGACGAGCGGGGTCTCGCCTGCACGGCGGTTGCCAATCCGCTTCCTGGCGGCCTCGAGGCGCTGTCGTCTCGGGTGCGCGGATCGGTGCTCATGGGCACATCGCTCATGGATGCCGCGAGCGACCCCAAGGGCCAGTTTGCCGTATTCAACGGTCTTGAGTGTGACCGGAGGCATATCATCTATGCCAAATACGCTCACGAGCGCATCAATGCGTTCGAAAACGAAGTCGTCGACTTCTTTAACCAAACGTTCTACCCGTGTTCTTTGGCCTAGACGGCCTGGACACTGCCAACAAGAGTGGGCGGCATAGGGCTGCCCGCCAGACAACTAAGGAGATTCTTGTGGCAACTCAGAAATTCACCGGCGTTATCCCTCCCGTCGTTGTTCCCGATACCGAAGACCACCAGCTCGATGTTGCCTCCTTTGAGCGCAGCATCAACCGCATGATCGATGCCGGCGTCGATGGCTTGTTCTTCCTGGGCTCCTCGGGCGAGGTCGTCTTCTCCACCGACGAGCGTCGCCGTCAGATCATCGCCGAGGCCGTCCGTATCGTCGACCACCGCGTTCCCGTTCTGGTCGGCATCATCGACACCGAGACCGAGCGCATGATCGAGCACGGTAAGGTCGCTCAGGAGCTGGGCGCCGATGCGCTTGTCGCCACCTGCCCGTTCTATGCCCTGCAGGGCATGACCGAGGTCGAGGAGCACTTCCGCATCCTGCATGAGGAACTCGACTTGCCCATCTTCGCCTACGACATTCCCGTGTGTGTCCACACCAAGCTCCCTTGGAAGCTCCTTGCCAAGCTCGGTGCCGAGGGCGTTCTGGCCGGCGTCAAGGATTCCTCGGGTGATGACATCTCGTTCCGCTACCTCGTTCAGGAGAACGAGAAGAACGGCCATCCGATGAGCATTCTCACCGGTCACGAGGTTGTTGTCGACGGCGCCTACCTCGGTGGCGCCGACGGTTCCGTCCCGGGTCTCGCCAACGTTGAGCCCGAGGGCTACGTGCGTCAGTGGAAGGCCGCTCAGGCTGGTGACTGGGCTACCGTCAAGGCCGAGCAGGACCGCCTCAATGAGATTTCGCACATCTGGGATGTCACCTCGGGCGTCCAGGGCTATGCCGGTGGCGTCGGCGCCTTCAAGACCGCTATGAACCTCATGGGCATCTTCGACAGCCCGACCATGCCGCGCCCGGTGAAGGCCATGACCGGCGAGAACGTCGAGGCGATTAAGAAGGTCCTCCAGGACAACGGTCTCCTGTAAAGCTTCCCCGGGCACCCGATCTTGGGGCTCAAGCGGTCGAGCGTGACCCATTAGGTCAACGCCCGACCGCTTTCACCCCAACCTCGGGCACTCGGGAAACCTTTACCAAGCTGCGGCGATAACGCCGCTTTCATTTCCTGTAGTTGTTTTTTATCTCCTAAGGAGAGCGACATGGAGAACAAGTACGTCTGCTCTGTCGATATCGGCGGAACTAAGATCGCGACTGCCATCATGGAGTACCCGGCTGACGGCAGCGTGCCCCATCCCGTTTTTGAGGCCGAGGTTCCCACCGAGGCCCAAGAGGGCGGCGAGGCCGTCTTCCAGCGTATCGAGGCGTCCATCAAGGCTGCTCTCGAGGCGAATCCCGATGTCGAGGTCCTTGGCGTCGGCATTGGTGCCGCCGGCGTCGTCGATCCCAAGACGGGCGCCATCGCGTATGCCAACGAGATCATGCCCGGCTGGTCCGGCGTCCAGTTGGGGCCGCGCCTGCGCGAGGACCTCGGTCTTCCCGTTGCCGTTGTAGGCGACGTGCAGGCTCATGCTCTGGGCGAGGCCCACTGGGGCGTCGGCAAGGGCAAGTTCTCCGTCTTGTGTCTTGGCATCGGTACGGGCATCGGCGGCGCATATGTCGAGAACGGCCGCGTGATGCAAGGCTTCCATGGTGCTGCTGGCCATATGGGCCACATCGAGTGCTCGGCTGCCGCCGGCATTCCCTGCGCTTGCGGGCGTTCTGGCCATCTGGAGTCGGTTGCTTCGGGCACTTCCATTGGTCGAATGTACGATGAGCGCTTTGGTCGCGTCGACCCCAGCCGTCCTTCGGTCGGTCGCGATGTGAACGACCTGTGCCGCGCGGGCGACGCAAAGGCGACCGAGGTCATCCATGACGCCGGCTTTGCGCTGGGTGCCAGCTTGGGCTCGCTCGCTAACATCCTGGACCCCGAGGTCATCGTGCTTTCGGGTGGCGTGATTCACCAAGGTCCCGATTGGCGTTCACAGACGTGGAAGGATTCGGTGCACGAGGGCTATGCCAGCCAGGCGCTCGATCCGCTTCAGGACACGCCGATCCTCATCGGTTCTCTGGAGGGCGATGCTCCGCTCATCGGTGCCGCCGAACACCTTCTTGCATCGTTGAAGTAAACATAACTACCAAGTGCGCCTTCTGAGGTGCCGCAGATTGACGTGAAAGAGGAGCGAAGCGTACTTCGGTACGCGAGCGACGGTTTGAACGTCAAGGTGCGGTGTCTCAGAAGGCTGTTTTGAGAAAGGTTGAGTCGAACATGACCGTTGATCCTTTGATCCAGTCCCTGAAGGGCAAGCTCGTCGTGAGCGTTCAGGCGTATATGGGCGAGCCGCTTCGTACGCCCGAGACCATGGCTCAAATGTCTCGAGCTTGTGAGCTCGGCGGCGCCGCCGCCATTCGCTGCCAGGGTCTTGCCGACATTGCCGCCATTAAGGGTCGCTGTGAGGTTCCCGTCATCGGCCTGTGGAAAGATGGGCACGAGGGCGTTTACATCACGCCGACGCTGCGTCACGCTCGCGCCTGCGTTGCTGCCGGTGCCGATATCGTGGCGATCGACGCCACCGATCGTCCGCGCCCCGATGGCAAGACGGTCGAGGATACTTTCCGCCCGCTGCACGAGGAGGGTGTGCTCCTGATGGCGGATTGTGCCACCATCGAGGATATTCGTCGTGCTGTTGACATGGGCTTCGACCTGGTGTCCACCACGCTGTCTCATGGTGTTGCCGCTATCGATTGCACCATGGCCGACGGTCCCGATCTGCCGCTCCTGCGCCAGGCGACTGAGGAATTCCCCGGCCTTCCCATCATTTGCGAGGGTCGCGTGCATACGCCCGAGGAGGCTCGCGCTGCGATCGATGCTGGCGCCTGGGCCGTTGTCGTCGGCACCGCCATCACGCACCCCACGAGTATTACGAGTTGGTTCAAGGCTGCGCTTGAGGCGTAAGACAGGCCTCGTATCCGCTCGGGGCGGTATACTCAATATAGGCAATTGACCGCGCGGGATCCGGGTTGCTGGGTCCCGCGCTTGTTTTCGGGAGGCAGCACATGCAAAAGGGAGATGCCATGGATGCGGCGGAGCGCTCGGAGCGCATCCCCGATATCGTCATCATCACCGGAATGTCCGGATCGGGCCGCACGCAGGCCATGCACGTGTTCGAGGACATGGGCTATTTTTGCATCGATAACCTGCCTCCGCGTCTCATCGCCCAGCTTGCCGAGCTCGTCGGCATCAATACGGGCGTGGGCAGGCATCTCGCCGTTACCTGCGATTTGCGTAGCCAGGGACTGTTTGACGAGTTGCTCGATGCGGTCGCCGCGCTCGAAGAGCGCGAGATGAGCTGCGACATCGTGTTCCTGGAGGCTTCTGACGAGGTGCTGATTCGTCGCTACAGCGAAAATCGCCGCCGTCATCCCATTGCCAAGCCGGGGGAGACTACGGCCGATGCCATTCAGCGCGAGCGCCTTCAGCTTCAGGGCGTGCGCGACCGAGCCGATATGATTATCGACACGAGCCGTCTGCGCACCTCTGCGCTGCGTAACAAGCTACGTATGGCATTTTCCGAGCTGTCCGACCAGCAGCTCATGGACGTCCACGTGTTCTCGTTTGGCTTTAAGCACGGCATGCCCGTCGAGGCGGACATTATGATCGACGTTCGCTTCCTGCCTAATCCGTTCTACGATCCCGAGATGCGCACGATGACCGGTCTCGATAAAAAGGTCTCCGATTTTGTTCTGGACCACCCCAAGACGCAGGAGTTTTGGAAGGCTTGGACACAGCTGCTCGATACGGTGATGCCGGGCTATATCGCGGAGGGTAAGCCGCAGCTTTCTATCGCCATCGGCTGCACGGGCGGCCAGCACCGCAGCGTTGCCATTGCCGAGGCCACGGCACGTTATTTGGAAGGCGCCCAATATCACGTGAGCATTTCCCATCGCGACCTGTCGCGCGCCAACACGAAGGCATAGGCCTGCATGTCGTTTACCGCTGAGGTGCGCGACGAGCTTGCGCGCTGCGAACCCGAATGTGAATACTGCGATTTGTCGACGCTCGCCGCCCTCACGCGCGTGAGTGGTACGCTCTCGCTTACCGGCTCTGGGCGGTATCGTTTGACGGTTGCGACTGAGACGGGAGCCGTCGCGCGCACGATGATCACGCTGACGCATCGTATCCTTAAGCTCAAAACGGAGTTCACCGTCCGCAAATCTGTATTGCATAAGGTTCGAAACTACCTCATCACCTTGCCTGATCAGCCAGACCTGGATAAGGCTCTGGTGCTGCTGGGTATCCTCGACCGTAGGGGACGACTTGTCGCCGGCGTACCCCGACATATCGTTGCCCGTCCTTGCTGTAGACTTGCCTATATCCGCGGCGCGCTCATCGCGGGCGGCTTCGTGGCCGATCCACGAGGCGATTTTCATTTGGAGATCGCGGTGCAGGGCGAGCAATATGCCAAGGGGCTTTGCGATCTGTTGGAGCAGATTGGGGTCCATGCTCGTGTTAATGCACGGCGGGGGTCATATGCCGTGTACATTAAGAGCGCCGAGGAAATCGAGCATCTATTAAAGCTCATTGGTGCCAAGCGCAGCGTTTCCGAGATTGAGGAGGCGCGCGCGGTCAAATTGGTTAAGAACGACGTGAACCGTCGCGTGAATGCCGAGCTGGCCAATCAGACCAGAAGCGCAGGTGCCGCCCAGCATCAGCTTGCGTTGATCGATGAGCTCGAACAGCGGGGTTTGCGCGACACGCTTCCGGACGCCTTGGCGGTCTTTTGCGACCTGCGCGAGCGCTATCCCGATCTGTCACTGCGCGATCTGGGGGAGATGGCTGACCCTCCCTTGTCGAAGTCTGCCCTGTACCATCGCGTTTTGAGGCTTGAAAAGCTCATTGAAGCAAACAGGTAGTTGAACGAAACTGCTTATATAGGGATTGAACTGCTGTTTTACTCTTTAAAACGTTTTAACGTAAATTTGATTTTCAATTTCGAGCATTCTCGTGAAATTCAAGTCAAAAAAAAGGTATATTAGGCGAGTGGTTAGTTTGTGGGCCTCAACGGCGGGCGCTGTAGCTCGCGGGGGCCTTACGAAAGGAGACACAATGGCAGTAAAGGTTGCTATTAACGGCTTCGGTCGCATCGGTCGTCTGGCTTTCCGTCAGATGTTCGGTCATGAGGGCTCCGAGATCGTCGCTATCAACGACCTCACCTCTCCCGATATGCTCGCTTACCTGCTGAAGTACGACTCCACGCAGGGCAACTACGCTCGCGATCACGAGGTCGTTGCTGGCGAGGATTCCATCACCGTTGACGGCAAGGAGATCAAGATCTACAAGGAGGCCGACGCCAACAACCTGCCTTGGGGCGACCTCGACGTCGACGTCGTTCTCGAGTGCACCGGCTTTTACACCAGCAAGGCTAAGGCTCAGGCCCACATCAACGCTGGCGCCAAGAAGGTCGTCATCTCCGCTCCGGCCGGCAGCGATCTGCCCACCATCGTGTACAACGTCAACCATGAGACGCTGACCGCTGAGGACAACATCATCTCCGCTGCTTCCTGCACCACCAACTGCCTCGCTCCGATGGCCAAGGGTCTGAACGACTTCGCTCCCATCGTGTCCGGCATCATGACCACCATTCACGCCTGGACCGGCGACCAGATGCCGCTCGACGGCCCGCAGCGCAAGGGCAACAAGCGTCGTAGCCGCGCCTGCGCCGTCAACATCGTCCCCAACACCACCGGTGCTGCCAAGGCTATCGGCCTGGTTCTCCCCGAGCTCAACGGTAAGCTCATCGGTGCTGCCCAGCGCGTCCCGACGCCGACCGGCTCCATCACCAACCTCTACGCTGTCGTTGACAAGAAGGTCACCGTCGACGAGGTCAACGCCGCTATGAAGGCCTACGCTGCCACCATCTCCGAGACCTTTGGTTACAACGAGGACGACATCGTCTCCACCGACATCATCGGCGAGACCCACGGCTCCATCTTCGACGCCACTCAGACCATGTGCTCTGACCTCGGCAACGGCCAGACCCTCGTTCAGGTCACCTCTTGGTACGACAACGAGAACTCTTACACCTCTCAGATGGTCCGCACCATCAAGTACTTCGAGAAGTTCGTTGCTTAATTTAGCTTTTAGCGAATAGCTCGTTGAGCGTCTAAAGAAGGGCGCGGCCTTATAGGGCTTACACCCTAGGGTCGCGCCCTTTTTATAGGAAATCGTCTGCCGTAATGGGAGGCAGACACGTACGAAAGGTAGAAGCAAACATGGCCTTTACCAAGAAGACCGTCCGCGACATCGATGTCGACGGCAAGCGCGTTCTCGTCCGCGTTGACTTCAACGTGCCTATCAAGGATGGCGTCGTTGGCGACACCACCCGTATCAAGGCTGCCCTGCCCACCATCAACTATCTCGTTGAGCACAACGCTCGCGTCATCCTCATGAGCCACCTCGGCCGTCCCGATGGCACCGGCTTCCAGCCTGAGCTCTCCCTTGAGCCTGTCGCCAAGAAGCTCGCCGAGCTCTCTGGTCTCGACGTTGCCTTTGTCGCCGACACTTACGGCGAGAAGGCTGCCGAGGCCGTCGCTGCCGTCGAGCCGGGCAAGGTTCTCGTTCTCGAGAACGTCCGCTTCGATAAGCGCGAGAAGAAGAACGATCCCGAGATCGCCAAGAAGCTCGCTTCCTATGGTGACGTCTTCGTTCTCGATGCCTTCGGCACCGCTCACCGCGCCCAGGGTTCCGTCGTGGGCCCCGCCGCTTACCTGCCTGCCGTCGCCGGCTTCCTGCTCGAGAAGGAGGTCGACACGCTGACCGGCATCTTCGCCGAGCCCGAGCGCCCCTTCGTCGCTATCGTCGGCGGTTCCAAGGTTTCCTCCAAGATCGGCGTTCTCGATCACCTCATCGACTCCGCTGACACCCTGATCATCGGTGGCGGTATGGCCTACACGTTCTTCCTGGCTCAGGGCCTGTCCGTCGGTCAGTCCCTCAAGGAAGAGGACTGGGTCGAGCGCGCTGGCGAGATGCTCAAGAAGGCCGAGGAGAAGGGCGTCAAGATCCTGCTCCCCATCGACAACCGCGTTGCCGATCACTTTGGCGAGGACGCTGTCCCCGAGGTTGTCGCTTCCGACGCTATCCCCGACGATCGTGAGGGCATGGACATCGGCCCCAAGACCGAGGAGCTCTACGCCGAGGCCGTCAAGGGCGCCAAGACCGTGTTCTGGAATGGCCCCATGGGCGTCTTCGAGTTTGACAACTTTGCTCACGGCACCCAGGCTATCGCCGAGGCTGTCGCCGAGGCCGACTGCACCTCGATCATCGGCGGTGGCGACTCTGTCGCAGCTGTCAACAAGTTCAACCTGGCCGACAAGATGAGCTGGATCTCCACCGGTGGTGGCGCTTCCATGGAGCTCGTCGAGGGTAAGGCCCTGCCCGGAGTGGAGGCGCTTCTCGATGCCTAATCGCACCCTTCTTATCGCTGGTAACTGGAAGATGAACAACGACGTCGCCGAGGCTGCCAAGCTCGCCGACGAGCTGGCTCAGGCTCTGCCCGAGGTTCCGGCTGGCGTCGAGGTGCTCGTCTGCCCTCCGACCATCGACATCACCACGGTTCATGACCGCATTCAGGCTGCCCCCATCGCCCTCGGTGCACAGAACGTGTACTGGGAGGCCAAGGGTGCCTTCACCGGTGAGTCCTCTTGCGACATGCTCAAGTCCGCTGGCTGCACCTACTGCATTATCGGTCACTCCGAGCGTCGTGATTACTTCCACGAGACCGACGAGGATCAGAACAAGAAGGCCAAGGCCCTCGTTGCCGCCGGTCTTGTTCCCGTCTTCTGCTGCGGCGAGTCCCTCGAGGTCCGCGAGGCCGGCACCTATGTCGAGCACGTCGTGAACCAGGTCAAGGCTGGCCTTGCTGGTCTTGAGATCACCTGCCCCAAGCAGGTCGTCGTCGCCTACGAGCCCATCTGGGCCATCGGCACCGGCAAGACCGCTACCGCCGAGGACGCTCAGGAGGTCTGCGGCGCTATCCGTGAGACCCTCAAGGAGATGTTCGGCGAGGAGCTCGCTAACGGCATCCGCGTCCTATACGGTGGTTCCGCTAAGCCCGGCAACATTGCCGAGCTCGTCGCCAAGCCCGACGTTGACGGCGCCCTCGTGGGCGGCGCTTCGCTCAAGGCTGCCGACTTCGCCTCTATGGTCGTCAAGGCAGGCGAGTAGGACATATGGCACAGCGTCATCTTCCTTCACTCCTGATTATCATGGATGGCTGCGGCCTTGCTCCGGCCGATGGTGAGAACGCCGTCGCCGCTGCCAAGACGCCCTTCCTTGATAGCCTATACGAGAAGTATCCTCACACCACGCTCGGTGCTTCGGGCGAGGACGTGGGCCTTCCCGACGGCCAGATGGGCAACTCCGAGGTAGGCCACCTCAACATCGGTGCCGGCCGCATCGTGTTCCAGGAGCTTTCGCGCATCAACAATGCCATCAAGGACGGCTCCATCGCCAAGAACGAGGTCTTCGTCAAGGCTATGGACGACGTCAAGGCTGACGGCAAGACTCTCCACCTCATGGGCCTTATGAGCCCTGGCGGTGTTCATTCTCACATGAACCACGTCGAGGCTCTGGTCAAGATGGCTGCCGAGCACGGTGTCAAGACCGTTCGCGTCCACGCCTTTATGGATGGCCGCGACGTTGACCCGCAGTCCGGCGCTGGCTATATGAGTGAGTTCTGCGCCTTCCTGGCGAAGATCTCCGAGGAGACCGGTTGCGACGCTCGCGTCGCCACCGTCTCGGGCCGCTATTGGGCCATGGACCGCGACAACCGTTGGGAGCGCATCCAGCGTGCCTACGACGTCATGGTCAACGCGTCCGATGCCGATGTCGACCCTGTTGCCGGTATCAAGGCCTACTACGAGAAGGATCCGCGCGGCGACGAGTTCGTCGAGCCCTTCGCTGCCCACAACGAGGGCATCCACGAGGGCGACGCGGCCATCTTCTTCAACTTCCGTCCCGACCGCGCTCGTCAGATGACCCGCGTGTTCACGGACAAGGAGTTCGACGGCTTTGAGCGCGAGCAGATCAAGCTTTCGCACTTTGTGACGATGACCGAGTACGATCCGACGTTTGACGTCGAGGTCGCCTTCCCCAAGACGTTCCCCGAGAACGTCCTGGCCGACGTTATCGCCGCCAACGGCCTGAAGCAGCTGCACACCGCCGAGACCGAGAAGTACGCCCACGTGACGTTCTTCCTCAACGGCGGCATCGAGGAGCCCAAGGAGGGCGAGGAGCGCGTGCTCGTCGCTTCCCCCAAGGTCGCTACCTACGATCTGCAGCCCGAGATGAGCGCTCCCGAGGTTACCGAGAAGCTTGTCGCCGCCATCAACGAGGATCGCGCTGATTTCTACATCGTGAACTTCGCGAACTGCGACATGGTTGGTCACACCGGTGTCTTCGACGCCGCCGTTAAGGCCGTCGAGGCCGTTGACGATGCCCTCTCTAAGGTTGTCCCGGCGATTCTCGCCAAGGGCGGCTTTGCGCTGATCACCGCCGACCACGGCAACGCCGATCACATGTTTGACGTTGCTTCCGACGGTTCCAAGCATCCGTTCACGGCTCACACCACCAACCGTGTGCCGTTCATCATCGTTGATGAGAAGGCCAAGCTCACCGGTATCGAGGACGGCCGTCTTTCCGATATCGCTCCGACCATGCTCACCATGGCTGGTATTGAGCCTTCCGCCGAGATGACGGGCCGCGTGCTCGCCACCGAGGCCTAATAGAAAACAAATACCGTTTTCTAGTAAGGGGGTTGTCCACAACCGGACAACCCCCTTTTTGGTATTTCTGCCATTTCCACCCCGTCCTTGAGTGGCAGGTAGGGGAGAGCGGGGGATTGTGGTACAGTACTGGAGTTTGAACTGTTCTATTAAGGAGCTTATCTATGGGTCCGTTCCAGATTCTTCTGTTTGTCGTATGGGCTGTCTCTGCCGTGGCGCTGACGATTCTCGTCCTGATGCATTCCGGTAAGGGCACCGGCGTTTCGGATATGATCGCTAGCTCGCTGTATAACTCCAGCTCTGCCACGGGCGTCATGGAGCAGAACCTCGATCGCCTGACGGTAATTATGGCCGTTGTTTTTGCCGTGTGCGTCGTCCTGTGCATGTTCTTCTTCCCGCAGGGCATCGTCGGCTACTAAGCATCGGCGTATATACGATTGCAATGGGTCTCGCAGGTGCGGGACCCTTTTTGTTTACATATTTGTAACAGAGTCAAAATATCCCCACATACTTCGCCCAACTAAAGAAATTCTCGACCGTTAACCGGAATTAGCCCCAAATCGTGCATAAAATGCGCTACTGTATTGCGAAACGTTGGTCCGTTGTGCATAACCAGCCATAGCAGCGGGCGGCGTTTTGATGGTTCGGATCGGATTGTCTCGACATATGTCCGACTGAACATTTCTTTGTCCTATCTCATAAGGAGGATGGCATGGCTGATTCTATGTTCCACCAGCCCGTTATGGGTCGTCGCGCCTTTGTTGGCGGCACCCTCGCTGCGAGCTCCATGGCTTTTCTTGCCGCATGCGGCAAGAAGGGCGGCGACGCTTCCGGTTCTGAGTCCGGTTCGACGCTGAACTTCTACATCAACAACCCGGTCTGCATCGACCCCTACAATGTCCAGGAGGACCAGGGCACTCAGGTCGAGTACCAGCTCTTTGACGCTCTGACCTCTTATGACGCCGAGAAGGGCGAGATCGTTCCGCTGGCTTGCGAGTCCTTCGAGGCCAACGACGACGCCACCGAGTTCACCTTCAAGATCAAGAAGGCCAAGTTCCACAACGGTGACGACGTTACCTCCAAGTCCTTCAAGCTCGGTTGGGAGCGTCTGGTCAACACCAAGTCGGCCATCGCTACCGAGTATGGCCCTTCCGAGGTCTCCTATCACCTTTCCATGGTCGAGGGCTATGACGATCTGCTTGCCGGTAACGCTACCGAGCTCAGCGGTGTTACCTGCCCCGACGATGAGACCCTCGTCGTCAAGCTGTCTTCCGCTTACGCCGACTTCCCCTTCGTCGCCTCTCACCCGGCTCTGGCCCCGGTTCCCGAGTGCGCCGAGTCCGATGCCAAGAGCTTCTACCTTGCACCGGTCGGTAACGGCCCGTTCATGATGGACGGCAAGTGGGAGGATGGTCAGGAGATCAACCTCAAGAAGTTCGACGATTACTATGGCGACAAGGCCAAGATCGATGGCATCCACTTCCAGGTCATCAAGGACATGGAGACCGCTTACAAGGAGTTCCAGGCCGGTAACCTCGATGTCTGTGACGTTCCCGTTGCTCAGATCGACGCCGCCAAGAAGGATCGCGGCGTGTCCAAGGACGGCTACACCATGGGTGACGGCGAGCGCATGCTGCTCGGCTCCGAGCCTTCCACCTACTACCTGACCTGCAACAACACGGCCGAGCCGTTCAACAACGCCGACCTGCGCAGGGGTATCTCCCTGGCCATCAACCGTGAGGCCATCTGCAAGACCATCTTCAAGGGTACCCGTACCCCCGCCGACGGCATTGTTCCTCCGGGCATCGATGGCTACAAGGAGGGCGCATGGGAGTTCTGCGCCTACGACGTCGACAAGGCTAACGAGTTCCTCGACAAGGTTGCTCCCGCTGGCGCTAACGGCGATCGTGGCATTAACGTGACCCTTTCCTACAACCAGGATGGTGGCCACAAGGAGATCATGGAGTCCATCATCGGTGACCTCGCCAAGGTTGGCGTTACCGCTGTCTCCGATACCCCCGAGTGGTCTGCCTTGCTCGAGCAGTACCAGAACTTTAACTATCAGTTCGGTCGTCTGGGTTGGATTGCCGACTACCCGATTATGGACAACTTCCTGTATCCGCTGTTCCACTCCGACTCCCTCGGTGGCGACAACCGCTCCGGTTACAACAACCCCGAGTTCGACGCCAAGGTCAACGAGGCTCGCACCACGGTTGACGACGAAGAGCGCGTTGCTAAGATGCAGGAGGCCGACGCTATGGTCGCTGCCGACTGCCCGGTCATCCCGGTGATGTTCTACACGCACACCATCGTCGGCTCCGATCGCATCAAGCACCTCTATGTCGATCCGCAGAAGCACGCCGAGCTGGGTACCGCTGAGCTCGCCTAAGAGTTTGCAGCTTCCGTGAGGGTCAAGTATTTACGTAGACCTCATGGGAAACATACAGTTCTCCCTAACCTGGGGTAAACTGGCTGATGGTAATTTTGGGATGCCGGTCTGGCGATCGGCATCCCATTTAGGTTAATCCCTAGATAGGGGAGTGGTATGGGTAAGTACATCGTTAAACGTGTGCTTCAGTTCATCCCGGTATTTTTGGGCGTTACGCTGATTCTGTTCGCCCTTCAGAATATCGTGCCGGGAGATCCGATCAAGCTGATCGGTGGAGACAAGGCTCTGTCCCCCGAGGTGGAGCTTCAGCTTCGCGTCCGCTATCACCTGGTCCAGTCGGACGAGGACGGCAACGCGATCCTTGACGAGAACGGCGACCCCGTTCAAACGTCGCTCGTGGACCGTTACTTGTATTACATGAACGGCCTGCTTCATGGCGATCTGGGCAATTCGTATCAGCGCAAGCTGCCGGTTACGGAAATCTTTGCCCAGAAGTATCCGTATACGGTCAAACTTGCCGCGTGCGCCATCGTGCTCGAGGCAATCATGGGTATCGGTGCGGGTATCATTTCGGCGGTAAAGCGTTATTCCTTCTGGGATATTTTGGTAACGCTCACCACGTCGATCCTCGTTGCGGTCCCGGCCTTCTGGCTCGGTATGTTGCTGCAGCTGTTCTTTGGCGTCATCCTCAAGGACGCTACGGGCGGTGCAATCTCCATGCCGATCTCGGGTGCCGGCGGTTCCAGCTCTCAGTATCAGGATTGGATGCACTATGTGCTTCCGACCATTACGCTGGCTTCGGTTTCGACCGCTTATGCCGCCCGCATTATGCGCTCGCAGCTGCTTGACGTCATGAACCAGGATTACATCCGTACGGCAAAGGCCAAGGGTCTCTCCAATCGCGCGATCATCGTCAAGCATGCGCTTAAGAATGCACTCATCCCCGTCGTTACCTATATTGGTGTCGACTTTGGCGGCATGCTTTCGGGCGCCATCCTGACCGAGACGGTTTTTAACTGGCCCGGTATCGGCTATGAGGTCTATCGCGCCATTAGCATGCGTGACTGGCCCATCGTTATGGGCGGCGTTACGCTCATCGTCGTCGTCGTCATGGTGATTAACCTGCTCGTCGACATTAGCTATGCATTCCTCGACCCGCGCATCCGCCTTGGCGGTCCGTCGGATAAGGCCTAAGGGAGGTACGTCTCATGCAGGAAACTGATTCTCAGTCTCAGGAGCAGGCTACCGCCACGAAGGCCGCATCTGCTCCCGCCAAGTCCCGCACGCTGTGGGGCGACGCTTTTAAGCGTCTTCGCAAGAACAAGCTCGCCGTTATCGGTGTCTGCTGGATCATCATCGTCGTTTTGGTTGCCCTGACCGCAGATCTGTGGGCTAAGCCCTGGCTCGGTTCGCCGACGGCTTCCGACTCGACCACCATGGCCGAGACGTCGCTGTTGGCTCCGTGTGCAGAGCACCCGTTTGGCACCGACGCCCTTGGTCGCGACATTCTCGTCCGCGTTATCTACGGTGCACGCGTTTCGCTGTCCGTCGGCATTATGGCCACCGCGATCTCCACGCTAATTGGTCTGGTCATGGGTGCTCTGGCCGGTTTCTACGGCGGGATCTGGGATACGATCATCATGCGCTGTGCGGACATCTTCCTGGCGTTCCCGTACGTGCTGTTCGTTGTCGCCATGATCGCCGTTATCGGCCGTGGTCTTCAGAACGTCTTTATCGCCATCGGTATTCTCGGCTGGCCTTCGATTGCGCGCGTCTTCCGCTCTGCAATCTTGACGGTCAAAGAAAACGACTATGTTGACGCTGCGCGCGCGATGGGTGCATCTGATGCTCGTATCGTAGTGCGTCACATCTTCCCGAACTCCGTCGCCTCCATCGTGGTCTACGCGACCATGAACATTGGTGGCGCCATCCTGACCGAGTCCGCTCTGTCCTTCCTCGGCATGGGCGTTATTCCGCCTACGCCTTCGTGGGGCTCCATGATTCAGGACGGTCAGCAGTATCTTCTGACTGCTCCCTGGATGATGATCATGCCCGGTCTGGCAATTCTCTCGACGGTGCTCGCCTTCACCCTGCTGGGTGACGGTCTGCGCGACGCCCTCGACGTCAAGATGAAGGACGCATAAGGATGAAGAAGAACAAGAACTATGTGGACCTGAAGGACCAGCCGGTTCCCGAGGGCCAGCATCTGCTCGAGGTCGATGACCTAAAGATGTATTTCCACACCGAGGATGGCGTCGTTCGCGCTGTCGACGGTGTCTCCTACACGCTCGATCGCGGCGAGACCCTCGGTGTCGTCGGCGAGTCCGGCTCCGGTAAGTCCGTGACCGCCATGACCATCATGGGCCTTATCTCGATGCCTCCGGGAAAGATTGAGGGCGGCGACGTTCGCTATCGCGGTCGTTCTATCCTCGAGATGACCGAGGAAGAGATGCAGCACATTCGTGGTAACGATATCGCGATGATCTTCCAGGATCCTATGACCTCCTTGAACCCGGTCTATAAGATCGGCAAGCAGGTAGGCGAGGGTCTTCGTCTGCACCGTGGCTACTCCAAGCAGGAGGCGCTCAAGCGCGCCACCGAGCTTTTGGACCTCGTGGGTATCCCCGAGCCCGAGAAGCGCGTCAATGAGTATCCGCACCAGTTCTCTGGCGGTATGCGTCAGCGCGTCATGATCGCTATGGCTCTTGCCTGCGACCCCGATATTCTGATTGCCGACGAGCCCACGACTGCCTTGGACGTTACCATTCAGGCTCAGATTATTGAGCTTATGCAGGAAATGCAGGAGAAGAACGGCAACGCCATCATCATGATTACCCATGACCTGGGCGTCGTTGCCGATATGGCCGATAAGATCATGGTTATGTACGCCGGCCGTCCCGTCGAGTTCGGTACTGCTGAGGAAATCTTCTACGAGAGTCGCCACCCCTACACCTGGGGCCTTATCCGCTCCATCCCGGAGCAGGCCATCGATGAGAAGAAGCCGCTTACGCCGATTCACGGCAACCCGCCTTCGCTCATGAACCTGCCCGAGGGCTGCGTGTTCTCGCCTCGTTGCCCCTATGCGACGGATAAGTGCCGCAAGCAGCGCCCCGAGCGTTTTGTTACCGAGTCTGGTCACTATTCTGCGTGCCACTACGCTGGCGACCCCGAGTTCCTCAAGAACGCTCCTGTGACGTCCCGTACGCGCAAGGATTCCAAGAAGGGAGGCGAGGCGTAATGGCAGATACCAACGAGCGTACTCCGCTGCTGAAGGTCGAGCACCTCTCTAAGGAGTTCCCCGCTGAGTCCGGCATGTTCGCCAAGCGCTTCTCCAAGCGTGTCGTCTCTGCTGTAAATGACATCTCTTTTGAGATTTATCCTGGCGAGACCTTCGGTCTGGTTGGCGAGTCTGGTTGCGGTAAGTCCACCACGGGCCGTACTATCATGCGCCTGACCAAGCCGACCGCCGGTAAGGTGTTCTTCCAGGGTAAAGATGTTGCCGAGATGAGCAAGCATGAGATCAAGGACATGCGTCGCGAGATGCAGTTTATCTTCCAAGATCCTTATGCTTCGCTCAACCCTCGTATGACCATCGGTGAGATCGTCTCCGAGCCCATGACCATTCACGGCGTGGGCACCAAGGAGGAGCGCATTGAGCGCGTCCGCGAGCTTCTCGACGTTGTCGGACTGAACCCCGAGCACATCAACCGTTATCCTCATGAGTTCTCCGGCGGTCAGCGTCAGCGTGTCGGCATCGCCCGCGCGTTCGCTTTGAAGCCCAAGCTGATCATCTGCGACGAGCCGGTTTCCGCTTTGGATGTGTCCATTCAGGCCCAGGTTCTGAACCTGCTAAAGGAACTGCAGGACAAGTTTGGTACGGCGTATCTGTTTATCGCTCACGACCTGTCCGTCGTGCAGCACATTTCCGATCGCGTTGCCGTTATGTATCTGGGTAAGATGGTTGAGGTTTCGGACTGGAAGACGCTCTATAGCGAGCCTCACCATCCGTACACGCAGTCGCTGCTGTCTGC
>JAUMNV010000167.1 GCA_031295725.1 Collinsella sp.
CGATCGTCCCGTCGAGGCCGAAAAGCTTGCACGTATTATCGAAGCCGGCCAATATGCACCGAGCGGCATGGGCCGCCAGCCGGTGACGTTTGTCGCCGTCACCGACCCCGCGACCGTCGAGCGTCTCTCGCAGCTCAACGCGCAAGTCATGGGCAGCAACAGCGACCCCTTCTATGGCGCCAAGACCGTTGTGGTGGTGCTGGTTGACCGCAGCGTGCCCACACATCTGGAAGACGGCTCGCTCGCCATGGGCAACCTGCTCAACGCTGCCTATGCGCTGGGCGTTGATTCGTGCTGGATTCATCGCGCCCACGAGGTTTTCGATTCGCCCGAGGGCCTGGAGCTACTGGCCAGTTGGGGTCTACCCGCCGACGGCAGCCTGCGCGGTGTCGGTCACTGCATTCTGGGCTATGCCGAGGACACGCTGCCCGAGCCCAAACCCCGCCGCGACAACGTGGTCTACGTAAGGTAATTAGTTCCGCCATTCTACCGAACGGCGGGCTCGTTGACGCTGCGCGGGCCGCATTCACGCCAATCTGACGTTCAATTTCGAGGGCGCGACCAGAAGGTCAGCGCCCTCTCATTTCACGTCACCTTGGCGCAAATGCGGCTCGCTCGCTTTTGGCGACTGACATCGAATGAGCCACTGTCTTGGGCAGCTAAAAAAGCCCCGTCCCAAATTAGCTGCCCCACTCGCAACTTATCCCGCCGATGGAGTTATTGCCGTTTCGCTCGTCTGATTCGCATCGACGTCGTCGCCTTGCTTGTCTTCGTCCTTTTGCACATCGGCGATGGTGGAGGCCGCCGCAACGATACCGCGCTGGGGCGCGACGCTCGTCTGGGCCTGAGCGCCCTCGACAACTTCTGTACCTACATGCGCGAGCTCGGGCGATTTAAACATTGCGTCCAAGTTGGCGCCACCGCCGGCATATCCGAGCGCAGCGAGCGCGATGACGATCACTGCAACGGCGGCCACGATCGGCACGTAGCGATGCCAGCCGGCGGGATTGAGCCCGCTGCGGCGAGCCGCCCCGCGGCTGATGTAGCCGAGCGTTCCGTCGTGCTTGAGCTTTGAGCCCACCACGCGTTTGCGGCCCCACAGCGAGGACTCTGCCTGCATTGCCAAGCGGGCGCTTGCCGAAGGATAGCCGTATTTAGTGCGCTTGAACGAGCCATCAAACCCCGAGGCGTGTTTGCCCCACGTCACCGATGTTGTGCGTCGGTTGACCGGCGCGGCACTCCGCCTTCTGCGGCTCGGTTTTGAAGTCTCAGCCATATGCCCTCGCACGCCGTAACCAAATCGAAACAATAACGCTTTGGACTGTAGCACACGCGTCGCGTGCGGTCACGGGCGCCTCGCTCAACGGTCATCGTCCTTCAGCAAGCGCCACAGCGTTGTACGGCTTATGCCCAGCACCTCCGCCGCACGGGTTCGGTTGCCGTGGAGATGGTCTACAACCAGATGCGCGATATCTCGCTCGGTATCGGCCAGCGGTCGCAGGATATACAGGTCACTTTCAAGCGTCGGGGCGCCAAAGGTTGCGGTCTTAATCACGTCCTCTTGGGCGAACACTTCCTCCGCCACAGCGCGGTCCACCGTGCCCGTCCCCACCAATATATACAGTCGTTCCGAGACCTCGCGGAGCTGCAGATAGTTGCGCGGCCAGCGGTAAGCATCGAGCGTCTTCGTCGCCGCGGCAGACAGCGTGGGCGCTGCCGTCCCAAATGCATCAGCGAGATATTCCAAATAGCGCGCGACCTTCGTCGACGCGGCTCCCTGCTCGGCGATTGCCGGCGCGACGCTCACCGCACAGGCGAAGCGCTCGGTCACAAAGGCGGCTTGATCACTTTCGCCGCCGCCCGGCATGTCATTCGCCGTCAGCACCACATGGCAGCGCGTCGCCAACGCGGTGTCGGTCATCGTGGAGACCAGCTCGCGGAGGCGCTGGGGGCCAACCGCATTCCAGCCCTCAATGCAAAGGGTCAGCCCCGTTTGGAACAGCGGCGATTCGGAGCTTTTGAGCACATGGCGCCAACCGCGATCGGTGAGTTCATCGAGCGCGACGGAAACAAAGGGCTGATCGACAAAAGGGCCATCCAGATAGAGGCGCTTGGCAATCTCGACCTGACCCGCTCCCAGCTCGCCCTCGAGCATAAGGGGCACGCCGCGCGCATAGCTCTCGGTAACCGGTACAGCCACCGAGGCCGCCCCCTCAACGATGCCGTACGCGCTCGATTCATAGCGGACCTCAACTTCGTCGGCGTTGAGCCACTCGATGCCCGCATGCGCCGCGGCACCGCGCACCTCGCGGACCACAACGACCCAAAGCCTCCCGCCCTCTTTGTCGGTGGGGCGAACGGTCAGGCTCAGGCGCGTACCCTCACGCCCCATAACCAGACGCGCGCCGTCTCCTATACGGTCGAGACGCTCAGCGACAAAAGCCGCCACATCCCGCTCAAGCGCCGCGTCATTCATGGTCGAGATCGCGACGTCCCCACGCGCATCGATTGCCAATGCCGAGGCCCCGGCAGCAGCTAGGGCATCGGTCAAGATGTTCAGCTTAGCATTGCTATCCATGATTTGCCCCTGTCCGCGGCGACGTGCAACCGCCGACGGTCGCACGACCGAGTGTTTCAAAATTGAACGATATTGCTCACCAAACACTATAGGGCAGAAAGCGCCGTCCTGCGAGTATAGGTGTTGCCCCGCATCGCCATCCTGGCGGGGCGATAAGAGCTCTTCGGGACTTATAAACCTGCGGACAAGCCATACCCGCAAGAGCTCCTATCGCTCCACCGAAGGCTTGCGCTCACCGGCAGCCAGCACACGAATAAGCTACTTCTCTACCAGATTCCCAGCACGTGCTGCATTCCCAAACTCATGCACGCAATGCCAATCCAGCAGCAAAAGCCCAACGCGATGGGCTTGCCGCCCTTTTTGACCAGCTCGACGATATCGGTATTAAAACCAATAGCCGCCATGGCCATCACAATAAAGAACTTCGACAGCTCCTTGATGGGCGCCGTGATGGACGCGGGAAGCTGAAGCACCGTGGTGATCACGCTCGCCAGCACAAAGAACAGCACAAACATGGGAAACGCACGTTTAAGCGAGAACGTGCTTTTGGCGTCACCGCCGGCCTTGCGCGCCAGATGCATCTGCCAGCATGCGAGAGCCAACGTAATGGGAATAATGGCCAGCGTCCTGGTGAGCTTAACCACTGTGGCGCTTTCGAGCACATTGGCGCCGGGATGCATGCTATCCCAGGCGCTCGCCGCAGCCGTTACCGACGAGGTATCGTTGATGGCGGTGCCGGCAAACAGGCCAAAGCCCTCGTTGGTCAGCCCGAGCATGCCGCCGAGCGTCGGAAACACGAGCGCCGCGATAACGTTAAACAGGAAGATGACCGAAATAGCCTGGGCAATCTCGCGATCGTCGGCATCGATGACGGGTGCTGTCGCGGCGATGGCAGAACCGCCGCAAATCGACGAGCCCACACCCACAAGCGTCGCGATTTTGCCCGGCACGTTCATAACGTGGCAGAGCACAAAGGCAATGACAAGCGAGGTCGAGATCGTCGCCACGATAATCGGCAGCGACTGGGCGCCCTTGGACAGAATCTGCGAGAGGTTCATGCCAAAGCCAAGCAGGATGACCGCGTACTGCAAGACTTTTTTGGACGTATAGGTAACACCGGCAGCGAGTTGTTCGCGACGATTCTTGGGAAAAACGAGCGCCAGGACCATGCCAAAGAGGATGGCAAATACCGGCCCACCGACCACCTCAATTTGTTTGCCGAGCAACGTCGCGGGGACAGCGATGATCAGGCAGAACAAGACGCCCTTCCAGC
Organism: Collinsella sp.; assembly: GCA_031295725.1. Classification (GTDB taxonomy): domain Bacteria; phylum Actinomycetota; class Coriobacteriia; order Coriobacteriales; family Coriobacteriaceae; genus Collinsella. Next base: position 3,852 of record JAUMNV010000167.1, read on the forward strand.
GCTCGCGTACGATATTTGCCAGTTGCATATGGGATTCCTTCTTTCTATTTCACGTTTGCGACGGCTTATGATACGGCAACATTGAGCACAGCCTTGCGCAAACACAGACTAAGATGCCGCAATAGTTCTCAGGCAACAGCCGAATTGCCCACCGCGGAGAGCTGATTCGCGGCATAATTAACAACTGACATATGAGTTTGATAGAACAGTTGCGAGGCGCTATGGAAGAATCGATGCACGTCGGCGAGCAGGAAACGAGCCTACAGGACCAGTCCTACCACACCATTCGACGCAAAATCGTCTACCTGGACTACAAGCCGGGCGAAAAGCTGGGCGTCAAGCAACTTTGCGACGACCTAGATATGGGGCGCACCCCTGTGCGCGAGGCTTTGGTTCGTTTGGCGCAGGAAGGCCTGGTGCGCACCGTGCCCCAGAGCGGTACCTACGTCTCGCCCATCAACCTCACCCTTGCCGAGAGTGCCTGTTACATCCGCGAGCATCTGGAAAAGCAGGTGATTGTGGAGTGCTGTGCGCGCGCCACGTCGGCCGGCATCGAGCAGCTCGACCGCGCCATCGTGCTGCAGAAAAAGGCCATGGCCGAAGAGGATCGCATCGGCTTCTTTTTGAGCGACAACCTCATGCATCACATGATTTTTAGCATCGCATGTCGCAGCACCGTGTGGTCGTGGCTCGAAGAGACCAATGCCGACCTGGAGCGCTTCCGCTGGCTGCGCGCCGCCACGCAGGTTCTCGACAATCAGGACATCGTGAACGAGCACAAGCAGATTCGCCGCGCTATCGCCGGTCGCGACCCCATCGAAGCGAGCTTTTTGGTCAGCAAGCACCTGCA
>JAUMNV010000201.1 GCA_031295725.1 Collinsella sp.
GCTCGATCTGGGCCTGCCCGATATGGACGGCGTCAAGGTGGTGGAATCGGTGCGCGCATGGTCGGGCATGCCGATCATCGTGGTCTCGGCGCGCAGCGAGGACGCGGACAAAATCCGCGCGCTCGATGCCGGCGCCGACGACTATCTGACCAAGCCGTTTTCGGTCGAGGAGCTGCTCGCGCGTATTCGCACGACGCTCAGGCGCCTCTCGTATGCGCAGATTGGCATGGGTGCGTCCGAGGGCTCGTTCGATACCGGTGAGCTGCATATCGATTTTGATGCTGGCATCGCCACGATGGATGGCGAGGAATTGCACCTGACGCCGATCGAGTACAAGTTGCTGTGCCTGTTGGCCCATAACGCCGACAAGGTGCTGACGCACCAGTTTATCCTGCACGAGATTTGGGGCACGGCGACTAAGAGCGACCTGGCGAGCCTGCGTGTCTTTATGGGCACGTTGCGTAAGAAGATCGAGTCCGACCCCGCACATCCGCGCTATATCCAGACGCACGTGGGCATCGGCTACCGATTGGTTACCCAGGGATAGGCCGGCATCCACCATCCCACTATGAGTTGCGGTGAAATAGTTCCTGTTTGGGCCTTTACCAGGCTTTTTAGGAACTATTCCACCGCAACTTTGTTATTTGCCCTTGGGTTTGCTGGCGTAGAACTTCTTCTTTTTGGGCTTACCGGCGGGGGAGGGGCTGCCGGTGACGTGCGGCTTGCCGTCGCCGGCGTGCACATGGCCAGGCACTGCCGCGCGAGGCTTGCGCGCCTCAGGGTTGCGCAGCTCCTCGGTTCGCTCGGCAATCTCCTCGGCACCAAAGCCGACCTCGGCCATGGCATCCTCGATGGGCAGGCGGCGCACGATATAGCAGTGGTGCACCTTCTGGTTGCGTGCGAAGTCCTCGGGGATGGTCTGCGCCGTAATGTCCTCCAACACCACGCCCGCGCGGGCGAGCTTGCGCGTCTCGGGGCGGAAGCCACGCAGGTTGCAGCTAAAGATGGCGTGGCCGCCCTGTGCGAGCAGGCGGGATACGCCGGCCAAAAGCTCAACATGGTCGCGCTGGACATCCCAGGTGCGGCGGCCCATCTTGGACGAGTTCGAGAACGTGGGCGGGTCGACAAAGATCAGGTCCCAGCGGTTGCGCGTCTGGCGCTGGTCACGAATCCAGGCGAGCACGTCGTCGCGCACAAAGTGATGCTGCGGCCCCACAAAGCCGTTCTGGCGCATGTTGCGCTCGGCCCAGTCCAAGTAGGTGTTGGAAAGGTCGACCGTCACGGTCTCCTCGACGCCGCCGTCGGCTGCGTAGCAGGTGGCGGTGCCGGTGTAGGCGAACAGGTTGAGGAAGCGGCGCGCCTGCTTGGCGTGCTCGCGCACCAGGTTGCGGGTGACGCGGTGGTCCAGGAAGATGCCCACATCCAGATAGTCGTCAAAGTTGACGGCAAAGGTGAGGCCGCCCTCTTCGATGAGCGGCAGACGACGGCGTGCGATATTGGCGCGCTCGCCCGACGCGCCCTTGCCGGCACCCTGCTTGCCGTACTGAGAGCCACCGCGCGAACGCATGCGGGCCTTGGCGTGCACGTGCTCGGCCGGAACATCAAGGATGCGCGGCGCGATGGCCAGAATGTCGAGCATACGGGCCTGGGCCAGTGCGGGGTCGATGGTCTTGGGCGCGGCGTATTCGGCGATGACGAGCCAGCGGCCCGGCGTCTGCGGGCAGCCTTCGTACAGGTCGATGGCGGCGGAGTAGTCGGGTAGGTCGGCATCGTAGACGCGGTAGCAGCTCACGCCCTCGCGCTTTGCCCACTTGCGACGCAGACGGGCATTCTTGCGCAGGCGGTTGGCGAACTGCTCCGACTCGGGGATGAGCACGGGCAGCGGCTTGCCGTCGCCCAGGTCGAGCGTGGCAGCAGGTTCGGGCATGGCGGAAGCGGCGGCTTCATCGTTGGTTTCGTTGGCATCCGTAACCTCGGCCTCGGTATCCGCGCTGGTCGCAGCCTCAAACGCTGCGGCGGCATGGTCGAGCGAAGGCCAGACCTCAATAGCTGCTTCCTCGTTGTTGGGCATGACGGCAATCGAGCGCTCGGGCTCGGCGTGGAGCGCGCGGGCCAGCAATCCGTCGCGGGTGAGCGCGGCGACCGGTGCCGCGGCAAGCTCGGGCGCGCGGCGCAGCTCACCGACCAGCGTCATGGCGTCGTGCATGAGCGAAAGCGGTGTCTCGGTCGTATCCGCGACCACGGCGGCACCGGCGACGGCGCCCGCGTGGTCCAGTACGGTGGCGGACTTGGCGGCGCAGAAATCGACAAAGCGCTTGTGGCCAGCGCTCTTGACCATGCGCTCGGCAGTCTTGCGGGCGGCGGGGTCGATGTCTGCGGCCACGATGCGCGCCTGGCGCTCGCGCGCTGCCGCCTCGCGCGAGCGCGCCTCGGCAAGCAGCTGCTCCCACAGGGCGGCGTCGTGCAGCTGCCAGCCCTCAAAGCCCCAGCGCTCGCGTGCGGCGCCCGGGGCGCGGTCAGTCAGGATATTCACGGCCTCCAGCAGCAGGCCGCCGCCGGCGCACGAGGCGTCGATCAGCGTGGGCAGAGCTTCGTTCTCGTAATCATCGGCCGTCAGCTCGCGCTCGCATAGCGCGGTCCAGCTGACTTGCGCCAGCACCAGGGCGGCGTAGTCGGGGCGCAGCACGTGCGCGCCCTCGCTGGCGCGGGCCGCTGCGGGCGGCAGGCGTTTGAACAGCGGGTCGCCCGAAAGGTCCAGGCTGATGCTCGCGCGGCGCTGACGCAGCGAAAGCAGCAGATGAACGTCGGGATCGGCGGCATCAACGTCGGCGCGACGGCCCGTGGTCTCGGCCAGGCGGTCACACAGCGCGTCCTTGGCGCGCAGGGCCGAGAAGCGCGTGTTGCGCAGCTGCTCGGTCACGCCGCGGGCGGTAATGGCGATGGTGGCGCCGGGGCGGATGATGGTCTCCCAAGCGATGTCGTAAACGCCGTCGTACAGCTCATCGGCATCCTGCGCCTCAAAGCGTCCGAGTACCACGAACACGCGGCTCGCCAGGCGCGACCACAGGCACGCGCGACAGCCTTCTTCGAGCTCGCCCTCAAACGTGGCGCGGCCCTTCAGCCGGCGAACATGCGAAAGCCCGAGGCGTTTAAGCTCATCGGCGAGTGCGGACTCAAAGCCCTCGGGGCAGCTTGCGTAAAATTCCATGGGTGACCTCTCTGGTTGCGTCGCTCCATTATATGATGGA